>CAYOSK010000120.1:0-8264 GCA_964406585.1 uncultured Octadecabacter sp. | reverse complement strand
GCGCTTAAATGGGTCGGGGCGGCCTATCTTGTCTGGATGGGCATCGGGATGATCCGTCATGCAGGGCAAGCGCGCGGAATTGAAATCGAAGGCGCACCGCAGCTGAGCGCGCGGGATGTGTTTCGAAACGCAGCTGTTGTGACTGCGCTGAATCCGAAAGGGATCGTGTTCTTCATTGCGTTTGTGCCCCAGTTCATTCGCCCTGATGCTGCGTTGGCCCCGCAATTCGCTATTTTGATCGCGACCTTTGTAAGCCTCGCGGCGGTGAACGTGATGATGTACGCTCTGCTGGCTGATCGGTTGCGCAGCACAATCCGTAAACCCGCTGTTTTGGCGTGGATGACCCGCGCGGGCGGCGGGGTCTTGATTGCGATGGGCGTGCTGACGGCGACCCTTCGCAAAGCGGCGTAATGGACGCGGTGTTTTTCCACGAAGGCGAATTGGTAGGTGTGCTAACGGCGCAACCGATTGATCGTATGTTGGATTACAAAGCCCCCGAAGGCGGCTGCCATCTTGGCGCATTTGTAGAGGTACCATTGGGGCCGCGCAAAGTGCTTGGCGTCGTATGGGGACCGGGCAAGGGCGATTTCGACTATGCCAAGGTCCGCAGCGTGATCCGCGCGCTGGACGTTGCCCCAATGGCCGAAGAAATGCGCCAGTTCTTGCAGCGCGCGGCAGATTATACGTTAACGCCTATGTCTGCGATGTTGCGGTTGGCCACGCGTGCGCCGGGGTTGGGCGATGCCCCATCGATGCGAAAGGTTTACCGCCTTGGCACCAACGAGCCGGATCGCATGACGCCCGCCCGCGAAAAAGTGTTGGGGGTGCTTCGCGATTTTGGCGGCTTGGCCTTCACCCTTAAGGAAGTCGCGGAAACCGCCGGGGTGACATCATCGGTTGTTAAAGGATTGGTTAAGCTTGGCGCGGTGTCCGAAGAAGACAGCCCGCGCGATGTTCCTTATCCGCATCTTGATCCTGATTATGGCGGCAAAGAGTTGACCGACGATCAAGCGACGGGCGCGAGGGTCCTTAGAGAGGCGGTGCGATCAGGCACTTATGGGACCACGTTGCTTAAGGGGGTTACCGGATCGGGCAAAACCGAAGTCTACCTTGAAGCCGTCGCCGAATGCCTGCGAGGTGGGCGACAGGCGCTGGTGTTGTTGCCAGAAATTGCGCTCACGGCTGAGTTTTTGACACGGGTTGAAGCGCGTTTTGGCCAGAGGCCCGCCGAATGGCACAGCGGCGTGACCATGACGGAGCGGCGCCGCTGTTGGCGAATGGTCGGGCAGGGCGATGCGCAGTTGATTGTAGGCGCGCGATCGGCCCTATTTTTGCCCTACCGTGATCTTGGCCTTATTATTGTGGATGAGGAACACGACACATCCTACAAACAAGAAGACGGTGTGTTGTACAACGCGCGGGATATGACTGTTTTGCGTGCATCGCTGAATCAGGCGCAGGTGGTGTTGGCGTCGGCAACGCCGTCGTTAGAAAGCTGGGCGAACGTCGAAGCCGGCAAATACGCGCGCGTCACTTTGAAATCGCGCTATGGGGCCGCGGTGCTGCCACAGATGTCAGCAATCGATATGCGGATCGAGGATTTGCCGGGGTCGCGTTGGGTGTCCCCGAGTTTGCAGAAAAAAGTTGAAGCACGCCTTGAGCGAGGTGAGCAATCGCTGCTGTTTCTTAATCGTCGCGGGTATGCGCCTGTTACGATTTGTCGGGCATGTGGGCACCAGATTGGGTGCGATGATTGTGATGCCACGATGGTGGAACACCGGTTCCTGAAACGTTTGATGTGCCATCAGTGCGGCGAAACCAAACCAATGCCAACTGTGTGCCCGTCTTGCGAAGCCGAAGACCGGCTTGCCCCGGTCGGGCCCGGCGTTGAACGCATGGCCGAAGAAGCGCAGGCGCTGTTTCCGGATGCCAAAATCGCGGTGCTGAGTTCGGATTTGTATGGGTCGGCGCGCGCGCTGAAAGAACATATCGAAAGCATCGCGCGCGGCGAAGCGGATGTGATCGTCGGCACCCAATTGGTTGCTAAGGGTCATAATTTTCCGAAACTGACCCTTGTTGGGGTCATTGATGCTGATCTTGGGTTGCAAGGGAGCGACCTGCGCGCCGCCGAACGCACGTTTCAATTGATGCGCCAAGTGGCGGGGCGCGCGGGGCGGGCGGATACCCCCGGCGAAGCCGTGCTGCAGACATTCCAACCAGAACACCCTGTGATCCGATCCATTCTCGGTGGCGACGAAGACGCGTTTTGGGCCGCGGAAGCAGGCGAGCGGCGCGCGGCTGGTGTGCCGCCCTATGGCCGCATGGCGGGTATCGTGTTGTCGAGTCCGAACGTCCAAGACGTGTTTGATCTGGGCACTGAAATGGCGCGCAATGATGCGCCGCTGCGCCGAATTGGTGCACAGGTTTTCGGGCCGGCACCTGCGCCAATTGCACGGATCAGGGGGCGTCACCGTGTCCGCCTTTTGGTGAAGGCCGAAAAATCGGCACCGTTACAGCAGGCGCTGAGCGCATGGGTCGCACAGTTCAAGCTGCGAGGAGATTTGCGGATGGCCATCGATATTGACCCACAAAGTTTCTATTAGCGACGAATGCCCTAACCTGAAGGAACGACCAGATGCGTGTTATGAAATGGATCGGCGGTGTTTTAGTGGCCCTTTGGGTTGTCGCTGCTCTAACGGCTTTTGCGTTTCTCTATGTGCCGGGTGGCTATGATGCTCGATTGGCCTCGGTTGAACGGCAAGCACAGCGCGGGGTTGATCGCGGCCAATGGTCTGGCGTGATGTGGGCCGTGGTTGAACCGGGTGCGGTTCTTGAGACAGGCGCTGCCGGGTTTGCCGATATCGACGCGGGCCTTGAAATGACACCTGAAACGATCATGCCAATCGGGTCGATTTCCAAGGTCGTGACAGGATTGGTAGCTGCCCAAGCGGTCTTGGATGGTGCGGTCGATGAAAATGCGCCCATTACAGATTATTTGTCTATTCCGTTCGATCCGCCTGACGGGGTCGACCGGACGCTGGTGCAATTGGCCACGCACACGGCGGCGCTGACAGATTTGGACCCTGTGTACGAAGGACACGCGTATCACATGGACGGTGTTGTTCATCCCGACAGCTTAGGCCGTTTTTTGACCCGCGCGTTATCGCAGCGGGGGGATCTTTATGACGCAGATACGTTCATACCCACCGAACCCGGATCGTATTATTCCTATTCCAACATCGGTGCGGGGCTTGCCGCGCAGGTGGTGCAGGACGCAACAGGTGAAGATTTTGTCGATGCAACCCAGCAGATCGTGATTGATCCCTTTGGGCTTTCGGGATTTTGGGGGCACCGAGCGCCCCCAGCTGCGCAGGTCGCAACGCTATACGGTCGCGATGAACAAGGTAGATTTGTTCCACTGGCCCCCTATGGATTGGCGACATGGCCGGACGGGCAATTTAATGCTTCTGCGCAAGATCTCGCGCGGATGTTAGCCGCGCTTTTGAATGACGGCACGCTAGAGGGTGAACAACTGCTGCAACAGGACCTTGTTGATACCCTGACCGTGCCGCGTGTGACGGGGATTGCAGGGTTAGAAAGTGAAACGGATTTCGTTGGGTTTTTTTGGACCCGTGAAACCATATCTTTCGGGCCAATGACGCTTGATCTGGAAGGTCACAGTGGCGGTGATCCGGGGGTGTTCACGATGATGTATCGAGCGGCCGATAGTCCCACAGGATTTGTGGTGATGATCAATTCCGATCCTAATTCCTTGATCGACGTTCTGGCGATGGTGCGCTTGATCCGAACGCTAGCGGGGATGCCTGCAAAGGGGTAGCGATTAGCGCAAGTAAAACCGCAGTGGTTTGGTTGCGCTGCGCGCAATGGTGCCCTTGGCCTCAAGATCCAGTTGCACGGTCTTTTGCCACCAACCTGCCGTGGCCCCGCCGGGAAACAAGTGTTCGGGGAGATGGGGTTTCGTGGCTTCTCTGATCGCCTTTGCGGTTTCACCGGGCGCATCATGGGGCATCACGATCAGCATGGCGTCGCGCATCGCATTGTACTTGGCCGCGTTAACGCGGCTTACCTGACCCGGAGTGTTGATGTTTTCGATTTCAATCTTGTCAGACATGCGCGCGACCCCCTTCTTCCCGCCAATTCTACACCAAAAAGTGGGTTCGACAATTCGCGATAACGGGCGTAGGGACATCCCATGAAAACCGTTCGCCTGATTGATGCACCCAAACTGCCGATGTGGCAGCGGCCCGTAACGCTCTTGTTCTTGATGGCTGCTGCGATGCCGATTGCGTTTTCGACGTGGTCTGCGCTGCTGAACAACTTCGTCATTGAAGTTGCGGATTTTGATGGCTCAGACATCGGCTGGCTGCACTCTGTGCGCGAAGTACCGGGTCTTTTGGCAGTTGCCGTGATCATCCTGTTGATGATGTTTCGAGAGCAAGTATTGGGATTGGTGTCGCTTGTTTTGCTGGGCGTCGCCACTGCGATCACCGCGCATTTTCCGTCCATGGGCGGGATTTTAACTGTCACGATGCTCAGCTCGATCGGGTTTCACTACTATGAAACCGTGAACCAAAGCCTGCAATTGCAGTGGATCGACAAAGCGCGCGCCCCGCAAACGCTTGGCTGGATTATTGCGGCAGGGTCTGGGGCAACGCTGGCGGCTTATGTATTAATCGTGCTGACGTGGGAAAGCCTGGGGTTGTCGTATTCGATTGTTTATTGGCTGTCTGGCGGGCTCACCGCGATTATCGGTGTATTTTGCCTATTGGCCTATCCGCAGTTTGAAGGCTCTGAACCGCAGCGTCGTGAATTTGTGCTGCGCAAACGGTATTGGTTGTACTACGCCCTTCAATTTATGTCCGGCGCGCGGCGTCAAATATTTGTTGTCTTTGCCGGTTTCATGATGGTTGAACGGTTCGGGTTCGCCGTGCATGAAATCACATCGCTGTTCTTGATCACATTGGTGGCCAACATTGTGTCGGCGCCGCTGGTTGGTAAGGCGGTTGCTGTGTTCGGCGAACGCAATGCGCTGGTGGTCGAATATATCGGGCTTGCCCTGATTTTCCTGTTGTACGGCGGGCTGTACTATTTCGGGTGGGGCGTGATGTTGGCGGCAGCCCTTTACGTGTTTAACCACATCTTTTTTAGCTTGGCGTTGGCATTGAAAACCTACTTTCAGAAAATCGCGGACCCGCGCGACATTGCACCTACAGCGGCTGTTGCGTTCACGATTAACCATATTGCGGCGGTCTTTTTGCCCGCCTTGTTGGGGTATTTGTGGCTGACATCACCCAGCTTGGTGTTCTTGGCCGCGGCAGCAATGGCTGTTGTGTCATTGGTGTTATCATTGCTGATCCCGCGCCATCCTGTTGCGGGCAACGAGACAATTTTTGCGCGCCGTCTTGGCGCTGCACCAGCGGAGTAACCCATGACCACATTCACTGCCCTGACCACTTTGGCCGGCAAGCCCGCCGCGCAGGCGCTTGCGGATGCGATGGAACAGATGAGTCCTGAACCAACAGGCGTAGGGGTCTTTGAAGTGGAAGATGACAGCGGGCTTTGGGAAGTCGGTGGTTATTTCGAAGATACGCCAGATGATGTTGCGCTGGCCCTTTTGGCGACAACGTTTGGCGCAAAGCCTTTTGTCGTTAGTGAAGTTCCGGAAACCGATTGGGTCGCCCATGTGAAACGCGAATTGCCGCCCGTAGAAGCAGGGCGGTTCTTTGTTTATGGGTCGCATGATGCGCAGGCGTTGCCCGATGACCGTATCGGGTTGTTGATTGATGCGGCTATGGCGTTTGGTACGGGCCACCACGGCACGACGCTGGGTTGTCTTAAGGCCTATGATCGGCTGCTGTCGGATCACACATTTGATGATGTCGCCGATGTCGGGTGTGGAACGGCTGTGTTGGCGATGGCGGCGTCAAAGACAGGAAGTGCGCGCGTGATCGCGTCTGACATTGATCCCGTGGCCGTCGACGTGGCCGAGGCGAACATGGCGGCCAATGGAATGGCCGGAGCGGTGACATGCGTGGCCGCGGCTGGGTTTGATGATCCGGCCTTGGCGTCCGCCGCTCCATTCGATGTGATCTTCGCAAACATCCTAAAGGGGCCCTTGATCATGTTGGCCCCCGATCTTGCGGCCCATTCAAAGCCAAAAGGAATCGCGATTCTATCGGGTCTTTTGAACGAACAGGCGGACGAAATTATCGCTGTTTATGCGCAAAATGGGTACAATCTTATGCATCATGATCGGATTGGTGACTGGTCCACCCTTACGTTACGTCAAGAAACGTAGAAAACCCGCGTTTATTGGGGGTTTTACGTGTTTTTGAACGGTTTGCCTTAATGCCGCCGCATTCGGAATCGACTTTACCGTCAATTCTGTGGGGGGCGGTATTTTTGTTAGGCTGCCATTATGACGATAGATTCTAGATTAGATAAACGTCTCAATAAAATAGTTCGAAACCATGACCGCATGCGTCGCAATGGCGTGGTGCATCGTGTCGGCAAAGATGGGCTCATTCGATCGCGCCCGCGTTTGATCAAACCAGAAGTGCCGTTTCGCGGTATTTTCATTGTGTTGTTATTACTGTTTGCGTTCAAAGCCCTGCTTTATGCGCAAATGGGCGCAGGTAATTACGCGGCACAGGTCGAAGAACTGCGTGAAGGGTCGGTTTTGCAACAGGCCGGTGCGTTTGTGATGCAAGAAGATCCATTAACTGTCGCGGTGGGTGGATATCTAACGCAGTACTTTTTCCACGGGTGAACGGCGGTGACGACCCCATTTTGAGGCGGCAAAAAAATAGGCCGCGCCCTGAGGGTCGCGACCTTTTTCAATACGGTCTGTGGTACCAACAGACCCGGCGTTGCCTCGTGAAAGCCGACGCGGCTTAGCGGATCAGGCCGCCCAGGTTTTGACCCTGTGCGATGGCTTCGATGTCACCGCGGACAAGACCAATATCGTCAAGTTCACGGGCAGACAATTTGTTCAGGGAATTGCGCGTCATGCGAGCGTCATTCCATGCGGCCAGTGAGCTGACAGCAGATGCAAAAGAAAACCCGGATTTAACGGTAGAAAGGCGATAATCGATGGCGGCCATGGGAAGGTCTCCTTGGGTTGTGGGCTGGCGCCGTTGGTTTCGTTCAACTTGAATGGCAGGTAGGCCTGTCAGGCGCCGATCACCAGTGCCATTTTGACAAGGGTGATATGCCATTTCTGCATGGCCTAATTTCAACTAACCCTATGTAATTTTGATTTAAATTTCGCACATAAAAACGTCGCTTATGGCTTTTGGCGGGGCGTTTTTGGATGTCGAAATCGACTTTGGGTCCAAGGGGCCTTGCGGAAGGGGCTAGGCGGGTGTTCGCCTTTTGTGCTAGGTGGTTAAGTAACAACAAACAAAAAGGGGCGGTCATGCGGGTATTGGGCATTGATCCAGGGCTACGGAATATGGGTTGGGGCGTGATTTCTGTGAACGGATCGCGCCTTAGCCATGTTGCAAATGGGATTTGTTCGTCTGGCTCCGGTGATTTGTCGGCTCGGTTGTTGGCGTTGCATCATGCTTTGACGGACATTGTCACCACCTATGCGCCGGATACCGCGGCGGTGGAACAAACGTTTGTCAACACAAACGGCGCTGCGACCCTTAAGCTGGGGCAAGCGCGCGGGATTGCCATGCTGGTGCCAGCGCAAGCCGGCATAAGCGTAGGGGAGTATGCGCCCAATGCAGTCAAGAAGGCCGTTGTGGGCGTAGGGCATGCGGACAAGGAACAAATTGCCCATATGGTGAAACTGCAATTGCCTGGCGTAAATTTGGCGGGTGCAGATGCGGCGGACGCGTTGGCAATTGCGATTTGTCACGCGCATCATGCGCAAACCGCCGCCAGGATTTCAGCATGATCGGGCGGATTGCAGGGCGGTTGGAATACCGTGCGGCGGATCACGTGCTGATCGACGTCCGCGGTGTCGGTTACATCGTTTTCGTCAGTGAACGTGTCATGGCGAGCCTGCCAACCAACGGTGAGGCCGTCGCGCTGTATACAGATTTACTGGTGCGCGAAGACGTTTTGCAGCTGTTTGGGTTTTCAACATTGGTTGAGAAAGAATGGCACCGACTTTTGATGTCGGTGCAGGGTATCGGCGCGAAAGCATCTATGGCGATTTTGGGTGGCTTGGGCGCAGATGGTGTTAGCCGGGCGATTGCGCTGGGGGATTGGGCGGCGGTTGCCACGGCCAAAGG
>CAYOSK010000119.1:0-8334 GCA_964406585.1 uncultured Octadecabacter sp. | reverse complement strand
CAAACCTGTTGTCCATGCACACAATGTTTGTGCGTGAACACAATTATTGGGCGGAAAAACTGGCGCAGGACAATCCGGATTGGTCGGATCAACAACTATATGACGCGGCGCGGTCTATCGTAGAATTTGAACTTCAATCCATCACCTACAATGAATGGCTGCCACATCTGATCGGGGACGCTGCGGATCAAACAGTTGCGCCGGACGCTGTGGGCGAAGTTTCGGTCGAATTTTCGACGGCTGCTTTCCGGTTTGGACACACCTTGGTGTCATCGCAAATCGACCTGTTGGATGAATCCGCTGAAGACGCCGGGTCGATGGGCTTGATGGATGCGTTTTTTAATCATTCTCCGGTCGAAGAATCGGGGATCGAAGCGATAATCCGCGGGCAGCTTCATGCCACAGCGCAGGAACTGGACACCCAGATCGTCGACGACTTGAACTTCTTTCTTCAAACTCCGGATGGCATTTCCGGTTTTTCCCTTGCTGCGCTCAACCTTGCGCGCGGATTGGATCATGGGCTCGAAGGCTATATTGCCACGCGTGCCGCCTTGATCGGTGACATTGACCCCTCTGCGCTTGATCCGTTGGATTTTTCAATCATCACCAGCGATGAAGACGTACAAGTGCGGCTTGCTGCGGCCTATACAGACATTTTTCAAGTCGATCTGTGGGTCGGTGGCCTTGCAGAAGACGCTGTTGGCGACACCCAGCTGGGTCCGCTTTTCACACATATCGTTGCGGACCAATTCGCGCGCACACGCGCAGCAGATGATACGTTCGGCACGCTTGATCCCAACCTTGGCGCCGACATTATCGCGCAGGTTCAGGACACGACATTTGCGACGATCATCGAACGCACATCAGACGTCGATATGGTACAGGATGATGTGTTCATCGCTGCGGACCGAAGCCTGTCCCAATCCGATCAGATAAACACGACACCGGGCGACGATTTCATTGAACTTGCCGCCAAGACGCTGGGCGGAACCCTTTATACGGGCTTTGGCGATGATCTGGTGGTGGTGTCTGGTGGCACGATCATAACAGGCAATGTCCAGATGGTTCAGGGGCACGATACACTGGTTGCAACCAGCGGTGTCATTACCGGGTCGGTAAAGACTGGCCGTGGCGATGATGCTGTTGATTTGTCCGGAACCGCCGATGTCCAAGGGGACGTCATTACCAACAGCGGTGAAGACGTCGTGATGATGGATGATATGGCCCGCGTGGATGGCCGTGTTTTGACCGGGCACAATGACGATATTGTATCGCTTGATGGTCGCGCCAGCATCGGCGGCGAACTGTGTACAGGACGCGGCGATGACGACATCCGCATTGGTGCACGCGCAATGGTTGGCGACGGAATTGATGCCGGAAAAGGCAATGATACGATCCGCATCGACACAGGCGCGAACATTACGCAGGTCAATGGCGGCAAAGGGTTTGATACGCTTGCGTTAGGCGCGGATACCCGTGTTGAACTTGGCCCAAAAGACGGGTCAGGGACAGTTTTCTACCAAGATGAAAACGGCGCAGATACGGGCGAAAGTTTCGATTTCAAATCAATCGAACGCATCACCTGCTTTACCCCTGGCACGTTGATTATCACGGCAAACGGAAAAACCGCGATTGAGGATTTGAACACTGGGGATCGCGTCTGGACGATGGACAATGGGCTGCAACCAATCGCATGGATTGGCCGCGCGACCGTTCCGGCACAAGGCGCCCTCGCCCCCATTCGCATATCCAAAGGCGCACTGGGAAATGACCGTGATTTGCTGGTCTCCCCCCAGCATCGCATGATGTTGGATGGTTGGCGGGTCGAAATGCACTGCGGCATGGACGAAGTCCTCGCTCCGGCCAAATCCCTAAGCAATGACAACACAATCCGCCCCGTCGAAGGCGGCACCGTCACGTATATTCATATCGCATTTGACGACCACCAAATCGTCATTGCCGAAGGAATCCCATCTGAAAGCTTCTTTCCCGGTGCCGAGGCGCTGAGCGCACTTGATCAATCCGCCCGCGCCGAAATTCTGGCTTTGTTTCCTGAATGGGCCTGCCCGCACATGCGCCCGACTTCGGCGCGACCTGTCGTGTCCGCGCGCGAGGCCAAGACACTGGTCTAAACGAAATCTATGTGTTTGCTAAACGGCATTTCCCGAATACGCCGACCCGTCGCGGCAAAAATCGCGTTCCCGAGCGCGGCAGCGGCGGGTGGCACAGGCGGTTCACCTATCCCGCGGATATGCTCGCCAAGTTCAAGTCCACGCACTTCGATTTCGGGCGTCTGATAAAGCCGCATGGCTTGATAACTGTCATAGTTCACCTGATCCGTCATTCCGTCTGAATGTGTGATTTCAGCGGAAATTGCATGCCCAAGCGCCCAAACAACCGCACCGGAAATGTGATGTTTGAAATTGATCGGGTCAACAATTTTTCCAACATTTGCAACAGCATAGACCTTATCTATAACGATGCCGTTGTCGGTGTTGGTAACTTCGATAACTTCGGCTGTTGGCACGCCGAATGACAGACAAAACCCAACACCGCGCCCTCGGTTCGGTCCCATTGATGGCCCGTCCCAGCCAGACATGTCGGCGACGGCTTCCAGCACGGCGCGCGAATTAGCATCCCATGTCAGACGCAGCCGTTCTTCCATTGGGTCTGCGCCTGCTGCATGGATCACCTCGTCCAGCGCGCAATCGTGAAAGAACCCATTGGTAGACGCGCCGACAGACCGCCACGAACTGATCGGTGCCAGCGGTTCCGCGCGATAACCGGACACCCGGTAATTCGGAATTCCAAACGGTTGTTCCCACGCCCCCGCGATGATTTGACTATCCGGTCCGGGCACAGACATCCCAAGCCGCCCCATTTGGCTGCTGATTACGGATGGCATTGCAATGCCCAAATCGAACGCATCAACCTGCCCGTCTTTAACGGCGCCGCGCATTCGCGCCATCGCAATTTGGCGCGTGTAATCATGGGCCATATCTTCTTCGCGCGAATAGGTGAGTTTGACAGGCGTGTCCGGCATCGACATGCCAAGCAGAACCGCCTGTTTTACAACGTCAATTTCCAAACGATGGCCGAATGATCCACCCATCATCAGAACATGGATATGAACGTCTTTTTCAGGCAATCCGGTTAGATCAGCGACAGCGCTTTGGGCGAACCGCGGGCTTTGCGTCCCTGTCCAGACATCCGCGCGCGTTGCGGTAATCAAGGCCGTGGCATTGATCGGCTCTAGCGGCGCGTGAGCAAGGTAGGGCGCACGGTATTCGGCCTCAATCGCAGTTTCACCGTCCAGCACCGCGTCAACATCTCCGTCATCACGTTGGCGGCTGTCCAAAAATGCGTCGTCAAAGCTGCGATCAAGGGCGGCCCAATGATCGCCTTGATCGTGCGGATACGGCGCATCGCCCCATTGAAACGAAATTGCCTGTGCCGCTTGAAACGCACGCCACGTATTATCAGCAATCACACCGACACCACCGGGCAGTTCGACCACCTTTCGAACACCGCGCATTCCTTGCGCTTGGCTGGCATCAAAGGACACCATATCACCGCCTTTGCGCGGGTTGGTCACGACGGTGGCATGCACCATGCCGTCCAGTTCAAAATCAATTCCGTAGGCCTGCGTTCCGGTAGACTTTGCAACAATATCAATGCGCTGCATGTCTTTACCGATGTAACGCCACTGGGATGGATCCTTGAGCGTGACTTCATTAACCGGATCAAGCGTTGCAGCTGTTGCCGCAAGATCAGTGTAATCCAACGTTGTGCCATCCGGCAAAACCACGGCACCGCGTTCTGTGCGCAAATCCGCCACGGCGACGCCGGTGTTTTGGGACGCGGCCAGTTTCAATGTCTCGCGCGCGACAGCCCCCGCAACCCGCAGCTTATCAAATGAATCAGCAACCGTTGTGGACCCCCCCGTGATTTGAACCCCCATGATTTTTATCGCTGCATCCATGAAGGTCCGGGTCGCATTTGCCGCAAACCCCTCGTCCGTGGGCATAAAACCGGGCGCTTCTGTGCTGAGCGCGGTGTTGTAATAGGCGGGCGACGGCGGGCCGGGATCAACGGTCACCTGATCCAGATCAATGTCCAACTCTTCTGCAATCAACGCGGCCTGCACATGATAGGCACCCTGCCCCTTGTCCGCGCGCGGCGTGATCAATGTGACGCCATCAGCGGTGATGCGCACATATTCTGTCATCGACGCCTCGCCTGCGCCAAGATCAGCCAGCAATGGGTTCGCCACCGGTTTCTTGTATAAGTAAACACCAAAGGCCACACCGCCCACGACAGCCGCTGATCCAAACAAAAAAGTGCGCCGCGCGATTGTTTTCAAACGTCCCATGTTTACGCCTCTCGTAGTTTGGCAGCGGCAGTCACGATCGCCGCGCGGATTTGCGGATAAGTGCCACACCGGCACAGATTTCCAGACATTTCCGCATCGATGTCTTCATCGGTTGGATCAGGGATCGCGGCCAGCATCGACGCGGCCTGCATGATCTGACCGGACTGACAGTACCCGCATTGCGCAACCTGATGTTCCGCCCACGCCTGTTGGACGGCATGCATTGCTTGCGGCGTGCCCAAACCATTAATGGTCGTCACCTCCGCCCCGTCTGCGTCAATCGCCCACGTCTGGCATGACCGAACAGCGACGCCATCCAGATGAACGGTGCAGGCACCACATTGGGCGATCCCGCAGCCATATTTCACACCTTTGATACCAATTTCGTCGCGCAAGACCCACAAAAGCGGCATGTCATCTTCGACATCGACGTCATGGGTGGTTCCATCCACTGTCAGTTTCATATCGACCTCCTGTTCGCTACCGTATGATTTGACATTCCGTCGTAATTTGTCAAGTTGTCAAAATGGAGAATGATAACACCAAAATCCTTGATGCGGCCCTCGGGGTCTTTATGCGCTATGGCTTCAAGCGCACGACAATGGGCGACATTGCACAGGCGGTGGGTATTTCGCGCCAATCCCTTTACGCACGTTTCGCCAATAAGGACGAAGTCTATGCCGCTGGTGTTTTGTTGTATGGGGCGCGGACCCTTGAAAAACTGGAAACAGAATGGGCGACGTGTCAGGATTTAACCGCGGCGATGGATGCCTTTGCGACTGTTAGTGTCATCCCAACCTATCATTTGTTACGTGATACACCGGATGCAGCCGATTTGATTGCGGCGGCCGCTTCGGCAGATGGAAACGCCGCGATGGCAGAGGTTTCTGCGCTGAAACGCGCCGCGCTATCTCGCCTGTTTGAACCCTATGCGGATCGCTTGGCACACAAAGGGTTAACGCCAGATCACCTTGCCGATTTTGTTGAAACCAGCAAGCACAGCTTTCTACAGGCCGCGGCGGACCGCACCCATTTAGACGCGCAACTTCACACATTAAAAGCATCGGTTTTGGCGTTAACCGCAGAGTAGTCCGCGCTGTTCGATACAACATTGATCGCGCAACCCACCATCAATGTCGCCCAAAAAATGAACAAGCCGCCAATTCGATAGGCAAAAGACTTGCCCTCCCTCTCTTGTGCGGCGCCGAAAACCGATCCAGATTGAACGTCAGACCCACCCAACAATAGTGGGACGGCAAAAAGAGTGTCGGTTCTGCCCGGCACGTTTCAACAGGAGACTACCATGTTATTTCGCTCTATTTTGGGGATTGCTTTGGCTGGGGCCACAGCGGTTCACGCACAAACAGACGTTCCTTTCGCCCTTGATTGGAAATTCGAAGGGCCTGCCGCCCCATACTTTGCGGCCATCGACAACGGCTACTTTGAAGGCCAAGGCCTGAGCGTCACAGTCGAAGCTGGCGCTGGATCTTTGGACGCCATTCCAAAAGTCGCAACAGGTGCATTTCCCGTTGGCATGGCAGACCTCAACAGCCTGATCCGGTTCCTTGATCAAAACCCCGGTGCGCCTGTCATTGGTGCGATGATGATCTACAACAAACCACCCTTCGCAATCATCGGGCGCAAGTCCCTCGGCATAGACGGGCCAAGCAGCCTTGAAGGACGCATTTTGGGCGCCCCACCCCCAGATGGCGCATGGGCGCAGTTCCCAATCTTTGCCGCCGAAAACGATTTAGATGTTGACGCGATCACCATTGAACCTGTCGGGTTCCCAACCCGTGAACCAATGCTTGCCGAAGGCAACGTCGCAGCGATCACTGGGTTTTCGTTTACATCCTATCTGAACGCGGCCCGTTTGGGCGTTCCAGAAGACGATCTTGTGACCATTCTTATGGCCGACTACGGCGTTGATCTTTATGGCAATGTTATCATTGTGAACACAGACTTTGCGGCCGAAAACCCTGATGTCGTGTCCGGTTTCTTGGCTGGCGTGGCAGAAGGTTGGAGCGCGTCTATCGCGGACCCTGCGTCCGTCATCCCGGCGCTGATCGAACGCAACCCAGCCGCCGATGCGGATTTGGAACAGCGTCGTTTGGAACTGGCAATTGACGCGAATGTCGTGACCGAAGAAGTTATGTCCAATGGTTTTGGCTTGGTGGACAGCGACCGGATGGCCCGCGCGTTGGATCAAATTGCTACGACCTATGAATTCACGACAGCGCCTGATGCGTCGTTGTATTTCACCGACGCCTACCTGCCAGATGGCGGATTTTCACTGGCTGAATAAGGTTGGAAAATCTCATTGAAATTGAGGCGGTGCGGCACACGTTCCGCACCGCCTCTGGCCCATTGCCCGTCCTGGACGGACTTGATTTAGCGGTGCCCGAAGGCGGCTTTGTTGCGGTTGTCGGGCCGTCGGGCTGCGGTAAATCCACCCTGACGCGGTTGGTCGCGGGCCTATTGATCCCGGATGAAGGCCGCGTCAGCGTCCATGGCACACCGATCACCGCGCCACGATCCAACGTCGGCATGGCGTTCCAAAACCCGGTCTTGCTGGAATGGCGCACAATTTTGCAAAACGTGCTGTTGCCGCTTGAAATTGTATCTACCAAATTAAGCAAAGCCCAAGCCGAAGACCGCGCGCGAAATCTGCTTGCCTTGGTTGGATTGGACGGGTTTGAACACAAACGCCCGTCTGAATTGTCGGGCGGCATGAAACAACGCGCATCATTGTGCCGCGCCCTCATCCATCAGCCCGAAGTTCTGATCCTAGATGAACCGTTCGGTGCGCTGGATGCGTTTACCCGCGAAGACCTTTGGCAAATCATGCACCGTGTGAAGGCCGAAGAACCCTTTACCGGCATTTTGATCACCCATGATCTGCGCGAATCCATTTTTCTGGCGGATCAGGTGGTTGTGTTGTCCGGACGCCCCGCCAAGACCCAGTTTGTTTTGGATGTTCCAGATACGGGATTGCGCACGCTTGATCATTTATACACCCCTCAAGCGGCGGATATGCTCAATGTGCTGCGCCACCAAATCGAAGTCGCGCAGGGACGCGCACCGGCAAAGGAAACCGCATGACCGCGCGCAAAATTCTGGTGCCAACGGCGGCGATCATCGTGTTCATGATCCTGTGGGAACTGCTGGTTTGGGCCAATGGATGGCCAAATTATCGCATGGCGTCGCCCAGCGATCTTATTCCCGCGTACCAAAAATACTGGAACTTGTTCTTAATTATGGGCTGGCAAACCCTTTGGCGCACGGTCGCGGGGCTTTTGCTGGCGGTTGTGTTTGGCACAATGCTGGGCATGATCATGGGCTTTTCGCGGACCATGCGCGACGCGCTCTATCCGTTATTGGTTGGGTTCAACGCCATCCCCAAGGCAACAGTTGTGCCAATTGTCGCGCTGATGTTTGTGGGCTGGCATGATTTCAACACAGTCTTGATCGCCTTTATGATCAGCTTCTTTCCAATTGCGGTGTCCGTTTCCATTGGGTTGTCGACATTGGAACCCGAATACCGCGACATCTTGCGCGCGCTCGGGGCGTCACAGGCGACAATATTCTGGAAAATCGCGCTGCCCAAAACGCTGCCGGAATTTTTTGGGGCTCTCAAGGTGGCCGTGACGCTCGCGTTTATCGGCACCAACCTGATGGAAATCGTCTCCCCTCATGGTCGCGGGCTCGGCGCGTTGTTTGACAGTGGCAAAACCAATTCCGACTATCCATTGATGTTCGCCGTTTTAATCGCTTTGGCGTTTCTCGGGATCGTTTTGTATTACATCGTCGTTGCGTTGGAAAAGACATTCGCTGGATGGGCAGATCGTAGCACCTGATGCCCGCGTTTGTCGTATGTGGATGCGTGGCGGACCGTAGAGGATTCGAACCTCTGGCCTCTGCCTTCGGAGGGCAGCGCTCTATCCAGCTGAGCTAACGGTCCA
>CAYOSK010000118.1:0-8621 GCA_964406585.1 uncultured Octadecabacter sp. | reverse complement strand
CGCACGATCTCGACCGTGCTCATCGTGCTGGTTTCCAGTTTCTTTATCGTTTGGATCACGCAATTGCTGGGTTGGCTGGTGCCCTTCCTGTTTCAGGGCGCCATGCAAGACCACCCATGGGTCGAACCTGGCGTGGTCGTCAGCCTTGGCCAAATGATCGCCTATGGGGCCCTTTGGTTCACTGTCGTTGGGATCTCTTGTGCTGCCTTCTGGGTCGCGCTGCGTCTTTTGTTTGATTTGCGGGCAGGGGCCTATTTCTCGATTGAGGCCTGCCAAAAGGTTCAGCGCTTTGGCCTCACGCTGGTCGGTGTGATGGTCGCAGACACGGTCTTGGGTCTCGCGATTGCGCCGATCCTAACATGGGGGAACGATCCGAATGGCCCCATCGGACAACGCGGCTTTGAATACTACTACGACTCAGGCGACATCACGATTGCCCTGTGTGGCTTGGGCTTTTATAGCCTCGGCTGGGTCTTTCAGGCTGGCTTTGAAATTGAACGTGAAAATCGGGAATTCGTTTGATGGAAATCGTTGTCCGCCTCGATGTGATGATGGCATTGCGCAAAGTCAAAGGCCGCGATTTGGCTGCGCAAATTGGAATCACCGAACAGAACCTAAGCCTTCTTAAATCCGGCAAGGTCAAAGGCATCCGGTTTGAAACGCTCGCCAATCTTTGTGCAGCACTCGACTGTCAGCCTGCGGATTTGATAGAGGCCGTCCCGACCAAGATGCATGGTGCTGAACAGACGTAAACCGGTATGACACGCCACTGATCCCCTCGCCAAATGCCATAACCTGTCTATGTTACACCTCAACGCCGACCGCGCGCGCTGCGACGGCCTTAGGATAAACCACAGACAGGACGACACAGATGACAAAACTTTCATTCCTAGGCCTTGGCGTCATGGGCTACCCCATGGCGGGTCATTTGGCCAAAGCGGGCCACGACGTCACTGTCTACAACCGTACCACGGCAAAAGCCGAAAAATGGGCTGATGAATTCGGCGGCGGCTTTGGGGCAACTCCGGCTGATGCTGCTAAGGGTGCGGACGTTGTGATGGCCTGCGTTGGGAACGATGATGATCTGCGGTCTGTTTGTTTGGGCCCAATCGGGGCCTTTGCGACGATGGCCAAAGGCAGCGCCTTTGTCGATCATACAACGGTCTCTGCCGCGGTCACGGCTGAACTATATGCCGAAGCAAAATCCAAAGGGATTGCTTTCATTGATGCGCCAGTGTCAGGCGGGCAGGCGGGGGCTGAAAACGGAGCCCTGTCGATTATGTGTGGTGGCGATCAAGCCGACTACGATCGTGCTGAACCCATTATGAACATCTACGCGAAACTATGCCGTCGTATCGGCGAAAGCGGCGCAGGCCAGATGACGAAAATGTGTAACCAGATTGCCATTGCCGGCCTGGTTCAGGGCCTATCCGAAGCGATGCATTTCGCATCCAAAGCGGGACTGGATGGTGCCGCCGTGGTCGAGGTGATCAGCCAAGGCGCCGCCGGATCATGGCAAATGTCCAACCGCTATGAAACCATGCTGGCTGATCAGTTTGAACACGGGTTTGCGGTGGATTGGATGCGCAAAGATCTTGGCATTTGCCTCCGCACGGCTGATGAAAACGGCGCGTCTTTGCCAGTCACAGCATTGGTCGATCAGTTCTATAAAGATGTACAAAACATGGGCGGCGGCCGTTGGGACACATCATCTTTGTTTAAGCGGTTACAAAACAGCTGAACTTAGGCTTATCGGCGGCGCGGTAGGCGAATTATTCTGCGACGTCGCGATAGGCGATTAATCTGACGTTTTGGGTCAGCAAGTTTAACGCATAGGCACGAAACGCCCCGTCGCTTGGCGCGCCCGCGACCAGCAAAACCCAATCGTCCACGATTAAGTGCGGGACCAAACTGGGCGGGAAATCGTTGCCGTAGTTGTAAAGGTCGGCCAATCCGACGAAGTTTCGGCCTGGCAGATTGAAACCGTCTGATCCGCCATCCAAGCCAACGATTTTGATATCACCGGGTCGACCAAATGCGCCCGTCATCACCAATCTGTTCTGATCCTCATCAAGGATCATGGCTGCTCCGTCATATCCGGCTAAACTTCCAACGACACGCCAATCAGCGTCATCAATGTTGATGCGATAAATCAGGCCGTCATCCCCGATCGTAATGCCGTAGGCAGTCTTGTTTTCCGCGTCCAAAATCGCGGCAGACGGCAGCAGAATTGGCGGCATATCTTGCGGCACATCCAACCTGATCGTTTCTCCGGCATCGTTCAACAAGACCAAGCCGCGTTGGTCCAAGACAACCCTATTAGCCAGTACCGTTTGGGGGTCCCAAGTTTGAAATTCTTCCGGCAAATCGGCCTTCGTACTGACCAGTTCGTCAAGGTAATCAAGCTTATAGGCTGAAGATGAACCGGCATCGCGAAGAACAATACGGTCAAAAGGCGCATCATAAGCGCCATAGAACCCCGAAATCCCATCGGTGTTCGCACGTGCGCTGACGGTGGCAACCATCTGTCGGAAAAGCGCGCCTTGGGGCTGCAGCGGCACAGGAAGCCCCTCAATTTCGGCACCTTCAAAACGAATTGTGCTTAGGTAAACATCGCTCTGATCTGGGTTGTCACCGCCCAAAATCACACCTTCGATGATCGTATCAGGCTCGTAACTGACATGCCACGTCAGCGGGCCACGATCCAACAGGACCAAAACAACTGATTGTCCGGGGCGATCAACATGAACATGTGCATCATCAATCGACATCAAGTTGATCGGATCACGGCTTCCATTCGCGAGGCTGACGACATGCACCTCTCGTTCAGCCTGCAATATCGACGGCAAGGCCAACAGAATAACCAAAGTACGGACGAATGACATGATCCAAGTGTGCGCGCCAAGGGAGACGAACACAACCCACGGATCGTGGCCCTTCAATCTCAGCAGTGTTTGGGCCAGATCAAGCTCTGATAGCATGAGTTGCTCCAATTCGATCAACTTTGGGGCCATTTCACCGCGTTTGGCTGAGCCAATACTTGCGATAAGGCTCACATGCCTATATCTGCCCACCCATGACCCAAGTTTTCGACATGGATGATCGCGCGCGCCTGCCTTGGCGTTTTTATGGTGCAACATGTACCATTCTCGCGCACCTATCGCACCTATAGTGTCGTCCGCGCCTCGCGCGCCTTGTTAATCCATTCCAAACACCAAACACGGGAGAGGACCGATATGTCCCCCAAAACGCTTTATGATAAAATCTGGGATGCCCACGTCGCCGATGAGGCCGCGGATGGCACCTGCCTTCTTTATATCGACCGCCACTTGGTCCACGAAGTGACATCACCGCAGGCGTTCGAAGGCCTGCGCATGGCTGGCCGCAAAGTGCGCGCACCCGAAAAGACCATAGCCGTACCAGATCACAACGTGCCCACGACGCTCGATCGTGCGAACGCGGAAACCATGACAGAAGACAGCCGTATTCAAGTTGAAGCGCTCGACAAGAACGCCAAGGAATTCGGGATCCATTACTACCCCGTATCCGATGTGCGCCAAGGCATTGTGCATATCGTGGGCCCTGAACAAGGTTGGACGCTTCCGGGCATGACCGTCGTGTGCGGTGATTCACACACCGCAACCCACGGCGCGTTCGGGGCATTGGCCCACGGCATCGGAACGTCCGAGGTGGAACACGTTCTGGCAACACAAACGCTGATCCAGAAGAAATCCAAAAACATGAAGGTCGAAATCACCGGCCACCTGAAACCGGGTGTGACCGCAAAAGACATCACCATGTCTGTCATCGGCAAAACAGGCACGGCGGGTGGCACCGGCTACGTGATCGAATATTGCGGCACCGCGATTGAGGACCTGTCCATGGAAGGTCGCATGACCGTCTGCAATATGGCGATCGAAGGCGGCGCGCGCGCAGGGCTAATCGCACCTGACGCGAAAACTTTTGCTTACTGCAAGGGCCGCCCGCAAGCGCCCAAAGGCGACGATTGGGACAAGGCACAAACCTACTGGGAAACGCTGTATTCGGATGACGATGCCGAATGGGACATGGTTGTGACGTTGAAAGGCGAAGACATCGCGCCCTCCGTCACATGGGGCACCTCCCCAGAAGACGTGCTGCCCATCACGGCAACCGTGCCATCCCCTGACAGCTTTGAAGGCGGCAAAATTGACGCCGCAGCGCGCTCCATCGATTACATGGGCCTGACAGCCGGTCAAAAACTTACCGATATCGAAATCGATACAGTCTTCATCGGCTCCTGCACCAATGGCCGCATCGAAGATTTGCGTGCCGCCGCCGAAATCCTCAAAGGCAAAAAGATCGCCGTGAAACGCGCTATGGTCGTGCCCGGCTCCGGCCTTGTGCGCGCCCAAGCCGAAGAAGAAGGCCTCGCCGATATCTTCAAAGAGGCAGGCTTTGAATGGCGCATGGCGGGCTGTTCCATGTGCCTCGCGATGAACCCCGACCAGTTGTCCGAAGGCGAACGCTGTGCGGCCACATCCAACCGCAATTTTGAGGGCCGTCAGGGTTATAAGGGCCGCACGCACCTCGTGTCTCCGGGCATGGCAGCGGCGGCTGCAATCACCGGCAAGCTCACCGACGTGCGGGAGCTGATGTAATGACTCTCAAGCGGCGTGGATTTTTGCAAATGTTGGGAGGCGCTTTTGCCGCCCCGCTTTTGCCATCCGCATCGCTTGGGGCTGCAGCCAAGGTGGGCTATCCCGCGTCCGCGTTACATGCGGCGATCTATCATGCGCAATCTGATGTGACGTTTTCAGTCTTCACGCTCGCCAAACGGCTGGGGCTACAGTTTGATCAAGCAGAACAGTTGATGCGCGATATGTCGGCGCGCGGTATTTTGGGACCCCTACAGGGCACGACCAAAGCCGGACAATGGGCCCGCAGCAAAGTTTGGATGCGCCCGAAGGGGGCCGCTGTCGCATCCGCGAAAACGGCGTCCGGTCAGGCTAAAGCCCATACCAAAACCATATCAGACCCATACCCGACCCATACTGACGAAATTGATGAACATTCCGTTCACAAAGATGAACGTGAAAGCTCCAAAGGGTTAACACCCCGAAAGGAATCTCCAATGGAAAAATTCGACAAACTTTCTGGCGTCGCGGCGCCAATGCCCCTGGTGAACATCGACACGGATATGATTATCCCGAAGGTGTTTTTGAAAACAATTAAACGCTCAGGCCTTGGCGTAAACCTGTTTGATGAAATGCGCTTTGATCGCCAAGGCAACGAAATTCCTGATTTCGTCTTGAACAAACCTGCCTATCGCGATGCGACCGTTCTTGTTGCAGGTGATAACTTTGGCTGCGGATCTTCGCGCGAACACGCGCCGTGGGCCATCGCCGATTTCGGTATCCGCTGCGTGATCTCGACCAGTTTCGCCGACATCTTCTATAACAACTGCTTCAAGAATGGCATTCTGCCGATTGTGCTGCCTGAAGATCAGCGTGACGCGCTGATGAAGGACGCCGAAAAAGGCGCCAATGCACGGATCGAAATTGATCTTGAGGCGCAGACCGTCACGTCATCGGACGGCGATGTATACACATTTGAAGTAGACAGTTTCAAAAAGCATTGCCTCATGAATGGTTTGGACGACATCGGCCTAACCATGGAAAAGGCCGCAGCGATTGACACATTTGAGGCCAAGCACTCCGCGGATCGCCCTTGGGTGTAATCGGACAGCGCTCATAAGTGACGAATTTTGAAAGGGGTGCCGCATGAGGTGCCCCTTTCTTTTGCCCTACTTGTTAAGTGGACGTTAACGGCAACTTGTGTTGGCTGACTTTGTTAACCCCATATTTAGATGTCGTCCGTTTAATGCTTTGGAATGGTTGCAATCTCGCACCAGTGTTGCCGCAAATCGGCCCTGATTATTTTGCAAAACAATTCCATGACTTGCGGCGTTAAATGAATGTGGGCAACATTATGGCAAATATGAGGCAACCCTCCCTAAATGGGCAGGATCAAAACGGGACAAGGACACGGCATCGTATCGTGACCGACCGAAATGAGGGTAACGTAGCAGTGATTTCACGGCTTTCTGGCGCTGTTTTCAGGGCAATTCTAGTGATGTTGATGATCGCGACACCGTCGTTGATGATCTCAAACACAACCGTCGACACGGTGCAAATCGTGGCGCTGGTGTGCATTGTGTCCGGCATTTTCACGATATTCGAATACAATTCATCATCCCCAAGCTTGATCGAATTCCGCGAAGCGCCTCCTTTCAACCGAGTCCGTTATTTCGGACTAGCGGCGACGATCCTTGCCTTGACGGTCATCGCAAAGGGCGCAACCGATCCAACCCCGCTGACAGAACTGTTCAATCGCGTCGGTGGCGCATTGGCCGAAGCAATGGATTTCCCGTACTCACCGGTGCGGCTTGTGGTCTTGATGTTGCCAGCAGAAGCAGGCCCCAGCCTGATCGACAGTGTTCGTACTGCTGCGGGCCTAAGCTATCTTGTTTCTTTGCTGTCTTTGGCATTCTTTGTATTGGCGCTCCGCCTGAACAACTGGCCAAACCAACGCGGTGGTTTCAATGTCTGGACGAACCTTCCAACGTTTGACCCAACAGCAGGCGGCGACGTTGTCGAACGGCTTGAGCGTGATGGTCAACTTAACCTTATCTTAGGGTTTTTGCTGCCCTTCTTAATTCCAGCATTCGTGAAACTGGCGTCGGATATGTTTAACCCAATCCAGCTGCAGGATTCACACACGTTAATCTGGACGATGACAGCATGGGCCTTCATTCCCGCCAGCTTGATTATGCGCGGCATCGCGATGCTTCGCGTTGGGCAGATGATCGCGATCCAACGCGAACGGGCCTATCTCAACGCGCAATCCGAGGATGCACAACTCGCCTGATTGCAGCGGTCTTACTGATTGGCATCTTGCCGATCCTTGCTTTGGCCCAAGCATCGGAATCTCTTCGTATTGCGACCTTTGCTGCCCCGCTTAGTCGGGATGGACCAGGGCTGTTGTTGCGCGACATTCTAAAAGGCGAAGACCCTCAGATTGCCGCGATCATCAGTGTTATTGATATCGTTAACCCCGACATTCTGTTGCTGACGGACATAGATTTTGATGCATCAGGGGCGGCCCTTACTGCGCTGTCAGATGCCCTGATAGATCCTTATCCGGTTCACATAACACAGCGTCCGAATGCAGGTGTGCAAACCGGACTTGACGTTGATGGTGATGGGTATGCAGGGGACGCCCGTGACGCATTAGGGTATGGGAGGTTCTTGGGAGACGGCGGGCTGGCGATCCTATCGCGCTATCCTGTGAAAGATTCGGGTATAATCACATTGACGGATACCTTGTGGCGCGATGTTCCCGGTCGAACATTGCCGCACGTGCAGGGCAGCCCGTTCCCGTCCCAAGCGGTCCATGACCAACTGCCCGTTTCGTCCACGGCACACTGGATCGTCCCGTTTGATATTAATGGGGCTGCTTTGTCATTGCTTGCGTTCTCTGCCACACCTCCTGTGTTTGATGGGGATGAAGATTTCAACGGCCTGCGAAACCGCGACGAATTGCGCCTGTTTGAATCGGTGCTGGACGGTGATCTTGGCATGCGGCCCCAACATCCGATCCTGATCGGGAACGTCAATGCCGACCCCTTTGACGGCCAAGGATTGCGGGACGGAATTGTGGGGGTTCTTGGCCGGTCCGATCTGCAAGACCCAAAGCCTGCGAGCCGCGGTGGACGGCGCGCTGCAAACCCGTCCCATCACGGAGATCCCGCGTTAGACACCGCTGATTGGCCCGATGATGGCCCGGGCAATTTGCGCGTGTCCTACATTTTGCCGGATGCGCAGATTGTCGTGACCGACGCAGGCGTGTTTTGGCCCGCGCCGGATGATCCAATGGCGGCACTACTCGGCGGCGATGGTCTTGCCGCTGGTCCGCACCGCCTTGTCTGGGTCGATATTAGCACGCAGGGCTTGCGTTAAGGCATTAAAGCGCGGTGTTTTGGCGAAAGTCGGGCACAGCTCGGCGTGTCGGGTTTCGTCCAAGTGATGTGGCTTGGACCAAAGGTAGGACATTTCAACCAACGCACGCCCCATCGGCCAAACCAGCGCCATAACCCTGATCGGCAACCACGACATTCGTTTCGCGCGGATGGGATGGCCGACAACTTCCGTGATGGCGTCGGCCAATTCTTGTCCTGTCATGGTCAAGCTCGGAACATTGACGTCCTCAAACTGGCTTAGTTTTGTACGTTGCTCTGCCATTGTAACCATCGTCTCTCCGACGTCGGGCAGGAACGTGAACGCATGCGGCCTGTCCAATGGGCCAGGGTAGGAAATTATCCCTTTGGACAGTGGTTTGGTGATGATCATGTCAAACCAGTTTCCTGACGCTTCTGTGTCGATGTAATCCCCGGCCCGAACAACAAACGTTTGCACACCGGACGCACGATACGCCGCCTCCATTTCGATACGCACACGCCCAAGGGGGTTCTTGGCCAGATGCGGGGTGTGTGGTGTGAACCGTTCTGGTGCTTGCGCGCCATAAACATACACATTGCCCGGAATAATGACCGTTGCACCGCTGGCTTTTGCAACTTCGAT
>CAYOSK010000117.1:0-8642 GCA_964406585.1 uncultured Octadecabacter sp. | reverse complement strand
ATCCATTGTGGATGTGCCCGTGGGCGAAGGTCTGCTTGGCCGCGTGGTTGATGGTTTGGGTAATCCTATTGATGGCAAGGGATCTATTAAAGCTGCAGAGCGCCGCAGAACAGAAGTAAAAGCGCCGGGTATTATTGCGCGTAAGTCGGTTCATGAGCCAGTGCAAACGGGGATTAAATCGGTGGATGCGCTAATTCCGATTGGTCGTGGTCAGCGTGAGCTGATTATTGGTGATCGCCAAACGGGTAAAACCGCGATTGCGATTGATACGATTTTGAACCAGAAAGCTGCGCATGACCGCGGTGAGACGGACAAACAGCTGTTCTGCATCTATGTGGTGATTGGCCAGAAGCGCTCTACGGTAGCGCAGGTGGTGAAGAAGCTCGAAGAAACCGGCGCGATTGATTTCGAACACAACCCGTTTTCCATGCCACAAGGCGGGATGGATGCCCTGAATGGCGATCCCGAAGATGTGCTGGGCTATCAGTACGATCTGGCGTGCAACGGGTACGAATTGGTGTCCGGCGCGATCCGGAACCACCGCCCCGAAATCATGTTCAAAGCCTTTGAAATTGCCGGATATGGCAAGGACGAAGTTGAAAAGCGGTTTGGCGGGATGGTCAATGCGTTCCAATATGGCGCCCCGCCACACGGTGGCTGTGCCGCTGGTGTGGATCGGATTGTGATGTTGCTGGCCGATGCGGACAATCTGCGCGATGTCATCATGTTCCCCATGAACCAGCGCGCCGAAGACGTGATGATGGGCGCACCAAGCCTGCCGATGAACGAACAGATGCGCGAATTGGCATTGCGGGTTGTCCCACAGGACGATTGATCGCCCGCAGGTGTGATGAATTTTGTGCGTGGGCGGGGCAATTCCCCGCCCACTTTGCGTTTTGGGTCAAAAATGGGTTGTTTGGCAGCCCAAAACCCACACATTACAAAGGGAGAGGAGTGCCGACGTGCCGTTTGATCCGACCCTTGCAGCCATTCGATTTGGCATGGGCCTGTCCCCCAACATCGCACCGCCAAATTCGGCTGGCGATATGCTTGCGCGGCTTAGCGGGCCCGATGATGTTGCCGCGCTTGTGCCGATCCCGACGTTTGCCACCGCCACGCCGTCATCAGCCGATTTTCGAACGGCCATTATTGCAGTAAACCAAGCGCGTGGCACAGATGGCGAAACCGCCGCAGAGGATGCGCAAGCCGCTTTACGCGAAGAGGCGCGGTTAGCGGTGGCGGCCACAATCACCGCTGAATGCGCCCGAGCCACCCACACAAAAGACGGGTTTCGCGAACGGCTGACGCGATTTTGGTCGGATCATTTCACCGTACGCGCGGTGACAGGGCTGACACGCCATCTGGTGTCGCCCCATGTCGAAGAATTCATACGCCCCCATGTTGCCGGATCATTCGGGGATATGTTGGTGGCAGCCGTGCAATCGCCGATGATGGTGCATTATCTGGATCAGCAGCGATCCATGGGCCCCAACAGCCGCGCGGCGCGGTCAAACAACCGTGGTTTGAACGAAAATCTGGCCCGTGAATTGTTGGAATTGCACACGCTTGGGGTTGGGGGTGGCTATACCCAAACAGACGTGCGCGAACTGGCCGAATTGCTAACGGGTGTGACGGCAAATGCGCAGCGTGGGGGGTATTTTCGCCGCCAGCAGGCCGAACCGGGCCCTGAAACTGTTCTGGGTGTGACATACGGCGGCACCGAAGAAAGCATCGATCACGTGATTGCGGCGCTGCGCGACATCGCGGTGCATCCCAATACGGCGCAGCATCTGGCGCGCAAGTTGGTGGTGCATTTCATCGCGCCGGACCCCGACAGCGCGTTGGTGGATGCGATGGCGCAGGCCTATTTGGACGCGGATGGGCAATTGATGCCAATGTATGATGTGATGCTGGCGTCTGATGTCGCGTGGGTCAGCCAGTTGCAAAAGGTCAAACAGCCTTTCGATTTTGTGGCCTCGTCCATGCGCGCGCTAGCCGTGCCGCTGGATGTGTTTCAAGACGCCACATTGCAAGAGGTCCGCCGCGTGATCCAGCGCCCCCTATCTGTCATGGGGCAGGTTTGGCAGAATCCTGTTGGACCAGATGGCTGGCCCGAAGATGAACACAGCTGGGTGACCCCGCAGGGTATGGCGGGGCGCATTACATGGGCAATGGAGGCCCCGCGCGAGCTGATCTTTGATCTGCCCGACCCGCGGGATTTCGTGTATCACGCCCTTGGCCCTGCGCCGCCCGATGCGGTGATTTTCGCCGCGAACGCCGCCGAAACCATCAAAGACGGGATCGGCATCGTGCTTGCCTCTGCCGCCTTCCAAAGGAGATAGTCGATGGATCGTAGAGGTTTCCTGATAGGCGGGGCGATGTTGGGCTGTTCGGCGGCTGCATCCCCATTGATCACGCCCGTTGCGATGGCCGCAGCCCCGTGGGATGCACGGCTGGTCGTGGTGATCCTGCGTGGTGCGATGGATGGGTTAGACGTGATCCAACCCTACGGCGATCGCGCGATGGCCGAATTGCGGCCGACGCTGCTGACTGGGCAAGCAGGGGGGGGCGATGATCTGGATGGTTTCTTTTCGCTCAACAAACATTTCAGCGTTCTGAAACCCATGTGGGATGCTGGGCAGTTCGGGGCGGTCCATGCCGTGTCTACGCCCTACCGGGACAAACGCAGCCATTTTGACGGGCAAGACATCCTAGAAGCGGGTCTTGCAAACCTTGAGGGCGGCGGTCTTCGCGATGGATGGTTGAACCGGATGTTGCAGGTGGTTCCGGGCCTTGAGGCTGAAATTGCGTTTGCCATTGGACGTGATCAGATGTTGTTGATGTCAGGTGATGCGCCTGCCGCCCGCTGGTCGCCGGATGCGCGGTTGCGGATTTCGGCCAATGCGCGGGCGTTGCTGAATGTGGTGCACCATGACGATCCGCTGTTTCGCGACGCATCCGAAGACGCCATCGAAATCGCGCAACAAATATCAATGGAAGCAGATGTCGCCGAAGAAACCGAAGCCATGATGATGGACAGCCCGATGATGTCGGCGGTACAGCGGGGCAATTCCGAACATGTCAAAATCGCTGAATTCGCGGCGTCGCGACTGCGCGGGGACACACGGATTGCATCGTTTTCGATCAATGGCTGGGACACCCATGCGCGCCAAGATCGCAATTTGCGCCGTGGTGCGACGGCGCTGAGCGATACGATTTTGACATTGCAGGCAGGTCTTGGCCCCGTGTGGGACAAAACGGCGGTGCTGTGTTTGACAGAATTTGGCCGCACCGCGCGGGAAAACGGCAGCGGCGGAACGGATCACGGCACTGGTGGTGCGATGTTGTTTGCAGGGGGAGCATTGCGTGGGGGGCGCGTGCTGGGGCAATGGCCCGGATTGGGCGAGGGTGATTTATATGACGGGCGTGATTTATTGCCGACCCGAGATGTACGCGCCTTTGCGGCTTGGGTCATGCGCGATCTGATGGGGCTGGATCGTGCCACGTTGGAACAGGCCATTTTCCCGGGGCTTGATCTTGGCCCGAACCCCGGATTGACCGCCTGATTAAACGCCGGCTTCGATGACGTCGCCAGTACGATCCCCCAAGGCAACCGATTCAACGCCGATTGTGGCCATCACTGCGATGGTCAACAAAATCAGGCCGGCGGTCAGAACGACCCAGTCGATTGTTGTGCTGCCGTCTTCTTCGGTCCAAAATTTCTTAACAAATCGTTCCATACTGTTTTTCCTCTTGTAGAGATCAACGGAATTGCGAACTGTATGTCCTGCGATTGGGGCATTAATTCGCCGCGCGTGCGGCGCGGGCGGGTGTATTCAAAGGTTTTGTAATGGATGAAATGGCGCGGCCCATTGGCCCATCGGTGGCGTTTGGCGGGGCAACTTGGCCCAGCGGGCGTCAATTGCGTGGCCGTTTCGTCGAACTGGTGCGCATCGATGTGGCGCGGCACGGGCCAGACATTTGGGCGCAGGTGCGCGACCATGAATACGTATGGGACTACCTGTTTGAACCCGCCCCCCAAGACGCAACCGAATTTGACGCCGGTTTGTCTGCGTCGGCGTCCAAATCGGATTGGTTGGGGTATGCGATTTGTGTGAACGGCAAGGCGATGGGTTATGCGTTTTTCCTGAATATCAATACCGCGATGGGCAGCATCGAGGTTGGGAACATCAATCTTTCGCCCGCGTTGCAACAGACCTGTGCCGCGACAGAGGCCATGTATTTGATGATGCAAGAGGCCTTCGCGCTGGGCTATCGGCGGTATGAATGGAAATGCAACGCGTTGAACCGCCCGTCGCGCCGTGCAGCCCAACGGTTTGGGTTTTCTTATGAAGGTATTTTCCGCCAGCATATGATCGTCAAAGGGCGCAATCGCGACACGGCGTGGTTCGCGATGACGGATGCGCAGTGGCCCGATTTGGACGCGGCGTTTCGCGCCTGGTTGTCGCCCGAGAATTTCACCCGAGACGCCCAGCAACGCCAATCCCTGCGCAGTTTGACCGCGCCGCACAGGGTCGCGGGGGATCCTGACCAAACGGATGATTAGATTGCCTCGGTTCGGGCGAGCCTGTCTTGCACCATCGCAGCGATGCGGGCCACCTGGGATTGCACCGCAACGCCGTTTGATTGCAAGGACGCCAAGGTTTCCATTTCTTGTTCCAGCGGCGTGTCATTTACGCTGCGCGCCAAGCCGCCAAGAAACTGGGTCATATAGCGCAGGGTGCGGTCATCGGAGGTGTCTTCAAGCGCCATTGCCGCCACGGCAAGATCATCGCGCAGGGCCACTTCGTCTGGGACAACGGTGTCATCTGACAAAACGCGCATACCTTTGGGCTGGCGATCAACGGGGAGGTGTTCGAGAATGCGAGATTGGAAATAACCGATGCTGGACAAAGGTTTGGGAAGGAACCCATCCGCCCCCGCCTGCATTGATTTCGCATCACCGTCTGGATCGCCCGAGGTGCCCAAAAGCACTTCGACCCGCGGATTGGCAGCGGCAAGATCGCGGATCAGATCAACCCCTGACCCATCAGGCAACCCGATATCAACGATCACAACCGAAGGCCGGTAAACGGCCAGATGGCGATTGGCGTGAAATAGGCTGTCCGCACGCCTGATCCGTGCGCCAGAGCGCAGGCATAACAATCGCATCGCTTCGGATGCAAAACGGCTGTCTTCGACGACCAAAACGGTCAATCCCAAAAGCGGACGCGCCGATGTTGGTGGCCGTGTCTGCATAAAGTCGTCCAAATTTTCCATAAGGTTCCCGATCCAGTGGCTGCTTCGCCCTGAGTAGACAAGTTCAGTGTGAATCTAGAGTTAACGAAACCTCGAAACCCTGCGACTCTGTGGTTATTGCGCTTGGCAGGGCCATGTTGAATAAGGCGCGGGAACGCGACTGAAAGGACAAGATATGATCGGACGATTGAACCACGTGGCTATCGCTGTGCCAGACTTAGATGCAGCCTGTGCGCAGTATCGCGGCGCCCTTGGTGCCACGGTTGGCCAGCCGCAGGATGAACCCGATCATGGGGTGACGGTGGTGTTTGTCGAATTGCCCAACACCAAGATCGAATTCCTGTACCCTCTTGGCGAAGACAGCCCGATTGCTGGGTTTCTGGAAAAGAACCCATCGGGCGGCATTCATCATATCTGTTACGAGGTGGACGATATTTTGGCAGCGCGCGACAAGCTTCGCGGTGAAGGGGCGCGCGTGCTGGGAACGGGCGATCCAAAGATCGGTGCGCACGGCAAGCCAGTGTTGTTTTTGCACCCCAAGGATTTCAACGGCTGCCTGATTGAACTGGAACAAGTGTGAAATCGGCATAGTTTGTTGAATAACGTGCGGTCTGCGTGACCAAATACAGCCAATTGAAAGGGCTTAGATCATGGGAATTACATCTGCCATCGTGTTGTTCGCGGTCGTGTGGTTCATGACATTCTTTGTTGTTTTGCCGTTGCGGATGGAAACGCAGGGCGATGTTGGTGATGTTGTCCCGGGGACCCATAAATCAGCACCAGCAGGCAATGTTGTTGCGCGCAAGGCGCGGATCACGACCTATTGGGCGATCCCGATCTGGGCGGTTTTGGCGGGTGTGATCCTGTCTGGTTGGATCACGGTGCGCGATTTGGATTGGTTTGATCGCATGTCCACGCCGACGTCGATCAGCAACTAATCCCGCGCGGCAATTCGGTGGTATAAATGGGTGAATGTCGCCGCGCCTAGGATCGGGATAAACAGGTTCACAATCGGGAATGTCAGGGGGATTGCCATTAAAACACCTGCCATCCAAATTTCGCCCCGATTGTCGCGCCGCATCTGTTTGGCGCCCGCGCGCCCTTCGCGGCGCATCGCAGCAACTGTGAAATATTCCCGCCCCAACAGGTACCCGTTCAACGCGTAAAAGATCGGTACCGACAAGAACGGCAGCATTCCGTAGGCAAAGAACGCCAAAATATTCGCGACTATTAGCACCCCGAAGAAGGTTAACGTGTCGATGACGGCATCGGCCATTGGGACCTTGGGCGCAGGCATCAGGTTGGGGTGGTGTTTGGCTTCGACGGCGTCTGCCACATCTTCGAGAAAGAACGACGTGATCGCAGAAGCCACGGGGATCATCAGAAAGATCGACATCAAAATAATAACGCCGAGCCCGCCCCAGCCCAGCAAATTGCCCACCCATGTGATTTCACCCACAAACGGCAACGTCAGTGGGCCATTGGCAAAGGTTTGAACAACCCACAACCAAGCCGCGTAAATCCCGACCAACAGCGCAACGGTTAGCCCAAGGCCCAAGAACAACACGCGGCGAAATGCGCGGTCATCCATCTGCGCGAGCGCCTTGAAGAAATCGGTTAGGATCACGAGGAGACCCAAGTGACCTTTTGGGCCATGTCCGGGCGCGGGCGTTCGGGGGGCGGGTTTGTTTCGGTGCCAATGTGGATCAGGCCGGCGATGCGTTCACCGTCCGCCAGCCCCAGTCCGTCGCGACAGAACACCGGATCATGGGAGGCCCAGCCGGACAACCAATTGGCCCCCCATCCTGCGGCCAGTGCCGCGTTTAGCAACGACAAACAGACTGCCCCTGCAGAATAGGTCTGTTCGATCTGCGGGACTTTGTCGGATGCAACGGGGCTGTCCACAACCACAACTGCCAAATCCGCGTTGGCGAACTGCGCCACGGCTTTGACGATTTTGTCTTGCTCAATGTTCAGCGCCGCCGCGCGCGCTGGGATCATCCCGGCCAGCCGCGACAAGGCAGCCTTTTCCAGCACTATAAACCGCCACGGTTCCAATTTTCCGTGATCGGGCGTGCGTGCCGCCGCCTGCAAAAGAATATCCAGCGCCGCGCGATCTGGCACGGGCGTCTTTAGTGTTTTCGCCGGGCGGGATCGACGGGTAAGCAGAAAATCAAGGGCGGCTTGGTTGGGTGCGGGCATCTTTGGTCCTTTTGTTGATGAACACATAAGGTTTGTGCGCTTGCGGTGCTAGGGGGCAGCACGTTAAGCGTGTGTGAAAAGGAGAAATGGCATTGATTGAGCGTATTGATACAGGCACACGGTCCAGCAAAATCGTGAAACACAATGGCGTCGCGTATCTAACGGGCCAAGTCGCCGAAGGGGACACCATTCAAGAACAGGTGCAAATCTGCCTTGATAAGATCGACGCGCTTTTGGTGCAGGCAGGATCATCGCGCGAACAGATGTTGCGGGTCACGATCTGGCTGGCGGATATTGAAGCGGATTTCGCGGGCCTGAACGAGGTTTGGAACGCTTGGGTGCCCGAAGGCCACGCCCCCGCCCGCGCCTGCGGCGAAGCGAAACTGGCCCGCGCTGAACTGAAGGTCGAGTTTATCGTGGATGCGGCTTACGCATGAGCGATCTACAAACGCTGAGCGATGTTTTGCGCCCTGCCAAAACATCCAGTGGGCGATTGCGGCGTGTATTGAGCCGGGGTGCGTTGATAGTCATTGCAACCCTGATCGGTTGGTCCGTGTTGATTTGGCCCGCACTGGACCTTCGATTGCTCGGCGCAATCGCAGCCCTGATCATAATCAGGGCTGTCGCGCTCCTCACCGCGCCCCGCGGCACGGCACATTTTTTGCTGACAGGAGACGATGCGGGTTTTATGGCCGCACTGCGGTTAGATCAGAAGACGACAGTATTGGACGGCAGCAACCTGTACCATTTCGGGGTGGACAATGATTTGAGCGGGCATGTCATCGGGCGAACCACCGCACAGCTGAGGCGTGAAGGATACCGAGTGGTGTGTTTTTTTGATGCCAACATCTTTTACCGTCTTATGGAATTTGGCGATTTTGATGGCCACAAACGCCACGACCGCGCTGTGTTGCTGCGTCTTTTTGATCTGAACACGGATGAAGTTTACGTCGTGCCAAGCGGCGAACAGGCAGACCGTTATATCCTATCAACGCTCAAACATCTGCCGATGTCATTTGCGATCAGCAACGATCGGTTTCGCGATTATGGCCAGCAATACGCATCCGTAATGAAGGGCGATCAATGGCGCAAAGGCGTGCGCATTGATGGTAACGAATTGAAGCTTAACGGATTCCGGTTCGCGACACCTGTGCGCATTAATGATCTGTCAAAGCGCGGTG
>CAYOSK010000116.1:0-8669 GCA_964406585.1 uncultured Octadecabacter sp. | reverse complement strand
GCACCAACGCTGCTGCCTGCATCTGTGCGAAATTCGGATTCCTGACGTGCGACAGACAACGCAAGAGCCGGATCCACCGGCAGGTTGAGATTGACCATAGGATGAATCGGGAAATAGACATCTTGCACCAGAACGTCCCCGCGTACGGCGGTTTTCGCGATCAAGATTGCATAGAACGGTTCGCCAATATCCATGAACATGGCGCCGAGTTGTCCGATTTCTTGTCGGGACATATCAGCGGCGGCATCACGAAAGAACAGAACGGCCAACCCGCGTTCACCGACATCCAGCAATGCAAGGCCAGCGCGTACCATGTCGTTACGGATCACCGGGCTTGTACGCCAATCCCCAAAGTTTTCGGCACCAATCAGGTCGGGGTTTAGGGTCAGGCCGAGTTTTTCAGCGGACAACAATCCGTAGAATGACGTTTGGTGTTGGGCACCGGCCTGAAACGACGTAATCGCGGCTTCGGCGTTGCCCAATCCTTCGTGGGCGCGGCCCAGCCAGTATCCCGCGCGGCCTTTGGATATTGGTGATGACACTGACGCATCGAAGTTTTTGAAATGTTGCAGTGCACGTGCATAGTCTTTTTGGTACGTCAGGGCGAGGTACCCTGACAGCCATTCCAAATCAGAATAGTTCGACTGATCGGCTGCTATGAAATGCTGCGACGCCAACTCATAGGCGCGATCCACATTGCCTTCGCGCATCTGCCAACGCGCAAGAATTCGCCGCCATGACCCCCAACGCCAAGGCACGCCCAGCGCATCGGCTGAAGACGAACGATCCAGTAATATCGCCGAAGCTTGGGTCCAGTCGCCACGGTCTGCGAACCAGTTGAACCGATCATACTGTAATCCGGCGTTGTCTCGCAGGCCTCCTGGCACACGTTCGATTCGTTGAGTGACATCATCGGCGCGGGTTATAATAGCGATACGAGCGCTGGTGAGTGCCGCTTGGTCTGATGGCAACAAAGGCAGCACATTGTTGGCATCAGACGTGCGCCAGCGCCACAACAGCATATCCGCACGCGTGGAATGATACGGTGCAATGATATCTGGATAGGCGTCCAAAATGGCTTGGTGGCTTTCGTCGCTTAGGGCATCGCTGGTCCAGACGTCGATCAGCATCGCCTCGGCTTGATCGCGGCGGTTCATCGCGATCAAAGCGTTGGCGTAGGCGACCGCCCCCCGCCCTGTTTCGACATCAGCCTTATCAAAGAACGCCAGCACATTTGCGGGTCTTGTTTCTGCCATCTGTTCTTCTGCATTGGCCCGAATACGGCTCAGACCGGGCCAATCGGCGCGCGCGGGCAGGAACGCTGCCATTTCATCAAACGATCCAATTCCGTCGCGGTATTGCATCCAACGCAGCAAATCGCGCGTCAAAAGATCGGCGTCTGCGACGACGTCTTGTGCAGTGGTCGCATCGCCATTTTCTAGCGCTTGCACCGCCTCGCGAAAGGCCGGATCAACCACATCGGCAGGCAGCGTTTGCGCCCAAACAGGCGCCACCCACAGACATACTGCAATGCCTGTTGCTATGATGGACCGTTGCCGAAGTATCATGCGTTGCCTTTGTGACCCCAATGTCTTTGGGATACATAGGTATGGTTTCAGGTGATTTACGCAACTCACAAACTTGGCAAAGGCGGAAAACCCCACTAAGGAGCGGCATATCAACGGGCCAATGGTGGCCCCCTAATAAGGATGCGTATCATGATCACAGGGTCTTTGCCTGCTCTTGTCACGCCGTTCACGAACGGCCAGCTGGATCTCGATACGTTGAAAAAACTTGTCGAATGGCATGTGGATCAGGGTAGCCATGGGTTGGTGCCCGTCGGCACAACTGGTGAATCCCCCACGCTTAGCCATGCCGAACATGATCTGGTTGTTGAAACCGTGGTCACCGCTGCGGACGGCCGCATTCCTGTTGTGGCAGGTGCCGGGTCCAACAATACCGCTGAAACCGTGCGGTTGGTCCAGGCTGCAAAAGCGGCCGGTGCAGATGCAGCGCTTGTCGTAACGCCTTATTACAACAAGCCAACGCAACGCGGCTTGATCGCGCATTTCACCGCCGCGGCGGAGTGTGGCCTTCCGATTGTAATCTACAATATTCCAGGCCGTTCGGTGGTTGATATGTCCCCCGAAACCATGGGCGAATTGGCCAAGCACGACATGATCCTCGGTGTGAAAGACGCAACAGGTGATCTGGCACGGGTGCCGAACCAACGGCTGAGCTGCGGTACAGATTTTGTTCAGCTGTCCGGCGAAGACCCCACAGCGATTGGGTTCAACGCCCAAGGCGGCGTCGGCTGTATTTCTGTGACGGCAAATGTGGCACCAGCGCTCTGCGCTCAAATGCAAGAAGCCACGCTGGCCGGTGACTATACGACAGCACTGTCCATCAACGACCGCCTCATGCCACTGCATAAAGCGATCTTTACTGAACCCGGGCTGGTCGGCGCGAAATACGGCATGTCGCTTCTGGGCCTGTGTTCGGATGAAGTGCGCTCGCCTCTGACCGGGCTTGAAGACAGCACCAAAGACAAGATGCGCGCCGCGATGGTGCATGCGGGTCTGCTGAACTAACGATCATGTTTTTCTAATTCGAGGCCAGACGGGCGGGGGCATCCCTCCGCCCGATTGTGGTGGTTCATGCCACCGCGTTGCGGGCCTCGAACATGGCATTCAGCCGCCAAAGCCCCCACGCCAGTGGAATCGCTGCCAACCCCCCGATCACATAAGCCAGCGGTTCGTCAGAGAATGTTTCAAACATTTGGGTGTAGGCATGAATGCAACCAAACGTCATTGCCGCATTAAAAATACCGCGCCGGTTTGTGCGCGCCGACCAGAACGCCGCTGCACACAACACCAAAGCCCAGACAATCGAATAGACATGTTCCGAAATTACGAGCGTCTTGGCCTCAAACGCGTCGCGTGCGGCAATGTATTCTTCATAGCTTCCGTCATAGCGCCAGCTGGATGATCCCGGCCCCCAGATATGGCTGCCAACAACATCACCCCACAACGACCCAACGAGAAAACACAGGTTCGCCACGATGAACGCCATGATTGCAAACATATGGGAATGACGGCGGTATCGTTCAGTCAAAACAGAAGCCAGCAGGATACAGACCGCCATAGCGATGCTAAGTTGCAGAATGCTGAGAGTGGTTTCCGGGCTATAGAATGCATACATGGCCGACCAATAAAACGTGCCGGTTTCGAGCATCTGAGCGAACGGGACCATTGCAAGGGCCGTCACAAAACGCACATCGACCAGCATGCCCAAACCGATCAGCACTGCCGCAACGTAGCCGTGGATTAGGAATACGGGCAGACCCGACAAGTCAAACGCGTCGCCCCAAATGTAGACGCCGCCGACGTGAACGGCTGCCCCAAGAAGGGTTAAGCTGCCGGTTAGAAACCTTGCGTGATTTGGCGCGCGCAAGAAAGTATAGGTGCTGATCAGTGTCGCCAAGGCCCCCAACATAATCAGGTAAACGCCGCCCGTGATTCCGCCAAGCTTTTCAACAAGATCAACCATGCCGCCGAACGCAAGCATACCAGCCCCAATCAATGCAGCGGCATTACCAAACATGCGGTAAAGTTCATTGGCTTTCAGCAACGTGTAGCTGCCAATGGCCAAAAACAGCCCCCCGACAACAGCCACGGCGAACGCATCACCAAGCCACAACACAAAACCGATCGCAGCGGCGATAATCCCTAAACACAAAACAGAATTGATCACGAGCGACACCATCACCTGCCGCGATCGTTGGGCAATGATCGCGCCCTGTTCAACGGTCAAGACACCTTCTTGGATAAGGGCGTCTGTTTGGACAACGTGGGTCATATAGATTCTCCAAGGCAATTTGAACAATGTTCATATTCTAGTCGCACATTTTTGAACGACGTTCAAGATCTATTTGATCCAGTCCTGCTCCCATCGAATTTCAGTGCTTTTTACGAACGCTGCAGCGCGCTCAATCTCGGACTGCAGGGCCTTCATGCGCGCCTTGCCCATTCGAACGCCATGTTCGGGCCAAAACGCGCTGACAACCGTGGTGTCGCCGTCTCGTTTTGCATCAATCCGCCCAATGAGGCGATCCCCTTGCATCACCGGGAACACGTAATACCCATATTTGCGCTTGGGCGCCGGGACGAAAATTTCGATGCGATAATGAAAGCCGAACAGACGTTCAGCGCGTTTACGATCGCGCAGCGCCGGATCAAACGGAGACAGCAGACGAACGCGCGCATTTGGTTCACACTCCGGATTTAGATTTGCATTTGCCAAAATGAACGAACGACGCAGTGATCCATCGTGCGATTCAACGTCTGCTTCGAAAATAGTTTGGTCTTTCAGGGCTGACGCGCACCATTCCTTGGCCTGCGCCGGTGTGATGATGTCGTAGAATGCAGCCAGTTCGCCCGCCGTGGCAAAACCCAAACGAGCCAGCGCCGATGTACAGGCCCAATCGATCATATCGTGTTCGCTAACACGCGCATTAAGATGTTCAGGTGGAATTACCCGTTCTGTCAGATCATAAACTTTGCGAAATCCGGTGCGATGACACACCGACAAATCACCCGAACGCCAAAGGTATTCCAATGCGGTCTTGGACGGATGCCAATCCCACCAGCCGCCCGAACCCTTGGCCTCGTCTTTGCCGACATCCATGGACGTGCAGCCGCCGTCGTGTTGAATCTGAGCCAATACAGCATCCAATTGTTCGCGAAACCCATCACGGCGCCACGCGTCCCAGCGACGATCCATAAAGGATTTGTCCTTGGCAAATTTGTGCCGCCACATTGCGAAGTTCTGCATCGAGATTACCGACGCATCATGAGTCCAGTGTTCAAACGCTCCGCGGGTTTTCATCAGCTTGGGGAGGTTTGGTGCGCGATATTGCTGTCGGCGTGACCAAAGGATCAGATCATGGGCGCGGGCCAAGGTGTTTACACTGTCCACTTGCACGAAGCCCAAGTGATCGATCACGGATTGCAGATCATCGCCCTTTCCGGGTCCCGACCGCCCCCCCAGAAGCATATGGCGATCCAGAAACATCCGGCGGGCAGTTTGATTGTTGATGATCGGGCGCATGTTTGGCCTTTGATATGTTGCAACAGCACCCTACGGGTTGTGGCAGCGCCTGCCATCCCTTATCTGCGAAGCGTTATGGCCAAGAAACCCGAAAACCCGAATTACAAAGTCATCGCCGAAAACCGGCGGGCGCGTTATGATTACGCGATCGAAAGCGATGTGGAATGCGGGATCATCCTGACGGGATCTGAGGTGAAATCCCTGCGCACGGGCCAATCCAACATCGCAGACAGCTATGCGACGGTCGACGATGGCGAACTGTGGTTAGTAAACAGTTACATCGCGCCATACCAACAAGCGATGTTTCCGCACCAAGAACGCGCGCGCCGCAAAATGCTCGCGTCTAAACGTGAAATTGTGCGGATGTGGAATGCGACATCACGCGAAGGCATGACGCTGGTGCCGTTGGTTATGTATTTCAACCACAAGGGCCGCGTGAAAATCAAAATCGCCATCGCCAAAGGCAAGCAGAAACAAGACAAACGCGCAACCGAAGCAAAGCGCGATTGGGGACGCCAAAAGGCCCGACTGTTGCGCCACGGCGACTAGGGCTGGCTTTGCGGGGAAATTCCTTTGCTTCCTCCCACTGTTGAATGGCGCCCGAGTTCTGTTAACCTTTGCACACCGTGCGGCGTGGCGGGTTGGACCGTGCGGATTTGAATAGACACCTGCCAATAGGAAGGAATGGGAACTATGGAAATGATTCTTGGATTGCTGATCCCCGCGCTGTCTGGCGCGGCTGGCGGCAACATCATCGGTCGTGTTGCAGGTGCGTTGAACGGCGGCGGCATGATGAACACAATTCTGGGCGCAGCGGGCGGCCTCGGCGCAGGATCTATCCTTGGCGCAGTTGGCATGGATGCGGCGTCAGGCGCAGATGCGGCAGAGGCTGTGTCTAACTTTGACATTGGCACGCTCGTGTCGGGCATTGCCGGCGGCGGCGCAGGTGGTGCGGCGTTGGGCGGCATCGGCGGTGTCATCAAGAACATGATGTCCAAGTCGTAATCAGTATTTTGTAACGAGTTCTGGGGGGTGTTGCGCAGTGCCGCGACGCCCTCCTTTTTCATGCTACCTTGCGCTAAAGCAGGGCGGGCGTTAGGGAAAACACATCTTATAACGCGTAGGATTTTCCCATGGCTGATGATCCCAAAATACTTGTTTCAACCGATTGGCTTGCTGCGCATCTGAAGGATCCTGATTTGCGGATCATCGATGCGACATGGTTCATGCCGGATGCGGGACGTGATGCAAAGGCCGAGTTCAAAACAGGCCACATTCCTGGCGCGCGGTTTTTTGACATAGACGACATTAGCGATCATCGATCAGAACTGCCCCACATGGTGCCGCCTGTTGAAAAGTTCATGAGCCGGATGCGCAAAATGGGGATTGGGGATGGGCACCAAATCGTTGTGTATGATGGCCTTGGATTATTCAGCGCCGCGCGGGTGTGGTGGCTATTTCGGCTTATGGGCAAGACAGACATTGCGGTTCTTGATGGTGGATTCCCCAAATGGCAAGCAGAGGGTCGCCCGGTTGAGGATTTGCCGCCACTGGTACGCGACCGCCATATGACCGTGACGCGGCAGAACCAAATGGTAAAAGATGTCACGCAGGTCGCAGCGGCGTCCAAGCTGGGCGACTATGTCATTGTAGATGCCCGCGCGCCTGCGCGGTTTGCAGGCACAGCGCCCGAACCTCGCGAAGGTCTGCGATCAGGCCATATCCCCAATGCGCGTAACGTCTTTTACCGTGATCTGCTGAACCCCGACGGCACCCTGAAATCCGCCGAAGTCTTGGCCGAAATTTTCCGCAAAGCTGGCGTCGATTTGGCCAAACCTGCGATCCTGTCGTGCGGATCGGGCGTGACGGCCTGCATCCTCGCGCTTGCCATGGAACGTTTGGGCAAGACAGATCACGCTGTTTACGACGGAAGCTGGACCGAATGGGGCACCTTCCATGACCTGCCAATCGCAACCGGAGAGGCCTGATGTTTTCACATCTTAACGAACAACCTAAAGACAAAATTTTGGCCCTGGTGGCCGCCTTCAAAGAAGATCCTCGCGACACCAAAGTCGATTTGGGTGTTGGCGTGTATAAGGATGCATCAGGCAACACCCCGGTCATGCGCGCCGTTAAGGCGGCGGAAAAGCGCTTGATCAAGGATCAAAAGACAAAGGCCTACACAGGGCTTGCCGGCGATCCGGCATTCTCGGACGCAATGATTGATCTGGTGCTGGACGGCGCTGTCGCGCGGGATCGGATTGCGGCCGTGGCGACCCCGGGCGGCACAGGTGCGATCCGCCAAGCGCTTGAGTTGATCAAACTTGCTGCGCCGGGCGCGCGCGTTTGGCTGTCTGACCCAACATGGCCGAACCATCCGTCCATTATCAAATACCTTGGCATGAAAATGGGAACCTACCGCTACTTTGATAGCGAAACCCGCAATGTCGACTATGTCGGAATGTTAACCGATCTGGGCGCAGTTTTGCCGGGCGATGTAGTGCTACTGCACGGGTGTTGTCACAATCCAACGGGGGCGAACCTGACCCTGCCCCAGTGGAAAGGCCTGCTTGATCTGTTGCGCAACAAAGGGGCGATCCCGTTCGTGGACATCGCATACCAAGGTTTTGGCGACGGGTTGGATGCAGACGGCGCTGCGACACGGATGGTCGCTGCTGGTTTTGACAATGTGCTGATTGCGGCATCTTGTTCTAAGAACTTCGGTATCTACCGCGAACGGACAGGCATTTTGATGGCCGTTACCAAGGACACAAAAGAACGGGATCTGACGCAGCAGAACATGTCGTTCTTGAACCGTCAGAATTTCAGTTTTCCGCCGGATCATGGCGCGCGGGTTGTGACGATGATTTTGACGGACCCAGAATTGCGCGCTGATTGGGAAGCTGAGCTTGAGGATACGCGCCTTGGGATGTTGAAGCTGCGCGCGCAATTGGCGTCGGAATTGCGGCGTTTGTCCAATTCGGACCGGTTTGATTTTCTGGCCGAACATCGCGGGATGTTTAGCCGCCTTGGGACAACGCCGGACAAGGTCGAGACACTGCGCGCGGATCACGGGATTTATATGGTGGGCGACAGTCGTATGAACATCGCCGGACTCAACGAAAAGACAATTCCCGTACTGGCACAGGCCATCATCGACGCGGGCGTCTAACGCTCCATCGGAAATAGGGGGGTATCTATCCAATACCCCTGCGATCAACATAAAAAGGCCCCGCTGTTTCCAGCGGGGCCTTCTTTGTTCGGCTTATGTCTCAGGGAGGACTTAGCCTTTTGTGAAGTCAGGGTAGGCTTCCATACCCAGCTCTGCTTTATCAAGACCGTTGATCTCTGCTTCCTCGGAGACACGGATACCCATGACTGCCTTAAGGATGAACCAGACCACACCAGCCGCGACGAAGGTGAAGACACCGTAGGCAATGATCGCAGTGATTTGTGTCACGAGGCTTGTTTCAGGTGTGTAGAACACCACGGCGATTGTACCCCAGATACCTGCAAAAAGGTGAACAGGGATCGCGCCAACAACATCGTCGATTTTCAGC
>CAYOSK010000115.1:0-9001 GCA_964406585.1 uncultured Octadecabacter sp. | reverse complement strand
GTTGTTGTCGCGAAGCTTATGCAAAAAACCCTGTGTATCGGCGATCAAACTGTCAAACATGCTACCTCGGAGTGACCTTCTGGCCCGTTCATTGTATCGCCACTAAGGTGAAGCGCGCGATCCAGTAAACAAGCCCACCACATCACATTGCTAGACCGACGTCCTATTTGCGCCTAAGGCTGGTGCATGTCCGAGCTAAAATCATCCCAACAGTCTTACAAGACCCATACCCATCGCTTGTTAAAGTTGGGCTTGCCATTGGTGGGCGCAAACGTGGCCGGTTTTTCGATTCACATGACTGACACGATCATGTTGGGCTGGTATTCTGTCACATCCTTGGCGGCGGCAACTGTGGCTGCGGGGCTTTGGTTTGTGACGTTTATTATTGGGGCCGGATTTGGGCGTGCTGTCACGCCTTTGGTCGCAGAGGCTGTCGAACAGGGCGACGAAACCCGAGCGCGGCGGGTGACGCGCATGGCATTGTGGCTCTCTGCGATCTACGCCGTGCTGCTGATCGTGCCGTTTATGTATGCCGAAACGTTTTTGCGCGCGATTGGGCAAGAGCCCAACGTTGCCGAACAAGGCGGGCTTTATCTCCGCATTGCGGTTTTGGGCATGTTTCCGGCGATGGGTGCGCAGGTGATGCGTTCCTACCTAGGCGCGTTGGAACTGACGGCTGTTCAACTTTGGATCACACTTGTGGCCTTGGTGGCCAATGGGTTGGTCAATTACATGCTGATCTTCGGTAATTTGGGCGCCCCAGAGCTGGGAATTGCAGGGGCGGCGGTTGCATCTGTCGTGATCCAGATCATCCAGATGGTGGCCTTGATGGTGTATGCACAGGCAAAGAACCCGCAAGCCACGCTGTTCCGCCGCATCTGGAAATCCGACAACGAAGCACTGGGGCAGGTGTTCCGCCTCGGTTTGCCAATTGGCCTTACATCTTTCGCAGAAGGCGGGTTGTTTGTTGGGTCATCGGTTATGATGGGCTGGATCGGTGAAATCGAATTGGCGGCCCACGGGATCGCACTGCAATTGACGGCGTTTATGTTCATGTTTCATGTGGGCATGTGCGAAGCCGCCACAATTCGCGCCAGTCGCCAGTTTGGCGCGCGGGATGGGGTTGCCCTGCGACGTGGAGCCTGGACGGCTTATGGTGTTTCGCTAAGCTTTGGTGTGATCGTGGTTGCGATTTATCTGGCGATGCCCGGCGTTCTGGTCGGGCTGTTTATTGATCCCAACGATCCCGCCCGCGATGCGGTTTTGGCGCTTGGTATCGTGCTGCTGATGTTGTCTGCATTGTTTCAGTTTGTGGATGCCGCGCAGATTGTCGCGTTGTCCGTATTGCGCGGGGTGCAGGACACAAGGGTACCAATGTGGTTGGCATGCCTAAGCTATTGGGTGATCGGTATTCCGGCCAGCTACATCATGGCCTTCCCGTTGGGGTGGGGGGCCGTGGGGTTGTGGTTGGGCTTGACCGTGGGGCTTGGTGTTGCGGCTGTCCTGCTGTCTGCGCGGTTTTGGGGGCGATCGGTGTTTATCACACCAAACCCTGCGCCTGCGGCGGGCGGGGGGCCGGTTTTGTAACCAAAATCGGCGGCGCTATTCTGCGGCGTCTTGCCCTTTTAGCAAACGATCGGCCTTTTTGCGTACAAGAACACTGCGCAGATCGTGCATCGCCAGCAAAAGATCATCTGTAATCCCCTCTAGCTGATCATCGTTTGCCTTGGATTGCACCCACTGGGTCGTAATGTTGAGGTAGTCCACCGCACGGTGAATGTCGTCGATATCCCGCTGGGCCAAAAGCGCAGCGCGCTCTGCCATCCAGTGTTCAATCTCGCCTATGTCTTCGGGCGACAACACGCGATCCCCATGGGGTTTAACTTCGCCGTTCTTGATATTGATGACCGCTATCTGGTCCATCTCTATGCGACGTTGACGATTTTCGGTGTCCACACGGAACACCGCAGCGCCATTTTCACGTACGCGAAAATAATAGTCAGGAAGATCGGCACCCATGGTGTCACCCAGCGTTGCTTGAATGTTAACAGTCTAGCAGCCTGTTTCCCGCGCCGCTAGGGCTACGTGAGCGTTGCACAAAATCCTTGAATTCGGCTGCAGGCCTCGCGCAGGGCGTCATCAGATGTCGCGTAGCTGACACGGAAATTTGGGCTTAGGCCGAAGGCAGCACCAAACACCACAGCAACGCCGGTTTCTTCAAGAAGCGCGGTCGCGAAGTCTTCATCATTTGAGATCTTTGTACCTGCGGCGGTGGTTTTGCCGATACAGCCGTTGATATTCGGGTAGACATAGAACGCGCCTTCGGGCGTTGGGCAAACGATCCCTTCGGCGTCGTTCAACATGGACACAACCAGATCGCGGCGCCGGACGAACATTTCATTGTTCGGAGCGATGAAATCCTGCGTTCCGTTTAGCGCCTCTACTGCGGCCCATTGGCTGACGGAACAGGGGTTGGATGTCGATTGGCTTTGCACCTTTCGCATTGCACCAATAAGCGCCTTTGGACCTGCTGCATATCCAATGCGCCAGCCGGTCATTGCATAAGCTTTGGACACGCCGTTCATGGTCAAAGTGCGGTCAATAAGCTGCGGTTCGACCTGTGCAGGCGTCGCGAATTTGAAATCGCCATAGGCGAGGTGTTCATACATATCATCTGTTAAAACCCATACGTGGGGGTGGCGCACCAAGACGTCTGTTAACGCCTTCAGTTCATCGTGGCTGTACCCGGCGCCCGTGGGGTTTGAAGGTGAATTGAACAAAAACCATTTGGTCTTGGGTGTAATCGCCGCCTCAAGCTGATCAGCGGTAATTTTGAACCCTGTTTCTAAAGGTGCCTCAATGAAGACAGGTTCCCCCCCCGCGAGGAGCACCATATCAGGATAGCTAACCCAATACGGCGCGGGGATGATAACCTCGTCCCCTGCGTTCAACGTCGCCATAAATGCGTTGTACAGAACCTGTTTGCCACCTGTACCGACTGTGACTTGATCGGGCGTATAGGTCAGATTGTTGTCGCGTGCGAATTTCGAGCAAATCGCCTTTTTCAGTTCGGGGATGCCATCCACAGCGGTGTATTTCGTTTTGCCTTCAGTGATCGCGGCAATACCCGCAGCCTTGATATGTTCTGGTGTGTCAAAATCAGGTTCGCCCGCGCCAAGGCCAATCACATCGCGGCCCGCGGCCTTTAACTCCTGGGCCTTCGTTGTCACGGCGATTGTCGGTGACGGTTTTACACGATCGAGCGTCTTGGACAGAAAGGACATGATAAGCCTCCGGTGGCATGCAGGTGATAGTCATGTCATATGGGCCGCACGAACCACTGGCAACCGCACAAACGAGGCATATTCATGATCGATGAGACACAGCAAGACAGCTGGTATGGCGAAGAAACGGCGACGTTCGGTGATCGTTTGGCCGCCGCGCGCGATGCTGCGGGGCTGACACAAAAAGAACTGGCGCAGAAGATGGGGATCAAGACATCCACGTTGCGCAATTGGGAAGACGACCTGAGTGAACCACGTGCGCAACGACTGAGCATCTTTGCAGGTGTGCTGGGTGTGTCTTTAAGTTGGTTGTTAACAGGCGAAGGCGAGGGCGTCGCCGCACCTGACGAAGAAGAACCGGTGTCCGCGGATCTAGCAGCGCTTTTGGTTGATTTGCGCACGACACGGGCGCAGATCGCACGATCTAACGATCAACTTGCCCAGATCGAAAAACGCCTGCGAGGGATGATGAAATCATGACGGAAGCCATTCAAACAATGCGCAAGCGGTTGTACATGCGATCTATTCGGCGCGGTATCAAAGAAATGGATTTGATCCTGATGGCCTTTTCAGATGCCCACCTTGAGGCCTTGGATGAAACGCAACTGCAGACCTACGATGCCTTGCTGTCTGAGAATGATCACGACTTATATCAATGGGTTACCGGACAAGTTGGCGAGCCCGAACCCTATCGCGCGATTATGGATATGATCCGGGACGTCGCCGTCGGTGTCACGAAACCCTAAATTTTTAAGTAAATTTAGCCTCATTGTTTCCCTCCGGATTTAACGGATTGTTTGCCCTTAACATGGCATGCGGGTCTTAGATGTTTTTCCACGGAGAACGATATGAGCCTGCATTCGCTGCCAAAGGCAAACGGTAGCCCACCTTCGGGTCCTGATGCCGAATTCATGACGACATACCTAGACGCGCTGACGCTGGTTGAACGGCTTCATCGGCTTTTGTTGGATGTGATCAAGGATGAATTCGAACGTGTGGGCGTTTTGGAAATCAATGCTGTTCAGGCCTTGTTATTGTTCAATATCGGCGACAACGAAGTCACCGCCGGTGAACTGAAATCGCGCGGTTACTATCAAGGCAGCAATGTCAGCTATAACTTAAAGAAGCTCGTTGATATGGGGTATATGCATCATCAAAGGTGTGAAATTGATCGCCGGTCTGTTCGTGTGCGCCTCACTGAAAAGGGCCGCGCAGTGCGCGATGTCGTGGCGCATTTGTTTCAAGGGCATGCAACAGGCCTTCAAAGCAAAGGCGTTTTGGATATGGATCGACTGGATGAAATTGCCGCGGCCCTGCGCCGGGTGGAACGCTATTGGACCGACCAAATCAGATACATTTACTAACAGCGCATAGCCTGCTGGCGCTCAGATCGCTGTGGCCGTGGCGGCATCTATTGACAAAACTCTGGGTTAACCGCCGTGCCGCACCGTCGTGCTGGATTGTCCAAGGATCATGACTTGCAGTTCGCGGATCAGTTTGCGCTCCATCGCGCGGGCGAAGTCCGAAAACCCGTCAGCGACCTCAATAAACGCGGCAGGCCCTTGGATGACATTGCGCGCATAATAGGTCGCAAGGTCAGGTTTGCCTGCCCGCAATGGCGCGTCTTCGGGCACATCTATGACCAAACCATTTACTGTGACGCCGTCCAGATCAAACGCAGCATAGGCATCGGTCGGGTCGAACCCGTCATTGTTCACGCCATCCCCCGAGATATCGATCGTCTGTGCCAAACAGATCGGTGCGCGATCAAGTAAAGATGCCGCATAACCGAACGCATACCCAATGGCCGTCGGAAATTCATAGTAAAACCGCTGATCCGCCTCGATTGCATCTGCCAACAGATCCAGTTTATCGGGGCTGTCAATCAGCAACCAATCTTGCATCAAACGCTGATGATGACGCCCTGACCATTCAAAAACCGCGACCGCCACCGGATCATCAGAACCGAAAAACGCATCCCGGACACCAGGGGTTCGCAGCGCTGCGGCCAAACCGCTGCGCTGCAACGCGTCTTCGTCCGCATCCACCGAATTGGAAACATCCATGGCCAGAACCAGCGCAAGGCGGCACGCATCGGCTGCCTGCGCCCCGATCGTAAAAACCAAACTCATGATCCAAATGCGGACCATATCTACCAATGTCCGGTGTTTTCCATGCTCGCCCAAGGTTCAGCAGCGGGCAAAGCATCGCCTTGTTGCAACAATTCGATTGATACATTGTCGGGACTGCGCACGAAGGCCATATGCCCGTCGCGCGGCGGGCGATTGATCGTTACGCCGTTGTCCATAAGGTGCTGACAAAGGTCATAGATATTGTCACAGGTATAGGCGAGGTGTCCAAAATGGCGGCTATCAGAGGGCAAACCATCATCGCCATCCCAATTGTATGTCAACTCCACGTCGTTGTGCCCATCTGCCGCATCGGGCGGGCACATAAAGACAAGCGTAAATCGCCCACCTTCGGACTCAGATCGACGGCGTTCCACCATCCCGAGCAGTTTATAAAAGGCGATTGAGGCGTCGAGGTCTTTGACCCGGACCATTGTGTGCAAATACTTCAGTGGCATGTCCGCTCCTTCTGGTTGATCTTGATCCTAGCACGGCAAACACATGCTGCCAGTGCTTAGAAACTGGATCGAAGATTAAGCCCAACCTGAACCCCGTCGGTGTCAAACCGCGCCACAGAACTGTCGGTGCGGCGTGCCTGGATGTTCATCACCGGTTCGAACCCATAGAATTGAACATCCTGCAATCCAATGTCCAAACGCAGCGAAGACACGCGGTCATCCCGCCCAGCAGGGTCAAACGCCGATGTTTCATAAACTCGGAACTGTTCTGAATATTGCGCCGCGAGGTCAAGTCCAGGCAAAATATCGCCAAAATCATAGCTCAGACCAAGCGTGACGCTGTCATAGGCCGAATCCGATGACGTAGAGGTTGCTTTGACCAGCGCGGCATTCAAGCCAAATACGTCGTCGTTGTCCAATTCGCGCGCCCAGCGGCCGTTCAATGAATACGTCGTCGTATCAATATCGTTTGACAACCCATGCGTATACCGCACGCCGCCTGAAATCGACACTACGTCATTGTTTTCATAGCTAAATTGCCGTCCCAACGTTCCGTTGACTTCTGTTCTGAATGGCGCACCACCTGCCCAATCATGGCTTATTGTCAGGCTTGCAGAATAGGGGTCGCTTGACCCATCGGGCACCCATTGATGCAGTACGCCAAACGACGTTTGCGCAAATGACAGGCTTTCGCCCGTAACGTCGGGCGCGGTTTCTCGTGCGCTGTCTGACATCACATAGGTGCGCCCAAACACTCCGAATTCAAGCGACGTGCGCGATGTTTGGGATTGTGCAATCCGGTAACGTAGATCGGTTTGCACTGAAATTTCCAACCCTGATAGCGGTCGTTGATCTGGCGGGACAAGCCATTGGATTTCTCGAAACCCATCCGGCAAAAAAGCAAAATTGATGGTGCGATTGGAATTGCCTGAATTCACGTTACTGGATGGCACCAGCCCGAAACTGAGTTCGACGGCCAAAGGGTTGGCTTGGCGAACACGGCGGAACGCCTCAATTGCTATTGCTTCGCTTTGGGGGCCGGGCGCAGTCTGGATCGCGCGGCGTATCCAGAATTGCGAACGGGAATAAGATTCCTCGGCGGCCAAAACATCAGCCATCGTCAACGCGGCGGCAAATCTATCTCGATCCCCGATGGCGGTGCGCCATGCGGTCCGTGCCGATTGGCGGGCTTCACCTTGGTTTCCAAGTCTTAGGTGCGCTTGCGCCAACAGGATATGTGCCTGCGTGTTGTTTTGATCTGATCGCAAAAGCGCTTCGGCAATTTGACGTGCGGCATCAGGTTGCCCCGCCAGAAGAAGCTGTCGGGCCAGCGGCAGCCCTTCGGTAATGCTAATCCGTGTTTGGGTGCCCTGATCTTGCGCCCATGCGGCGGGCACAAGCCCGCCAGACAAAAGGCAAGCACTTAGTAACAGTGCGCGCAAAGTCATGGCGTCGGAACGACCTGATCTCCGATAAAGACCCCAATTTCGCGCGCGTCGTAGTCTGTTGTGAAATCACGGAACAGGGTTGTGTCATCCAAAATTTCTGCGCCCGCGGGCACCCCTGTCGCGGGCAGAAAATCAGGCAAATTTCCGCGTGCATTTATCAGATTTTGAAGCCCTTGCAGATCAACGTCATCCAAACCGCTTGATGTGCCTGTTTCGACGATGACGTTCACAATCGGATCGCCGGTAACCGGATCCAATGCGGGTTGTCCTGTCAGCGGATCAAGAACCGGAATGGTCGTGGTGGAACGGTAACGCACCACTTGGTACTGGACCCGTTGAATATCCGCAGCCCCTGTAACGATCGTATAGCCGCCCATTTCTTCACCATTTGGCCCCGCGATCAAACCTTCATGGATGCCAGAATCGCGAACATCGCCGTTCAAGTCGGATGTGCCTGCCGATCCGCCTTCCCAGACGCCAGTTTGGGTATTGAAACTGGTCACAGCGAGAATGATTGGGGGCAATTCACCAAGGCCCGCGGCACCGGCCGCACCCTCGCGTTGGCGGTTGAAAATCGTTCCATCAATCGCACCCTGAATCTCGCCGCTGGGATCAAAATCAAGTACGTCGAGACGCAAAAACGCATCCCCACTCACGATCTCAATTCCACCACGCTCAGAAAACGTACGCGTTGCCGCGTAATTTCCGCGATAGATGTATTCGCCGACGCCGCCCGGAAGATTGAAGCTTTCGCGATTGATGTTTGCCCCAGCATAGCCGAAATCAATCCACTGGCCCGATGCAGCCCCCGTTGCCTCAAGGAAATCTGACTGAATAAACACCGCATACGTCAGGGTCGTGCCCGTCGTTTCGGTCTGTTGGCTTCGATAGACCGTCGCGCCATTGGCCAGTGTCGTATCCTGAACATATCGCCCATCGGGCCCATCAAAGGGCAGGTTGTTGATGACCAGAACATCATCGCTGGTGTCATTGGGCGTATCGTTGTCGTCCACATCTACGGAATTCATCGTCAGACGTTGCTGCGGATCATAGGCAAATCGGTTGTCCACGCTGACGTTAGGATCGCCCTCCACGACGCCTTCGGTTTCTGATGGATCTAACGTTTCTTCCAATTGAAATGGATTTGCGCTGTCACAACCTGCCAAAACGGCCAAGAGTGGAAGGGCGGTGATAATTCTGCTCATGGCGTCTGTCCCGAAGTGCGTTTCGCATGGATCATGCGTTGGGGGCATACTCTTTAATCAAGAACATCAAGTCAACGCAGACTGGCCCAGATTTCCACTTGATATGGCGGTTTTCCGCAGGGTGTTGCGCATATATGGTAGGGGTTTGATCAGCCGCAGAATCACTGGATTCTCTCAACGAAGGACACAGCAATGCCCGTAACCCCCCAACAACAGGCCGAAATTGATGAATTGCGCGCAGCGGCCGTGCCGACATTGCGCGCCGTGTCCCCGGGGATGGAGGCGCATTTGTACAAAGCCGCGCCCGTGTTGGACCACGGGTTTGTGCGTGTGATTGATTATATGGGCGATGACGCGGCCATCTGTCAGGCCGCACGGGTCAGCTACGGCAAGGGCACCAAATCGGTGCAAAACGACGAAGGCTTGATCCGTTATTTGATGCGTCACTGGCATTCCACCCCGTTTGAGATGTGCGAG
>CAYOSK010000114.1:0-9044 GCA_964406585.1 uncultured Octadecabacter sp. | reverse complement strand
GGCCACATGTGGCATTTCAAGTATCCGCTCGAAGGCGGCGCAACCTATGAATACGTTGAGAAGGACGAAGACGGAAATATAACACTTAGCGAAACGCGTAACTATATTTCAATCGCGACAACACGTCCTGAAACAATGCTGGGTGACGGTGCAATTGCGGTTAATCCGAAAGATGAACGCTACGCGCCAATCGTCGGAAAACTATGCGAAATTCCTGTCGGTCCCAAAGAACACCGTCGGATGATCCCGATCATCACTGATGACTATCCGGATATGGATTTCGGCTCAGGTGCTGTGAAAATCACCGGTGCCCACGACTTTAACGACTACATGGTCGCCAAACGCGCGGGCCTGCCGATGTATGCCCTGATGGACACCAAAGGCGCGATGCGTGCCGACGGCAACCCCTACGCTGAAGAAGCCGCCGTCGCCCAAGCCATCGCCAACGGCGAGCAAGAGTTCGACGAAACGATGGTTGCTGCCATGAACCTCGTCCCCGAAAAGTACCGCGGCATGGACCGGTTCGAAGCGCGCAAGGCTGTCGTCGCGGACATCACCTATGAAGGCAATGCCGTCATGGTCCCTAACCCCTCGTTCGAGGCGCTCGAGGTTGAAGAGCGCGTCGGCATCGAAAGCGAAATCGCCTTCGTCGAAAACAAGAAAATCATGCAGCCCTTTGGCGACCGCTCAAAGGTCGTCATCGAACCTGCTCTGACGGATCAATGGTTCGTTGAGACCGATAAAATTGTTAAGCCTGCGCTGGATGCTGTCAAAGACGGCACGGTGAAAATCCTGCCTGAATCGGGCGAGAAAACCTATTACCATTGGCTCGAAAATATCGAACCTTGGTGCATCTCCCGCCAGCTGTGGTGGGGGCACCGGATTCCCGTTTGGTACGGGCCTGACGGCGATGGGATTAACAACATCGACGAAGACGGAAACTATCTGGCCCATCTTGCACGGCCCATTTGTGCCGCTGACGAAGAAAGTGCCAAGCAGGCAGCAAAGGCCAACTATGGGCGCGACATAGAAATCCGGTTTACCGAGACCCCGGGTGAAGCGTCGGGTGAGATGGGCCTGAACCCTGAAACGGGCAAAAAATTCATCACCCTTACCCGCGATCCCGATGTCCTCGACACGTGGTTCTCCTCAGGCCTTTGGCCCATCGGCACGCTGGGGTGGCCCGAGGACACCGAAGAACTCGCCAAATACTTCCCGACCTCCGACCTGATCACAGGTCAGGACATTCTGTTCTTCTGGGTCGCGCGGATGATGATGATGCAGCTGGCTGTCGTCGATCAAATCCCGTTTGACACCATCTACCTCCACGGCCTCGTGCGCGATGCCAAGGGCAAGAAGATGTCCAAATCCACGGGCAACGTCATCGACCCACTCGATATCATCGACGAATACGGCGCAGACGCCCTGCGTTTCACCAATGCGTCAATGGCGTCTCTTGGTGGTGCGCTGAAACTCGATACCAAACGGATCGAAGGGTATCGCAATTTTGTCACCAAACTTTGGAACGCTGGCACCTATGGCGATTTCAAAGGCACTTTTGAAGTGCCCCATGCGGACACGCCGCCTGAAACCACCCTGCCGTTGAACAAATGGATCAAGGGCGAGATCGCGAAGACACGCATGGCCGTGGATGACGCGCTGGACACCTATCGTTTCAACGATGCGGCCTCGGCGCTTTATAGCTTTGTTTGGAACACGTTCTGTTCCAAATACCTTGAATTCACCAAGCCTGTTTTGGACGGGGACGATGCAGCGGCGGCGGCTGAAACCAAGACGACCTATGCGTGGGCGCTGGATCAATGCCTGATCTTATTGCACCCGATCATGCCATTCGTGACCGAAGAAATCTGGGGTCTAAAGGACCGCCCGACCCTTTTGGCACATATGGACTGGCCGACCTATGGTGCGGACATGATCGATGCTGAGGCCGACGCAGAACTGAACTGGACCAACGCGTTGATTGATAACATTCGATCCGCGCGCGCGCAGATGAACGTGCCAGCGGGTGACAAGGTGCCGCTTGTTCAAACCCAGATTGATGAAGTCGGCGCGGCGGCATTGGCTGCAAACCTGCATCTGGTGCAGCGCATGGCGCGGATCACCGAGATCACGGTGCTCGACGCGATGCCAAAAGGTGCGATCAGCGTCGGTGCACCCGGTGCGACCTTTGGCATGCCATTGGCGGACATCATCGATGTGGACGCCGAAAAGGCGCGTATTTCGAAATCTTTGGCGAAGGTCGAGAAAGAAGCTGGCGGTTTGCGCGGGCGTCTTGGCAACCCGAAATTCGCTGCGAACGCATCAGAAGAGGTCGTCGCAGAAGCCAAAGCGAACCTTGCTTTGCGGACCGAAGAGATCGAGCAGCTGTCGTCAGCACTGGCCCGTTTGAACGAAATCTAAGTGGTGGGTGGTCCTAATGGATCACCCGTTCAACCGCGCGCATTGCGCCGGCGGCTTTGTCATAGACCAATGTCAGGATACGGCGACCGCCCCCGCTCCGCGCGAGCGGTGTAGCAGCTTTGACACTTAGCGCTGCGCCTGAGGTCGCGAGGAACCCGCGTCTGGTGAGTTTTGGCATAACATACCCTCCTCTATTGTATGTGGGTGTGATGTTAACCCTTTTCAAAGGGGAACGCAGGCCGCAAAGTCCCCCCATGACCAATACACCTGAAAACGACCCCCGCCTCACGCCTTTGGCTGCATCGCTGCCTGCAACTGTTCCATTTGTCGGACCGGAGGCGCAAGAACGCGCCAGCGGAATTGCGATCAAGGCGCGGCTTGGGGCCAATGAATCCGTGTTTGGCCCATCCCCTGCCGCCATCCGCGCCATGCGTCAGGCGGTGAAAGAGACATGGATGTATGGCGACCCCGAAAGCTATGATCTACGCGCTGCTTTGGCGGCCCACCACGGAGTCGCGGCGGATGAAATCGTCGTGGGTGCGGGCATTGATGGGTTGCTTGATAGTCTTGTGCGGTTAACCGTCCGCGAAGGCACTGCCGTTGTGACAACCGCCGGAGCGTATCCGACGTTCAATTATCACGTCACAGGGTATGGAGGCACCCTACATACCGTAAATTATACCGCCGATTTCGAAGACCCTGACCATCTGATCGCCAAAGCCCGCGAAGTAGAAGCAAAGCTTATTTATCTGTCCAACCCTGATAATCCGATGGGAACGGTCCATTCCGCGGCTACGATCCAGCAGATGATCCAGAATGTACCTAAGGGCTGCCTTTTGGTGTTGGATGAAGCCTATGTCGAACTGGCGCCTGATGGCTGTGCGCCGCCGATAAACACATCAGACGCGCGGGTGATCCGGCTGCGGACATTTTCAAAGGCATATGGAATGGCCGGAGCGCGCGTGGGCTATGCAATCGGGCCCGCATCGCTAATCGCTGCCTTTAACCGCGTTCGCAACCATTTCGGGATAAGCCGGATCAGTCAGGCAGGCGCCTTAGCCGCGCTGAAAGACAAAGACTATCTTATTGATGTAAAGAACAAAATTGAAACGTCGCGCGCTGCTCTTTATCAAATTGCGGACGACAACGGGCTTATCGCTGTGCCATCGGCGGCAAATTTTGTGGCGTTTGATTGCGGCGGTGACAGCGTGTTTGCCCGCTGTGTGCTGGAAGAGCTTGCGAAAATGGGCGTCTTTGTGCGGATGCCGTTTGTGGCCCCGCAAAGCCGCTGCATTCGCATTTCATGCGGCCCTGCCAAAGACATGACCCTTTTGGCCAAAGCCCTGCCAAAGGCGCTGGCCGCCGCGCGGGCAGCCCCGCCAGCGGCGTAACACACGGTTTAGATGACTTTTCCACATCCCGGGTTAGTATTTGGTCACAAGTAAGATTCGGGAGGGCCAGATGGAGAAGAGACGTGGCCGCGTTGAAAACTACACCAACGCGTTTTTGGTGACCTGTGCTGGTATTCTATTTATGGCGTTCTTTACGTTGGCGGCCGTCAAAGGTTTTGTCTGGGTGGTGCTGTCCGCAGCATTGATCGACGGTTTGATCAAGTTCGGCGCATCACGTTCTCGGGGCCGCGCCTGACAGGTCAGCCAGTACCTGAGACGCCGCGGCCAAGGCACCGTCCCCATGAGGAATGCCAAGTGCCTTGAGGCCTGCATCAATGGTGCCCAAAAATCCTAAAACCATATGACCAGAGACATGCCCCATATGGCCAAGTCGGAAAAAGGCGCTCGCCGGATCGCGGCCCAAGCCAATCCCCAAAGTCACGCCCATTTGGGTTTCGCACCACGCACGCAGAGCGTCACCCTGCCCCTCGTCCAGTTTCAGGGATGTGACCGCGCGCGAACGTGCGGCGGGGTCAGCAACATTGATCTGCATCGGCCCTGATACAGACCACGCATCAATTGCGGCCCATATCGCACGGGCAAGCCCGTCATGGCGCGCCCAAATCGCTCGAATACCCTCTTCGTTGATCATATCAAGCGCTTCGCGCAGCCCATACAGGTGATGTGTTGGCGCTGTGCCGTCAAAATACATCCAGTATTCTTCCGCCGATACCCGTGGTCGCCAATCCCAATACCGAGACACGCGTGTCATGACGCCGCGCACAGTATCCGCGCGATCATTGAACCAAACAAACCCAATGCCCGGGGGCGTCATTAGCCCCTTTTGACTGGCCGCAACGGTTATATCTACGCCCCATTCGTCCATGTGATATTCATCGCAGCCCAATGATGCGATGCAGTCGCACATCAAAAGCGCCGGGTGTTTGGCCGCATCCATTGCGGCACGCACGCCTTTGATGTCGTTCAAGACGCCAGTTGAGGTGTCGACCAAGACGGTCAAAACCGCCTTAATCCGCCCATCCGTATCGGCGGCAAGAACCTGTTCAACACGGTCTAGATCAACCGCATCGCTGTCTCCAAAATCAATCGTTTCAACGCTGGCACCGAGGCTTTGGGCCATTTCACCCCAGCCGACACAAAAACGCCCCGTGGCCAACACCAACACAGTGTCGCCTTCGCTGATCACATTGGCCAACGCGGCTTCCCAAACGCCGTGACCGTTGGCGATATAAATGGCGACGTTGTGGCGCGTGCCCGCAACTGCCTTAAGATCAGGAACAACACTGCGGGTCACATCATGCAATTCCCCAGTATAAATATTCGGCGCAGGGCGATGCATCGCGCGCAATACCCGATCCGGCATCACAGACGGGCCGGGAATGGCGAGGTAGGGTAAACCGTTGGCAAACATCCGCATCGTCCTTATCTGAGGCGTCTCAGTGGGACACTAGCCGCACAAGAACGCGCGTCAATGGTGTCACGGTCGCTTCCCACTTTGGTCCAAGTTGCGTAGACAGGTCCCAACACCTGTAAGGACCCAAATGACCCAAGCGGATCAAGACTCAAAGCGCCCAGCCGCCGCCCACGCGGAACGCACATCGAGCGCGATGTTTTCATGGCTATGGCGCGGCTATCTTCGCCAACACGCACCGTGGCTGGCAGTTGCAATGGTGCTTATGGTTCTCGAAGGATCCACTTTTGGCGTTCTCAGCTACATGATGCAGCCAATGTTCGACAATATTTTCATCGGTGGCCAAACCGGAGCGATCTGGATCGTTGGCGTGGTTATTTTGTCCCTGTTTATGACCCGCGCTGTGACATCTTTGGCCCAACGGGTCATTCTAAAGCGGGTGGCGGAACAAAGCTCCGCTGACATTCGCACTGATCTGCTGCGCCATCTGATGGGGCTGGACACCGCATTTCATGCAGCACATCCGCCCGGTACGCTGATTGAACGGGTGCAGGGGGACGTGCAAGCACTTGGCAATGTGTGGACTGGGCTGATCACCGGGCTGGGCCGTGATCTCGTTGCTGTGATCGCGCTGTTTTCTGTTGCCTTATGGATTGATTGGATTTGGACGCTGATTGCCCTGATTGGTATTCCGGTTCTTGTCCTGCCATCGTTCGCAATCCAAGGCTACGTGCGGCGCAAATCCCACGCTGCCCGCGAAGCCGCCGCCGATATGTCGACCCGCCTCGACGAAGTGTTCCACGGGATCAACCCGATCAAGCTAAACAGCCTCGAAACCTATCAGGCCAACCGTTACGAAGCCCTGACAGGGCGCCGTGTGCGCACCGAAACCCAAGCCGCATTTGGGCAAGCGATGATCCCCGGCCTCGTGGATATCATGGCCGGATTGGGGTTCTTTGCAGTCCTGTTATATGGCGGGACACAGATCATTGACGGCGACAAAACCGTTGGCGAATTCATGGCGTTTTTTACGGCAATGGCGATCGCATTTGATCCGTTGCGCCGTCTTGGAAACCTGACCGGACTTTGGCAGGCTGCCGCCGCCGCAATTGATCGTCTGCTCGATCTGTTTGATGCCCAACCAACACTTTTGTCTCCGGCAAATCCTGCGCCCGCGCCCAGCGCAGCGCCACGTATTCGCTTTGCTGATGTATCCCTCAGCTACGGCGACTTGCCGGTTCTTGATGGGACGTCCTTTGTCGCAGAGGCAGGCCAAACGACAGCACTGGTTGGCGCGTCCGGCGCGGGCAAAAGCACAATATTCAATGTTTTGACCCGGCTTGTTGAACCCCAATCAGGCACTGTTGAATTGGACGACACAGCGACCAAGACGCTCGCCATAGATGATTTGCGCGCGCTGGTGTCCACGGTATCCCAAGACGCCGCCTTATTTGATGAAACCCTGCGAGAAAACGTTTTGCTCGGCCGGTCCGACATTTCAGAAGATACGCTTTCAAGCACCCTAAAAGACGCCCATGTGGCCGATTTCCTCGAAAAGCTGCCCGATGGTTTGGACAGCCCGGCTGGCCCCCGCGGATCAAATCTATCCGGAGGGCAGCGCCAACGGGTGGCCATCGCGCGTGCGTTGCTGCGTGACACGCCGATCCTGCTTCTGGATGAAGCCACGAGCGCGCTGGACACGAAATCCGAAGCGATTGTTCAGGGCGCGCTGGACCGCCTCGCTCAAGGGCGCACAACGCTCGTGATCGCGCACCGCCTGTCCACGATCCAGACGGCACACAAAATCGTCGTGATGGACAAAGGGCGCGTGGTTGATGAGGGCACTCATTCGGATTTGCTGGCCCGGGGCGGGCTTTATGCTGATCTGTACAGGTTGCAATTTCGCGACGGTAAACAGGTTGTGGACGACACCAATCGTCCCTACCCGATCAAAGCGCGTGTAACCACGCCCCGCGCAAAACAATCCTTCTTTTTCCGCCTTTTCAGACGCGCCCCGCGTTCCTAGATTGCTTTCATGACAGACCGCACCCTCCTCCGCCTCGCCGGCTCCGACGCGCATGATTTCTTACAAGGCCTGATCACAAACGACGTGACCAAAGCCAACAGTCAGCTTGTCTATGCGGCCCTTCTCACCCCACAGGGCAAATACATCGCAGATTTCTTTGTGCGCGCTCAGAACGACGCCCTATTGATCGATGTTGCTGCGTCTCATGCGCCATTATTGGCGCAACGTCTCAGCATGTACCGTCTGCGCGCCGATGTGCAAATTGACGAAAGCCCTTTGAAAGTGTCGCGTGGCATCGGCCCCATCCCTGTGGGCGCAATGCCGGATCCGCGCCACCCCGCTTTAGGCTGGCGGATGTTTGCGGACACCACCGTCGAAAATCAAACCGATTGGAACGCGCTGCGTGTTACTCATATCATCCCTGAAACCGGTGCTGAACTTACACCGGATACCTACATCCTCGAAGCCGGATTCGAACGCCTCAACGGCGTGGATTTTCGCAAAGGCTGCTACGTCGGTCAGGAAATCGCAGCCCGCATGAAACATAAAACCGAACTGAAAAAGGGCATTGCTCAAGTCACGATAGACGGCGCCGCCCCAATCGGAACCGCCATTACAACAGATGATAAAACGGTCGGCACCCTGTTCACTCAATCTGGGGGGCGCGCGTTGGCTCACCTGCGATTTGATCGCGCAACCGGTCCCATGCAAGCAGGGGACGCAATATTGCACCGCACGTAGTTTCGCGTCTTTGCTTTCTTCAAACTCCCGCCGGAGGCATGTCTGACAAAGCGCTGCACCTCGACCGCCTTGGCCCTAAACCGGCAACGCGTGCCAACAAGAACAACAAATCCCGCCCAATCGGGCGGGATTTTCAATTTTTCGGCAGAGGCAATAGGTCACCAAATAGATCTAAGCGCGCTCGGCGTATTCCATTGTTTCGGTGTTCACCACGATCGCTTCATCTTGCCCAACAAAGGGCGGCACCATGACGCGGACACCGTTGTCCAAAATCGCCGGTTTAAATGAATTGGCGGCGGTCTGGCCTTTCACCACCGGCTCGGTTTCTACAATGGTGCAGGTTACTTTCTGCGGCAATTGCGCGTTGAGGGCTTCGTTCTCATAGTACTCAATCACCGCGATCATGCCATCTTGCAAAAACGGGCGACGTTCACCAAGCAACTCTGCGGGCAATTCAATCTGCTCGTAGGTTTCTGTGTCCATGAAAACCAACATTCCGTCGTTTTCATAAAGGAATTGTTGATCTTTTTGCTCCAAACGAACTTTCTCAACCTTATCCGCTGAGCGGAAGCGTTCGTTAAGCTTTGAACCATTGCGCAAATTGCGCATTTCCACCTGCGCGAATGCGCCACCTTTACCGGGTTTCACATGATCGGTCTTCACCGCTACCCAAAGCCCACCGTTGTGCTCAAGAATATTGCCGATCCGGATTTCGTTGCCGTTGATTTTTGCCATGTCTTTATCCCGGGCTCAATTGTGTCCAAAAGTTGTCAAAAGGTTGAAGGAAATTTAACGACGCCTATATCTTGGGATGCAACACCGTGCAAGCCAACCAGATACTGTTTACGAAAACGATCAGGTATGCCATAAACGCATAGCTGCCATTCCAAATGAAGAACCCCGAATCGGTTAGAAACAGGCATATTGCCCCTCACGGCCGATACAAGACCAAAAACAACACGACCCCGAACAAGACCCAACTTAAGGACCGAATATGCGAGATTTCGTCGACGGCACAGCGTTTAACAATGAA
>CAYOSK010000113.1:0-9127 GCA_964406585.1 uncultured Octadecabacter sp. | reverse complement strand
GGTATCCTTGGCTCTGCGATTATTGGTGGCGCGGTGATGTATTACCAGCTTGTCTTCGCAGGCTACGCCGAACTTGATCAGGCCGATGTTGGAGAAATCCAAGTGATTAATGTCGTAACGGGGGTGCCCGAACCGTTGTTGTTGGAAAATGCCAAGGGAATTGACACCGTCGTCGATGGCGTTCGCTTGTCGGGCGCGATTTCGTTTCGGGCCTGTTTCGATGTCGTGCAAAGCCAAGCAATGCTGACAGAGACTTACGACGTTTTTGATGCCGCCGTGCCGTTGAATGCCCCGTCTTGGTTTGAGTGTTTTGACGCGAAAGACATCGGTGCAAAGCTGGAAACTGGCGAAGCGATTGCGTTCATGAGCGTGCCCAACATTACCTATGGGGTCGATCGCGTCATAGCGGTTTTGCCCGATGGGCGTGGCTTTGCATGGCACCAGCTTAATCCATGCGGCGAAGCGGTTTTCGCCGGTGATAATACGCCCGATGGCTGCCCTGAACTCCCTGAGGATTCCTAAATGCCTGATCTTCTGATTGAACTCTTTTCCGAAGAAATTCCTGCGCGTATGCAGACCAAAGCGGCCGCAGATTTGCAGCGCTTGGTAACAGACGGTTTGGTGGATGCTGGTTTGACCTATGCGGGGGCAGGTGCGTTCAGCACGCCCCGACGTTTGGCCTTGTCTGTCGAAGGGCTGACCGCCGAAAGCCCGGATACCCGCGAAGAACGCAAGGGCCCCAAGGTTGGTGCGCCCGATGGCGCGATTGACGGGTTCTGCCGTGGTGCTGGTGTGTCGCGCGATGCGCTTGAAACCCGTGATACGGGCAAAGGTGACGTCTATTTCGCCGTGATCGAAAAGCCTGGCCGAAAGGCAGATGACATCGTTGCCGACGTACTGGAAAACGCCATTCGAAATTTTCCGTGGCCCAAGTCGATGCGCTGGGGAACAGGCAGCCTGAAATGGGTGCGCCCACTGCATTCCATCGTCTGTATTTTGACAGATGAAGCCGGCGCGCAAGTGGTCCCAATGAATGTCGAAGGCATTGCATCGGGTGACACAACGCAGGGCCATCGTTTTATGGCGCCGGACGCCTTTTCTGTAACTTCTTTCGAGGATTATGAGGCAAAGCTAAAGCGAGCAAATGTGATTTTACGTGCTGATGAGCGCGCAGATATGATCTGGTCTGATGCATCCAATCAGGCATTCGCCGCGGGCCTTGAATTGGTCGAAGATCGAGGGCTGCTGGCCGAAGTGTCAGGTCTTGTGGAATGGCCCGTCGTATTGATGGGCGTCATCGCAGACGATTTCTTGTCGCTGCCGCCCGAGGTTTTGACCGCGTCAATGAAAGAACATCAGAAGTTCTTTAGCGTGCGTGACAAAACAGGGCAGGTCGTCCGATTTGTGACAGTGGCCAACCGCGAAACAGCCGATCAAGGGGCGACCATTCTGGCGGGTAATCAAAAGGTTCTGTTCGCCCGTCTGGCAGATGCGAAGTTCTTTTGGGAAAACGATCTGCGTGTGGCCAAGGCAGGCGGTCAGGACTGGCTTGATGCGCTGGGCAATGTGACGTTCCACAACAAACTGGGGACGGTCGATGAATTGGTGGATCGTATGGCCACGCTGAGCCGTGAAATCGCGCCGCTGGTTGGTGCTGACGCGGATGAGGCCGAGGCCGCCGCGCGGTTCGCGAAGGCTGATCTTAGTTCTGAAATGATTTATGAATTTCCTGATCTACAGGGGTTGATGGGCCGCTATTACGCCCGCGAAGCCGGACTGTCCGATGCCGTTGGGCTGGCTGCGCAGGAACATTATTCGCCGCTTGGTCCGTCTGACGATGTGCCAACTGCGCCGGTGTCCGTTGCTGTGGCGCTGGCCGAAAAGATCGACAAGCTGACAGGGTTTTGGGCGATTGATGAAAAACCCACGGGGTCTAAGGACCCGTTCGCGCTCCGCCGTGCTGCCTTAGGTGTGATCCGTTTGGTGTTAGAAAACAGCCTGACGATCAAGTTAGGTTCGCTCATTGAAGAGCCCGATCTGCTGTCATTCTTCCACGACCGCCTGAAAGTTTATCTTAAGGACGAAGGCGTGGCACATGATGTGATCGACGCATCACTGGCGATGCCGGGCAGCGATGATCTGTTGTTGTTGGTCAACCGCGCTAAGGCACTGGCCGCGTTCCTGCAAACGGATGATGGCGGCAACCTGATCCAAGGCTTTAAACGCGCCAACAACATTCTGTCGCAAGCCGAAGACAAAGATGGCGTTGAATACAGCTTTGGGGCCGATCTGAAATTCGCAGAAACGGACGAAGAAAAGGCATTGTTTACGGCGCTTGATGCAGCTGACGCAAAAATCGCGCCCGCAATGGCGGCCGAAGATTTCGCCGCGTCTATGTCCGCGATGGCGGATTTGCGCGCGCCGATCGATGCCTTTTTTGAAGCGGTGCAGATCAATGCAGACAGCGAAGTTTTGCGCCGCAACCGTCTGAATTTGTTGCATCGGATTCGCACCGTTTGTCTGAGCGTCGCGGATTTACGTCTGTTGGACGGCTAAGCAACATTTAACGTTATACTTGCCCTGACAGTGTAGCTGTCTATTGTGCCTGACAGAGGGGACGCTGCAGTGCAGAAAATAATCACATTGAAGGACTTGTGCCTTGTTACAAAAACCGCGCCGATGGCTGCGGATGTTCATGGTGGGCGTGCCAAATGTTTGCAGCGCCTGATCCGGTTGGACATGCCTGTTCCAACGACGGTGGCTTTGTCTTTTGATGCCGTGCGTGCGATTGCCGCAGGTCAAAGCGCGGATGTTCCTCAAATTCTACGCCATTTTGCGGACATGCCGCTTTTGTCTGTCCGCCCAAGCAGCATGGATCCTGATTGGGGCGGGCCCGGGGCCGTTCTCAATATTGGGATGAATGATGCAAAGCATGCGCAGCTGTGTGAAGAACTGGGCGAAGACGCGGCCACGCGCCTTTATATGCGCTACATTCAAAACTTCGCGGTTGAAGTTGCGCGTTTGGATCCGGAAGAATTCTATCTGCCAGATCAACCGTCCGCAGATGCATTGCGCGCGATGCTGGCAACGTACGAAGCCGAAATGGACGCCGAGTTTCCGCAGGACGCCGGTGAACAATTGGGCGAAGTGTTGCGGTCTATGGCGCGCACTTGGGAAGGCACGACAGCACGGTTGCTACGCCAAGCCAAGGGTGCGCCGGCGGATGCCGGTCTTGGTTTGGTTGTGCAAGAAATGGCATTGGTGCTTGGGCCCGGCGTGTCTGGTTCCGGTGTCATTCAGTTCGTAGATGGCACCACGGGCGCGCCCCAGATTAAGGGGCGCTTTGTACCCCAAACCACTCACTCCGAAGCGATCCGAGACAGTGAAAACGCGCTTTATTTGACAACCGATCGTCGAGGGCCGTCGCTTCAGGATGATGCGCCCGACGCCTTTGCTAAGTTGATTGATTTTGGGGCTTTGGCGCGTTTGCGTCTGCGCGAAGAGATGGAGATAAAGTTTATTCTGCGCGACGGGGAACTGGCCATTTTGGATGCGATCAAGGTAACGCGATCCAGCCGCGCGGCTGTGCGGATCGCGGTCGATCTGGCAACATCAGGTGTAATCCCTCAAGAAGAAGCCGTGATGCGGGTACAGCCATCGGCTTTGTCGGAACTGCTGCACCGTCAGGTGGACCGGTTTGCCAAACGCGATGTTCTCGTCCGCGGGATTGCGGCCAGTCCTGGTGCCGCTGTTGGGAAACTGGTGTTCACGGCCCAAGACGCGCAGGCCAGTGCCGCGCGGGAAGAACCTTGTGTCTTGGTGCGGCGTGAAACAACCCCAGAAGACATTCGCGGGATGCATGCTGCTGCGGCCGTCGTGACGTTGCGCGGTGGCGTAACAAGCCACGCGGCTGTGATTGGCCGCGGCATCGGCGTGCCGTGCATCGTAGGCGCTGCCGATATGGATATAGATGATCGTAAACGGGAAATCGTGATGCCGGATGGCCGTCGGTTTGCAGCAGGCGAGACTGTTACAGTCGATGGGACGACGGGCCAAGTTTTGGCCGGTGCAACCAAGATGCTTGAAGCCGCGCTCGATGATGCGTTTCAAACCCTTTTGTCATGGGCGGACGCGGTGCGAGATATCGGAATTCGGGCCAATGCGGACACGCCGGCCGATGCGAGGACCGCCCATAATTTTGATGCCGAGGGCATAGGTTTGTGCCGAACCGAGCATATGTTCTTCGATGTCGACCGCGTTGATCTGATGCGTGAAATGATTTTTGCCGAAAGCCCAGAAGGCCGCGCGGCTGTTTTGCAACGGCTGCTGCCGCTGCAACGATCTGATTTTTCGGAACTGTTTCGCATAATGGCGGGTCGCCCCGTTTGTATCCGACTGTTTGATCCGCCGTTGCATGAATTTCTACCGTCCGGAAAATCAGGGATGCGGGAACTGGCAGAACGTTTGAACGTACCGCTCGCCCAGATTATTTCGCGGGTTGAAGACCTGACCGAATACAATCCCATGTTGGGGATGCGCGGGGTGCGGTTGGGTATCACTGTCCCCGAGATATATGACATGCAAGCACGCGCGATTTTCCAGGCGTCTGTTGCGGCGGGCACCAAGGACCATCCGATCGTACCCGAAATTATGATTCCGTTGATCAGCGCAAGACGCGAGGTCGAACTTGTGAAATCACGTATCGAAGCTGTCGCATCGGCTGTGCGCGCAGAAACCGGGGTCGATTTTGACTATCGGTTGGGGGTAATGATCGAAACCCCACGCGGTGCGTTGCGGGCGGAAGACATTGCCGAAAGTGCTGCGTTTTTATCGTTTGGGACCAATGATCTGACCCAAATGACATACGGTTTATCACGTGATGACGCGGGTCGGTTCATGTCTGAGTATGTTAAGCTTGGTGTCTACCAAGAAGATCCGTTTCATACGCTTGATCTTGAAGGCGTCGGAGAGCTGTTGAAGCTTGGCGCAGAGCGGGGCCGTGCGGGGCGAAAAGACGTGACATTGGCAATTTGCGGCGAACATGGCGGCGATGCGAATGCCATCGCGTTTTGTCGGGCGCAGGGGTTCGATTATGTGTCGTGTTCACCATTCCGCGTCCCCGTTGCGCGACTTTCCGCTGCCCAATTGGCCTTGCGGGATACGGTTGGCGGATAGGCCGTTCTAGGTGTGATACCTGAATCTCGTTAAGCCCCAACATGTTGTGTGTCGTTTGTAATCCTGTGCTTTCATGGCATCGGTGCGCGTCTGCGCCGCGGCGCTGGCTTCTGGACGCAGCGCTCGGTTTCCCTTAAAGGCAAGGCGCTTGCGCAGGGCAGACTGCGTTTGATTTTGGAATTGACGATGTTGAAACGTTTGGGGATTTGGATGTTTGCGGGCCTTTTGACCGCGGGGATCGCGGCAAGCAGTGCGCAGGCCGATGACGTGCTTGCGGCGCGTTTGGGTGCTTTGCTCGGTCAGGAACGCGCGGCGATCCAGCAGGTTCCAGATGCACGTCTTGCGGCCCTGACAGCCGTTCCACCGGCATCGGCACGCAATATCCCGACAGCGCCAGACGTTATAACCTATGACAACGCATTCTTGGCGTCCCAACCCACAGCGACAGGTGATGCCCAGTGGCGTTGTCTGGCCGAAGCTCTTTATTTTGAGGCGCGCGGCGAAAGCGTGCGGGGCATGTTCGCAGTGGGTGAGGTCATCATGAACCGCGTCGACAGTTCCCGATTTCCCAACACACTTTGCGCTGTGATCAATCAAGGCACCGGTCGTCGTTTTGCCTGCCAATTCACCTACACATGTGATGGGAATGCAGAAGAAATCCACGAACCCGCTGCTTGGGCAAAAGTTGGAAAGGTTGCGCGTTTGCTGATCGATGGCGCGCCACGCACATTGACAGACGGCGCCACCCATTATCACACCAAAGCCGTCAATCCGCGTTGGGCCAGTGTGTTTCCACGCACTGCAACCATTGGATCGCATCACTTCTATCGCCAAACCTGAAAAGGAATGCGTCGCATCCGGTTTGCCAAGCGACGTGATCCGTGGTTGTCGGTTCGTCGTGTGCTTAGTATTGCCAATGGGTGATTTAAGGATTTGCACATGAGCAGTGACACCCATTTGGCGTTCGCGCATCCATCTGAACGGGCAGAGGCCACATCCCCGTCCGGCAGCGGCGGATTGCGTGATCGCATTTCGCTGCGCGACTATATCACCGAAGTTGAAATTGGCGCGTTTCAGGCCGAGCGCGGAACTCTGCAACGCATCAAATTTAATGTGGTGGTCGAAGTCGCGCCGCTAAGCGGCGCAATTGACGATGATGTTGATCGCATCCTGTCTTATGACCGTGTCACCGAAGCAATTGACGCAGAGCTTGGGGCGGAACGGCTTAATCTGCTGGAAACATTGGCTGCGCGCGTTGCGGAACGTGTCCTTGTTGAACCGCAGGCAATGCGGGTGTTCGTGCGGATCGAAAAAATTGACCGTGGACCGTATTCTTTGGGCGTTGAAATCGTGCGCGAACGCGGCGGCGGTGCGGACGCTGCTGTTGAGACCGTCGAAGCGCCCCATCCACGGGTCGTGTTTCTGTCGAATGCGGCATTACATGGGGATGATCTGCGCGGACGCATCGATACATTGGTGGCAGACGAAACGCCGTTGATTTTTTGCGTTGGTGCGCCGGACATACTTGCGCCGCAGATCGATATTGCCTTGGCTCAACGTCGGATTGATCTGCTCGCCATTGAACAAAACGCTTGGGTTTTGGCAGGACGTGACAAAAGGTGCGTCGTGGTTGGCACACGAACCGAACTTGATTGGGCGATGAAGAACGGCCAGATTTGCGTTTGGGCACCTTCAAAAACCGTTCTGGATGCCGTGGACGGCCCAAGCGCCAGCCCGCGCGACGCATTGGCGCTGGTCGCGTGGTTCGCAAAAGAAATGCAAGCGCTTGAACTGGTTGTTGTCGGTGCTGATGCGCCGGAGTGCGCTGTTCCTGTGCGGCAGATGTGATGTATTATCGCCCCATCGCAATGACGGATCCGCATCGCCCAAAGGATGCGCTGCCTCTTGCTGGGGGCTGGAGTTGGTTCACCCAAGTTGAACGGCGAACGCGCGGGACCGTGGGTGAGATTGTTAGCGCGCAGTCTGTTCCCGCGGACATTCTGCATAGGCTGACCGCTGCGCGCCCTCAAATCGCAGGTTTGGACATGGATGCCCCAAAAATCATGGGCATTCTGAACGTTACGCCCGACAGCTTTTCGGATGGTGGTCAGTTCAACACGCTGCATGCGGCGCAGGATCAGGCGCGCCAAATGATGGCGGACGGGGCCGACATCATTGACATAGGCGGTGAAAGCACCCGGCCCGGTGCGGCAACAGTTGATGCGAAAGATGAAGTGCAGCGCACATCGCCCGTGATCCAGGCCCTTGTCGCCTATGGCGTTGCCCCGATATCCATCGATACGCGCAAAGCCACCGTTGCACAGGCCGCCTTGGATGCAGGCGCTTTGATCATCAATGACGTTGCCGCGATGACGTTTGATCCTGCAATCGCGCAGGTCGCTGCTGCCAGTGGTGCGCCGATATGTTTGATGCATGCACAAGGCGATCCAGCGACGATGCAAGATGCGCCAACCTATGAAGACGTGGTTTTTGACGTTTATGATTTTCTTGCCGAACGGATACATGCGGCCGAGGCGGCAGGAATTCGCCGCGATCAGATTATTGTCGATCCCGGGATCGGGTTTGGCAAAACGCTGGATCACAATTTGGAACTTTTGAAAAATCTGTCGATCTTTCATGGGCTTGGATGCCCGGTTCTTCTTGGTGCGTCGCGCAAGCGGTTCATCGGAACACTTGGGAACGCAGCTGAGGCATCTGACAGAATGCCCGGATCAGTTGCCGTGGCGTTGCACGGTGTGCGGCAGGGTATGCAAATCTTGCGGGTCCATGATACGCTTGCCACAAGACAGGCCCTTAGCCTGCATTTGGCAGTGAACTAATTTATCAGGAAGACCCACATGGCGCGTAAATTTTTCGGAACCGACGGTGTGCGGGGCACCGCCAATACCTATCCAATGACGGCTGATATGGCTTTGAAAATTGGGGCGGCTGCGGGGCGATATTTCCGAAATGATGGATCAAACGGGCATCGGGTGGTAATTGGCAAAGACACGCGGTTATCGGGCTATATGTTTGAAAACGCTTTGACAGCGGGGCTGACCAGCACCGGTATGAATGTGCTAACCTTTGGCCCGATCCCAACGCCGGGCGTCGGGCAGTTGACAACATCTATGCGGGCCGATCTCGGGATTATGATTTCAGCCAGCCACAATCCCGCCGTAGACAATGGGATCAAGTTTTTCGGACCGGATGGGTTTAAGTTATCCGATGAAGCCGAAGCGGAAATCGAACGCTTGTTAGAAAGCGATATTGAACCTGCGCAAGCCACAAACATTGGCCGGGCAAAACACGTTCATGATGGACGTTTTCGATATGCTGAACGCCTGAAAGGGACACTACCGGATGGCGTGCGTCTTGATGGGCTCAAGGTCGTGATCGATTGCGCAAATGGCGCAGGCTACAAGGTCGCCCCAGAGGTTCTTTGGGAATTGGGTGCAACCGTTATTCCTGTGGGCGTCGATCCAAATGGGTTCAACATCAATGAAGGCTGCGGTTCGACAGCACCACGCACGGCGGCGGAAACGATCGTCACCCACGGTGCGGACGTTGGGATTTGTCTGGACGGTGACGCGGACCGTGTGATGATCCTTGATGAAAATGGCAAGGTCGCGGATGGCGATCAGATCATGGGTCTGTTCGCGAACCGTTGGGCGGAACGCGGACAGCTAAGCGGCGGCACTTTGGTCGCGACGGTCATGTCAAACTTGGGGCTTGAACGGTTCTTGACGGACAAAGGGCTGACAATGCTGCGCACGGGCGTCGGGGACCGCTATGTCGTCGAAGCCATGCGCGCCGGTGGGTTTAACCTTGGCGGGGAACAATCCGGCCATATCGTGATGACCGATTATGCAACGACGGGCGATGGTTTGTTGGCAGGATTACAGTTCCTGACTGCGATGATCGAAACAGGAAAACCTGCGTCCGAGTTATG
>CAYOSK010000112.1:0-9135 GCA_964406585.1 uncultured Octadecabacter sp. | reverse complement strand
AGAAGAATGACAGCGAGATATGCAAAGACAGTGTGTGCAATCGCAACGTTTGCGAATTTCTGACCGTCCGGAATGCCCTGAGCCATTTGAAACAACGGGGACACGCCTGGATGGGCCAGTTCAATACGGATCAAAACCGCTGTCATGGCGGCCAGCATGGCGGCAAGGGCCGTAAAGAAGAACAAGGTACGTGTCATGCAAGGCTCGTTGACGTTTGATACCTAGGTGCTAAACGGACAACTCGCAGAAAGGAAGTGCCATGAACCTGTTCGCCGATATCCGTGCGCTTGTGATCACCTGTTTGGACGCCATGACCGCCGAGGGCATATTGCCAGCCGATGTGCCGTTCAACAACGTCACCGTTGAGCCACCGCGAGATGCGTCACATGGGGACATGGCGACCAATGCGGCGATGGTTTTGGCCAAGCCAAGCGGGATGAAACCGCGCGATATCGCGCAGGCATTGGCGGATCGGCTGTTGGCTGACGAGCGGATTGCACGCGTTGATGTTGCAGGGCCGGGGTTCTTGAACCTCAAACTTGAGGCGACCGTTTGGGCAAACATCGTACGCGCCGCATTGTCGGATCCAACGTTCGGGCGGTCCCAATTGGGGCAGGGCAAGCGGGTCAATGTTGAATATGTCTCTGCGAACCCGACAGGGCCGTTGCATGTGGGCCACACGCGCGGGGCCGTGTTTGGTGACGCGCTGGCGTCTCTTTTGGATTACGCAGGCTTTGACGTCACGCGGGAATACTACATCAATGACGGCGGTGGGCAGGTCGATGTTTTGGCACGTTCTGTCTATTTGCGTTACCTTGAGGCGCACGGGCAGGAGGTGACATTTGAAGATGGAACATACCCTGGTGACTATCTTATCGCGGCTGGCGAAGCGCTGAAGGCCAAGGTTGGAGATGAGTATTTAGAAACCGAAGAAGACGTCTGGCTTGCTCCTTTGCGGGAGTTTGGCACAGAGGCGATGATGGGTATGATCCGAGATGATCTCGCGTCGATCGGGGTGAAGATGGATGTCTTTTATTCCGAAAAGTCGCTGTATGGGACGGGGCGGATCGAAGCGGCGATCGCAGATCTGGATGCAAAAGGATTGATTTATCGCGGTACGCTTGAGCCGCCAAAAGGCAAGTTGCCCGAAGATTGGGAAGCGCGCGAACAGACGCTGTTCAAGTCGACCGAATATGGCGATGATGTCGACCGTCCGATCCAGAAATCTGATGGGGCATGGACCTATTTCGCACCCGACATAGCCTATCATTTTGATAAGGTTACCAGAGGGTTCGACGCACTAATTGATGTATTTGGCGCGGACCACGGTGGCTATGTAAAACGGATGAAGGCAGCCGTGGCTGCGCTGTCTGATGAAGCGGTCCCACTGGATATCAAGCTGACACAATTGGTGAAATTGTATAAGAATGGCGAGCCGTTCAAAATGTCAAAACGGGCCGGAACATTCATAATGTTGCGTGATCTGGTGGAGCAAGTTGGCGCAGATGTTACGCGGTTCCATATGCTGACGCGCAAGAACGACGCGCCGCTGGATTTTGATTTCGATAAGGTGACAGAACAATCCAAAGACAATCCTGTGTTTTACGTGCAGTACGCCAGCGCGCGGGTGCATTCAGTGCTGCGCAAAGCAGCTGAGGCGGGGATCGATACGTCTGATTTGGCATCAGCCGATTTGTCGCTCGCCTCGTCTGAGCCGGAGCTTGTTCTTGCGGCAAAAATGGCGGAATGGCCTCGGCTGGTCGAAATCGCGGCGAAGGGCCACGAGCCACATCGCGTGGCGTTTTACCTGTATGATCTGGCATCCGAGCTGCACGCGCTTTGGAACCGCGGCAATGACGATCCGTCACTGCGGTTCCTACAAGAGGACAACATCCCAGCGTCACAGGCGAAAATCGCCCTTATTCGGGCTGTCAGCGTTGTAATTTCTCACGGTTTGTCTATTCTTGGAGTGACCCCAGCAGAAGAGATGCGCTGAAGCGCACGTGTCTGGGCGAACATGAGGCTAGGCAAGAGACGGGGTTAACCCCGCAGTGAGGCGACCAAATGGCAGATTTTACCGCTGACCCGAACGGGTCCGGAGTAGGGAGTCCTGCGACCAAATTCGTGAATATCGCGGCGGCCGCTGTGTCTGTTGCGTTGATTGGCGGCGTTGGGGTGTGGGGCTATAAACTGTTGATGCGGGATGTGACGGGTGTCCCCGTTGTTCGCGCCATGGAAGGGGAAATGCGGGTTGCCCCCGAAAACCCAGGTGGCGAAATTGCTAGCCATATCGGGCTTTCCGTGAATTCTGTTCCCGCGGATGGCGGGGCAGCCGAACCGCAAGACCGTCTTGTTCTGGCCCCTAATAATATGGCGCTTGAAGCCGGGGATCTCGAAGTTGCGCCCGTCGCCGAAGCCAACGACGTTACCCCGCCTGTCGCGCCCACGGATGTCACAGCCGTTCCAGCAAATTTGACGATTGACGATGAAGACGCAGCACCTGAACAGGTTGCCGCCCTCGCCACGCCGGTTGATCCGTCCACACCGCTCACGGCTGAAGATGTACTTGCGCTGGCCGATCAGATCGCGGCGGGCGCTGCCCCGCTGACGGACCTTGCCGATGGCGAAACGGCACCGATCGTAACGGCGGTCAATGGCGTCACTGTTGATCCGAACATTATTCCGGATGCCGTGCCCGGTGTACGCCGTTCGCCACGGCCGAGTGCGCGCCCGGCAGCCCGCGCTGTTCCGGTGGCAGCGAATACGTCACCGACCGCGGCGGCGGCGCCGGTCAGTGGCTCGGTGACGACGGCTGCCCTTCCTGTTGGGACGAAACTGGTTCAATTGGGGGCCTTTGACAGTGCAGATATCGCTGCCACTGAATGGGTGCGTTTGACAGCCCGTTTCCCGGATTTCTTTGATGGCAAAGGCCAAATTATCCAAGAGGCGACCTCAGGCGGTCGTACGTTCTACAGGTTGCGCGCTGATGGCTTTGCCGATCTCAGCGATGCGCGGCGTTTCTGTGCGGCCATGTCCGCAGAAGGTGCGGCCTGCATTCCGGTGGTGGTTCGTTAAATGGCATATGGGGCTGCAATCCTTGCCCCTGAGGGTCTGCAGATAACCGATTGGGAACGCGCATTATATCGCGATTTTCGCCCCTACGGCTTCATACTGTTTGCCCGCAATATCGACAGCCCTGATCAGGTGCGGCGGCTGTGCGCAGACCTGAGGGATGCGGCGGGGCATGATGCGCCTATACTGGTTGATCAAGAAGGTGGGCGGGTGCAGCGGCTGCGCGCGCCGCATTGGCAAGAATGGCTGCCACCGTTGCAGCAGATGGCGCAGGCGAGTGACCCGGTCCGTTCTATGTGGATCCGATACCGTCTGATTGCCGAAGAACTGCGAGACGTCGGTATCGATGCGAATTGCGCCCCGGTGTGCGATATTGCCAGCGAACGAACCCATCCATTCTTGCGCAATCGGTGCTACGGTGAAGATACAGTCACAGTGATGGACGCAGCCCGCGCCGTCGCGGATGCCCATTTGGCCGGCGGTGTTTTACCGGTTGTCAAACATACACCGGGGCATGGGCGGGCGACCGTTGACAGCCATAAGGCGCTGCCGCGTACGGACGCGGACCACGAAACGTTGATGACAACCGATTTTGTGCCATTTCGCGCCCTTGCAGACGCGCCAATGGCCATGACGGCCCATGTGGTTTTCGAAGCCTATGATGATCGTGAACCGGCGACCACATCTGTGGCAGGCCATTACATGATCCGCCATGGCATTGGGTTCAAAGGACTGTTGATGAGCGATGATATATCAATGGAGGCCCTTGATGGGTCCGTTGGGGATCGATCGCGCGCTGCAATCGCGGCGGGCTGTGATGTCGTGTTGCATTGCAATGGCAAACCGCGCGAGGTGTTGGCGGTGTCTGAGGCGGTTGGTACACTTTCTGGTACGTCAGAGTTTTGGGACGCAAAGGGTGGCCTACATCTGCGTGACAGCCCAACGCCCGTTGACATTGGCGCCCTGTCAGAGGAATTTGACGACCTAATGCGGGCCGACCCATAAAGGGCCCCACGACGGGGTTCTATGTCTGATCTTGCAAGCTTTCAATCCGAGGTAAACGACCGCCTAGAGGCGGAAGCGTTGATCGTGGATGTTGACGGCTACGAAGGCCCGCTTGATCTATTGCTGACGTTGTCGCGCACCCAAAAGGTTGATCTTCGTCAAATCTCTGTGCTGGCACTGGCCGAACAATACTTGGCCTTTATTCATAAGGCACAAGATTTGCGGTTGGAACTGGCGGCGGACTATCTGGTGATGGCTGCTTGGCTCGCTTTTTTGAAATCGCGATTGCTGCTGCCACCTGATCCCGCCGAAGAAGGACCATCGGGCGAAGAACTGGCCGCGCATTTGGCGTTTCAGTTGGAACGTTTGTCCGCGATGCGTGATTGCGCGGCGAAACTGATGGCGCGGGATCAATTGGCCCGCGATTTCTTTGCGCGCGGAATTACCGAAGACGTGACGCGAACCCGTCGCGTAACCTACACGGCGACGCTGTTGGACCTGATGCAAGGCTATGCACGCATCCGCACAAAAGATGAATTCCGCCCCTTTGTGATGGACCGAGAAAAGGTCTTTACGATGGAAGAGGCATTGGGCCGCATGCGTGGGCTTATTGGCTTTGCTGGGGAATGGACTGATATCATGTCTTATTTGCCCGACGGTTGGGAACTTGACCCCGTCAAACGCCGATCAGCCACGGCATCGACGTTCGCCGCATCCCTCGAACTGGCCAAAGAGGGCAAGATTGAGCTGCGACAGGGGGATGTGTTCACGCCCATCCAAATCAGAAAGAAAACCGAATGAGCGAAGAAACAACCGAGCAGGACGCAGACGCCGCCGAAGAAAGTTTGTTCGAGGCCCCACCGATGGGGGAACAAGAACGCATGGTCGAAGCGGTGCTGTTCGCAAGCGCTGATCCTGTGACAGTGAAAGATCTGGCCGGTCGAATGCCCCACGGCTGCGATCCCGCAGAAGCGCTGGTACATTTGCGAAAACGCTACGAAGGGCGCGGTGTTTCGTTGGTCAAAGTCGGAGATGCCTGGGCGCTGCGCACTGCACCGGACCTGGGTTTTCTTATGCAAAAAGAAACGGTTGAGACCCGCAAACTCAGCCGTGCGGCTGTCGAAACTTTGGCGATCGTGGCGTATCATCAGCCCGTGACCCGCGCCGAAATAGAAGAAATTCGGGGGGTCAGCGTGTCGCGCGGCACAATTGATCAGTTGATTGAATTGGAATGGATCCGATTTGGTCGCCGTCGCATGACGCCCGGACGTCCGGTTACATTTGTAGTGACCCAAGATTTTCTTGGGCATTTTGGGTTAGAAACCGCGCGCGATCTTCCGGGTTTGAAAGAACTGCGGTCTGCTGGGTTGCTCGAAAGCCGCCCTGCGCCGGGTGTCGCGGATGCAGACGCAGATGATGACGAAACAGATGAGAACGGCGATCAATCAGAAATGTTCGACGAAACGTAATTTTCTGTGCCTTCGCCCTCACTTTGCCGCGATGTTGGGGCATTGGATGGAAATTGGGGCCGAAGTGTTGTAAGGTGCCCCTGTAACCAAAGGGATAGTCCAATGGACCGCATTTTAAATATGATCCTGCGTCGCCTTGTAAATAAGGGGATCAATACCGGCATCAAGGCTGCAACGAACCGTGGTAAGCGCAACGGGGATCAAAGCAGTGAACAGCGTGATCTGAACCGCCAAGGTCAACAAAATGCGCGTGGGCTGCGTAATGCAACCCGAATGCTACGCCGGATTGGGCGGTTTTAGGTCCGTTCGTTAGGACTATTTTTAACCAGACCGTCCATACCTTCGCCCAATCCTTCGTCGGGAATTGTGGCAATGTTAGTAACAGACAGTGCAATGCGGTCGCGTGGGCAATATGCCTATATTCGTCTGGCTTTGCGAATGCGTGTGCCCTTAGCAATCGTTGCAATGTCCTGTGCACTAGTGGGGCTGGCCCTAAACTATTTTCAGGTTGACCCGTTTTTACGCCCACTTGGGGACCGATCAGCGACGCACCCAATTACAGCGTTTTGTATGTTCGGAGTTGGCTTGTGCATCGCGACGATGCAACGTTTCAAACCTTCGCCTCTTTGGCGCAAAGCGATTGCAGGCTCAATTGTATTGATCAGTATTGCCCGCGTTGTTGACGCAATACCAAACGGCACCGACGGTAGCATGATGTTTGGCCCCGTGGGTCCATTTTCCGGAAATTTTAGCATCGAAGCCGCCTTGATTTCCGCGGCGATTGCTTTGTCGGGCATGTTGCGGCAAAGATTTGGAAAATCAGGCCTTCTGTTTTTGACGCTTGGATTGGCCGAGGTTTACAGCGTCGGCCTTGAGCTGAGCTATGGTTTGGTTTTCTTCAACGGGGATGTTAGCGCGTTTACCTTTTTGGGGCTGACGTGCGGCATGCTCGCGATGGTGACGGTTTATATTCACCGCCCGCACATCCGAATAGTATTTCTCAAGGGCCAAATTGGCAGCCAAACGCGGATTGTGTCGTTGTCGGCCATTGTGATCCCTTGGCTTAGTGGGCATTTCCTGTTCAGCCAGGGTGCGATTATGGAATCGTCGGGACGATTAGAGGCGGGCGTCATCGCATTTATCACGTGGTCGATGTTGATTATTCTTATGATGACGTCTGCGCGGCATGAAGCATCCGATGCCGCCCGACGCAGTGCCGAACGCGAGATCACGTTGATGAGCAGGACTGATGCGTTAACCAGAGCATTAAATCGATTTGGAATGAGCGAAGCGCTTAATCGCGCGTTTGAGGATTTTCAATCAAATGGCTCCCTGTACGGGACGATATTGTTAGATCTTGATTACTTTAAACGGATCAATGACACCTATGGCCATGACGCAGGCGATGATGTTCTGACGGCTGTCTGCGCAACTTTACGCCCGCATCTGCGCCATACGGATGCACTGGGCCGTTGGGGCGGAGAAGAATTTTTGGTTCTGTTGAAAATTAAAGACGCGCGGGATTTGGAAACTGTTGCGGAACGTATGCGCCGTGCGCTTGTCCATTTGGACAGCCCGTTTCGCGACGGGCCCAGCAAAGAAAACCTAAACATTAGCGCGTCCTTAGGCGTAAGTTACATGCGTCGCTCAGATCGCGGGGCCGCTGATGTGATCAAACGTGCCGACGCTGGACTTTACGAAGCCAAGGCAAGCGGACGAAACCGTGTGGTTCCAAACTACGGGCGTTTGGCAGCCTAGATAAGCATCACTGAAAATGCTTTGACAGTTTAAGACCTTGGCCTTGATAGTTTGACTTGATGTCTTGGCCATACAGTGCCGCAGGCGTTTCAGACATATGTTCGTAAACCAACCGGCCGACAATCTGCCCATGTTCCAAGACGAATGGGGCCTCATGGCAGCGCACCTCAAGGACACCACGTGATCCGGCGCCGCCCGCGCTGTCCCATCCAAAACCGGGATCGAAAAAGCCTGCATAATGCACCCGAAATTCGCCAACCATCGCAAGGTAGGGCGCCATTTCGGCCGCGCAATCAGGTGGTATCGCGATCGCCTCGCGACTGACAAGGATGTAGAACGCGCCGGGGTCCAGAATGATGCGTCCGTCGTTGGTACGGACCTCTTCCCAAAAATCTGCCGGGGCATAGTGGCCGATCTGGCCAAGGTCGATTACGCCGGTATGGGGCTTCGCACGATACCCGACCAGATCACTGTCCGTCGGCTTAAGATCAACAGAGAACCCAAGGCCATCAGATATAACCGCGTCACCGTCCACGATTGGTGTTTTTGCATGCAGCGCCGCAAGCGCGACATCATCCATAAATGTCTTGCCCTGACGGAAAATTATCTGGTTCAGCATCAATCCCGGCCGTACGAGAACGGAAAACGACCGTGGGCAAATTTCGACATAGAGCGGTCCTGCATACCCATCCGGAACGCGGTCAAATTCCACGCCTTTGTCTGTGATGATCCGCGTCAGAAGATCCAATCGGCCGGTTGAAGATTTCGCACTGGCCGCTGCGGTCATTCCCGCGGGCAGGGCAAGCCGTTCCATCAAAGGAACAACATAGACACAGCCTTTTTCTAAAACCGCACCATCAGTAAGATCGATTTCATGCATCGTAAACTGATCCAAGCGATCAGCAACGGTCTGGTCACGCCCTGCAAGAAATGACGCGCGGACCCGATAGGCCCTATCAGACAGCCTTAGATCAAGCGATGCAGGCTGAATCTGCCCATCTTCGAACGGTGTTGTTGCGCCAATGGCCCTGTTCTGGATCAATGTGCTTATCTGCTCATCGGATAGAACACCGTTTTTCATGATTTATCCCCGTTGAACCTTTGGTCAGTTTGCAAAAACGCCCACCAGCGCGATTGCGCGGCGGGCGATTTTGAAATGGTCGGGCCAGCAGGACTCGAACCTGCGACCTTCCGTCCCCCAGACGGACGCGCTACCAGGCTGCGCCATGGCCCGACTTGGGGCACGTCATACCGCATATGCAGTCTAGGGCAAGGCGTAAAACGCATCGCGTTCGTCCCGCCGCCTAACGCGCGGCGATCCGGTGGCGTAGATCTTTCAGCCGGGACAGCAGCGGTGCGATGTCATCCGCACGGGCAGACAGTTTTTCCGGCGATGCTTTGTGTAGAAGATGGAAAATACGGGCAGGTGCCTTGCTGTCGCTGTCAGAGGGATCGTCGGGGATATCAACGCTCGTTGCAGCCGCCGGCGCTGTTTCAGCCGGTGTCGGGGCATTGACGGGTGTTTCGGGGGCAGGGGCCTTGGGCGTCAAGCTTAATGACAGGGCCGGTCCAACCTTTGGCGTTGCGAGCGGAACAACGTTTGTAATGTTCAGCTCAGGTTCCGGTTCAGAGACCGGCTCGGGCTTTGCTGCTTCAGGCTCAGGTTCGGTGATCGGTGTCGCAGGTTCTGTTATATTTGACGGTGCGTCTTGCGCGATTGCTTCAGGTGCATCTATGGCCCCTTCGTCATCCGAAGACAAAATCGCCGCGCCGATTGCGCCGACATGTTTAACGCCCTTTTCTCGAAGCAGCTTTTGTGCGCCTTTGATCG
>CAYOSK010000111.1:0-9202 GCA_964406585.1 uncultured Octadecabacter sp. | reverse complement strand
TCGATAGGTTTCTTGCCTGTATGAAACCTGCCTCAATAACTTAACCCCAGCTTCGGCTGGGGTTTTTTTCTGCCTATTTTATTGAGCAACGACGCAGTTTTTCCATACGATCATCCAAGCCGCTTGCGCGCAAGGAATCGGGCAGGGTGGGCGTTAAGAATCGTTAACAGGTTTCGGAAAACCGCGAGACTGAAACGAAAACGGCCCCCTGCGATACGCAGAGGGCCGTGATGTCGAGTGCTTGAAACGCGTTACATAAATCCGAGCAAGAAATCTTCTTCTTCATCGCTGACGTCGTAGAAGTCCGCGCTCGTGAGGTCTTCGAGGTCCGTGCGCAGAAGGGTCATGACATTGCCGTCTCCGTCATCATAGGTGATGTGGCGTCCCTGTTGGGTCGCGGAGGCTGTGAAGATGTCATACATTTCTTGCGCCGTCAGAACGTCGCCGGTGTTCAGATAAAGGCTGTCTGCGCCGTCTTCGAAATCCCGCACAACGGATACGCCGCCGTTTTCGGTTGTTGTATCGAGGACAAAGATGTCGTTTCCGTTGCCGCCGGTGATTTGGTCGCGGCCATCGCCGCCGATCATAATGTCATCGCCATCCCCACCATGCAGACGGTCGTTGCCTTCACCGCCGTCCAGAACATCGTTGTCGCCGTTGCCCGCAAGGTTGTCGCGGCCTTCGCCCCCCAACAGAATGTCATTGCCGTCACCGCCGTGCAGCCCGTCGCGGCCATCGCCACCCTGCAAACGGTCATCGCCATCGTTGCCGTAAAGACGATCATCACCCGTACCACCTGCGACGAAATCGTCGCCGTCTTGTCCGCTGAGAAGATCATTTTCTGCGCCGCCATGAATCCAATCGTTGCCAAGGCCACCATGGACGATGTCGTTGTCCCCGCCTGCTTCGATCCGATCATCGCCTTCGCCGCCATCCAGACGGTCTTGGCCGTAGCCGCCAATCACGGTGTCGTTGCCGTTCCCGCCGTTGAGGTGATCATTGTCATTGCCGCCATTCATAAGGTCGTTGCCGTCCCCGCCGAACATGACGTCTTTGCCATCGCCGCCCATAAGGTCGTCGTCGCCTTCGTGTCCGTGCATTGTATCGTTGCCCGTTCCCCCATAAAGGGAATCGTTGCCGTCGCCGCCAAAGAGGTAATCCTTTTCGGCCCCGCCATAGAGCTTGTCGTTGCCGTCCCCGCCCATAAGCGTGTCACGGCCTTCGCCCCCATACAGGCTGTCGTTGCCGGTGTGGCCCTTGATCAGGTCGGCGCCATCGCCGCCATAGATTTCATCGTTGCCATCAAAGCCGCGCAATTCGTCGCCGTGTTCGGAGCCCGTAAAGGTGTCATCGCCCGAACTGCCGCCCCAGCTGGCTGTTTTCAGTGTGCTTAAGAAATCTGATCCAAAGAAATGCGCCGGATCAAACCAAGGAGAGTCCGCTGTTTCGAACGCGGCATTCAGCTGAAAGACGTTCGCGTTAATGTCACCGTAAATGGCATGAACCGCGCGGATGTCCAATTCGCCACGCGTTTGCAGTTCGACCCGATCAATTGTGCCACCCGTCGGAAGGCCTGTTTCGGGATCAAATGTTAGGTCGGTGCCGAAAATGACGGCCCCATTAAAAATTGCTTCCTCGCCATCCAGGGAGAAGGATCCAAAAAGGAATCGTGTTTCAGTCGCATTCGTTATTGTTAATTCTGGTAGTGGCATTTCGGCCTCCGGATCAGAGTAAATTGGTTAACGTTGGCGCAACTGTTAGTTGTTGATTTGGGGCAGAATGGGGCAAGAAACGGCAAATTGGATGACATTGGGAAACAGTACTGTGATATCGAAGTGGGTGGGATCGCAGTTGCCGATTGGGCGTGAGTGGTTATGCTGCACTGCAACATGACAGATCGGAGAGCCTCATGACGTTATCGGGAAAAACAGCCGTAATCACTGGATCGAATTCAGGAATCGGGCTGGGCATTGCACGGGAAATGGCCAAAGCGGGCGCGGACGTCGTGCTGAATTCCTTTACCGATCGAGACGAAGATCACGCGCTTGCGGCGCAGATCGCAGAAGAATTCGGTGTTAACGCGACATATGTTGCCGCAGATATGTCCAAAGGCGAAGACTGCCGACGGTTGATAATCGATGCGGGCGGCTGTGATATTTTGATCAATAACGCTGGGATTCAGCATGTCTCTCCGGTTGAGGAATTTCCGGCAGCCAAATGGGACGCGATCATTGCGATCAACCTGAGTTCGGCGTTTCATACCACGGCTGCGGCCGTGACCGAGATGCGTGAAAAAGGCTGGGGGCGGATTATCAACGTTGCATCCGCACATGGTTTGACAGCATCGCCCTACAAATCTGCCTATGTTGCGGCCAAGCACGGGATTGTCGGGTTGTCCAAAACGATTGCGTTGGAAACTGCGCAAGATCCGATCACCTGCAACGCGGTTTGCCCGGGTTATGTTTTGACGCCTTTGGTTGAATCCCAAATTCCCGATACCATGAAAGAATATGACATGAGCCGCGAAGACGTGATCAAGAACGTCATGCTAAAGCGCCAGCCGTCCAAGGAATTCGCGACAGTTGAACAATTGGGTGGTACGGCTGTGTTTCTGGCGTCTGACGCGGCGGCCCAAATTACGGGCACGACGATAAGTGTGGATGGGGGTTGGACTGCTCTTTAACAAAGTGCTGAGCGCAGGCCCTTCCACGGGTCTGCGCGCGCCAATAGTGAGGATTTGACAATGCCCCAAGACACCACGCCCAAACCGATCCATCACAAGATGGCCTTTCTTCAGGGATCAACCTTTCGCAGTGTCAGCCTTGCTGAGGCACAGTTTACAGATTCCCATTTGATGGGGGCCAAGATCCACGATTGCAACGCGACCAGCATCGAATTTGAAGACGTCAATCTGAGCATGGCGAACATCCATGACGTCAACATGAGTTTGGCCAAAATCAAGAACGCCAATCTAACAGGGATGACGATTGAGGACGCCAATATGACAGGCGTGGAGATTTCTGGCGTCAACCTGAGCGGTGCCAAGATCAGCAATGCTGACCTGACGGGGATGACAATTGACGGCATTAAGGTCAGCGATTTGTTGTCCAAGTGGCACGACACATGAAACAGATCAACCTTGCCTTGCAGGGCGGTGGCGCGCACGGGGCGTTCACTTGGGGTGTATTGGATCGCCTGCTGGAAGACGACCGCATTGAGGTGGCGGGAATTTCCGGCACGTCAGCGGGGGCGATGAACGGGGCCGCGTTCAAGGCCGGAATGCTGTCTGGTGGGCGCGATGGGGCCAAAGAAAACCTAGATTGGTTTTGGGGGCAGGTTGGGGCCATCACCGACAATCGTGTTGCGCAATGGATGGATGCGATTGCGCCCACAGCGCCGATGCTGGCGGCGGCAATGGCCTATTCGCCCGCCTATGCGGCCTTTGATATGACCACACGGTTCTTGTCGCCGTATTCCAGCGGGGCGCTTTATCAGAACCCGCTAAAGCCCATTGTTGAAAAGATAAAATATGATGCGGTCTGCGCGGATGATGGTCCCGCTCTTTATATTGGTGCCACGAATGTGCGCAGCGGTAAGATCAAGGTTTTCAGCGGTCGCGATATCACGGCTGATGCGCTGATGGCGTCTGCCTGCCTGCCGACATTGTTCCAAGCGGTCGAAATTGACGGAGAACCGTATTGGGATGGTGGATACACGGGCAACCCTGCGCTGTTTCCGCTGTTTGAACGTGACCTGCCGGACGATATTGTTGTTGTGAACATCAACCCGTTGCACCGCGACGCCATTCCAACCGATCCGCAGGCCATTCAAAACCGGATAAACGAGATCAGTTTCAACACATCATTGCTGCGCGAATTGCGCGCGATCCAGTTCGTCAAACGGCTTTTGAGTGATGGCACCATGCCCAAGGGTGCAATGAAAAACGTGCTGGTTCACATGATTTCTGATGATGCATTGATGAACGACCTTAGCGTGGCGACGAAATCAGTGCCCAATCCTGTGGTGCTGGCGCGGTTGAAATCGGCAGGGCGCGCGGCGGCGGATGCGTTTTTGGACCAGCATTATGATGACCTTGGCGCGCGCGACACGGTCGATCTGACGGATATGTTCAGCGGCTGATATGGATCAGTCGGATCGCTGGCTGTTCGTGATCTTCTCGGCGAGTTTGCTGACGGAGTCAGGCATGTCGTCGTCCTTTTCGCCCGGGTACACCAGCCCAGCTGAAATCACGAGCTTTGCGGCGTCTTCCACCGACATATCAAGTTCTTTGACGTCTTTGGTTGGAAACAACAACAAAAAGCCGGATGTGGGGTTGGGCGTGGTGGGCACAAAAACCGATGTCATAGGGCCGGTATCGGCCTTGGCCAATATTTCACCTTTGGTTGATGTGGAAATGAACCCGATCGCCCAAATGCCTTTGCGTGGGTATTCTATCAGGCAGGCTTTGTCGAAACTGGTTTCGCTTTGTGCAAAGACGGTTTCAGCAATTTGTTTGACGGCATTGTAGATGGAACGCACGACAGGCATGCGCCCGACAATGCCTTCGCCCCAGCGCAGAAAACTGCGCCCGATCAACCCTTTGCCGATCCAGCCGACCAGCATCGTAAAGATCAAAAAGATAACCACACCGATCCCGCGCACGTTGACGGTGATCCAGTTTTCATCCGTCGGCAGTTCACGACCCATGATGCGATTGACCAGCGCTTCGGGCTGATAGCCGTCAGGAACAAAGGGCCAAACGAAACTGTCTACCCAACCTACGACTGTCCAGATCAACCACAGCGTCAGGCCAATGGGCGCAATAACGATCAGCCCTGCGATGAAGTTATTGCGCAGGCCCGTCAAAATCGGGCGGCGGGTTTTCGGTTCCTGAGGTTTGGTCACGTGATTGGGCGCCTTCGTAGTGTGTTGTCTGGTATGTAGGCGATGGGGTGGGGGTCCACAATGGCGCGTGTGTTTGCAGTACGATTACATACACAAGTTGCCCGCAATCTGTGCAGCTAGGCGTGCATTGTTGCGCACCAGTGCAATATTGGCGGTCAAGGATACCCCATCCGTCAGTTCAAAGATTCGCTGAAGCAAGAATGGAGTGACGGCCTTGGCGGAAATGCCAGCTGCGTCGGCTTCTGCCAATGCCTTTTGAATGATCGGGGCCAGTTCATCAGCTGGGATCTGGGCGTCATAGGGAATAGGGTTGGCAATGAGTTGTCCGCCCGGCAGGCCCATAGCCGCGCGCATTTGGTGGGCTTTGGCGATGTCGATGGCGGTGTCCATGCGCAGGGGTGCGGGCAGGGGGGATGTTGCGGACCAAAATGCGGGCAATCTGTCTTGTCCGAACGCGATAACAGGAACGCCCAGCGTTTCAAGAACCTCGTATGTTTTGTCCAGATCAAGGATCGCCTTGGCCCCCGCCGCAACCACCGTCACAGGCGTTTGGGCCAATTCGTGCAGATCGGCGGATATATCAAATGATGTCTCGGCCCCTTTGTGCACACCGCCAATACCACCTGTCGCAAAGACATGGATACCGGCAAGGTGGGCGGCGATCATTGGGGCGGCCACGGTCGTGGCACCTGTGCCGCCCAGTGCAATGCAGGCCGCCATATCTGCGCGGCTAAGTTTTGAGACATGTTTCGCCTGCCCGAGTGTTTCAAGCTGTGCCTCTGTCAGACCGATATGCAACGTACCATCAAGCACCGCGATGGTGGCGGGCGTGGCCCCGTTGGCGCGAATGTCCGCTTCGACCATCCGCGCGGTTTGTACGTTTTGTGGATAGGGCATGCCATGGGTGATGATCGTGGATTCAAGGGCCACAATTGGGGCGCCTGCCGCCTTGGCAGATTGAACATCGGGTGCGAATTCAAGGGGAAGCGTTGTCATGACGGGGTTTCTCCGGAAACATAGGTGGCGGCGGCGTTTAGGGCGCGTTCAAGCGCGTCCTGCGGCCCCATGCCTTGAATTTCCGATGCAATGTGAGCGGCCATGAACGTGTCGCCTGCACCGGTGACGCGGGTGACCAAAACCTGTGGTGGGTGGGCCGTGTGGCATGTCGCGCCCTGCGCTTGCGCTGCACTGTTTGCGCCATCGGTGACAAGAACACGATGAACACCCCGTTTGATCAGGGCTTTTGCGCCGTCTTTGGCGGTTTCAAACGTTGTTTGGCACAGCAATCCGGCCTCTTCTAGGTTCACATATAGTGTTGCGGAGGGATGGCCGACCAGCGCAAGCAGGCGTTCTGCCTTGCCCGGGGATGCGGGCGCGACCCGCAGATCCGAGCGCGCAAAAAGAGGTGATTTCGCAATGTCTGACAACAGATCCCGCGTCAGGTTTCCATCCAGCGCCACGACCCCGCGCCATGGTGCATCTGTTGATCCCAAATCCCCGTTTTCAAGCGCGCGCAGGATTTTGGTGCCGGCCTGTTCAAGGGAATGGGCATCTGCGATGGCTGCGATCAGCCCGTTCGCGCCCTCAATAGCCATGTAGGAATCCGTCGGCAGATCATCCGAGCGATAAAGATGTTTGGTGATGATCCCCAATTTTGCGGTCTCGGACACCAATGCGTCGCCTTCGGTATCTTTGCCAACCGCCGACAAAACCGCTGGTGTTAGTCCGAAATTGGCCAGTGTCATCGCGATATTCATCGCAACGCCGCCCGGAAGTCGCGTGATGCGGCCGGGCACATCAGATCCGGCGCGCATATGGCTTGAGGATCGCCCGATGATGTCCCAAAGGACCGATCCGATACAAAGAATATCTGGCTGTGTCATAAAACGGTGATGGCGCGCGGGCGCGGCGGCGTCAACGCAAATGGTTATTCTGGAATTGCCAGCGTCAGTGATGCCCAGAGGGTTTCCCACACGATGTCCGCTTGCGCAGCAAGCTCTGCGGTGGGTTCACGCAGCACCACATGATCGATCAAATAGCTGTGGCCGGGTTTGACGGGCAGGGTGGAAATACCATCAGCGCCGGTGCGGTGAAGCGTGATGTTGACGGTTCCGTCGGGGGCCTTTTCAAACAGTTCCACCTGACCGTCTGCCACAATGTCATCAAGATAAAACAACTGAACGCGTAAACCCGCCGAAACATCATCCGTATAGGGGTTATCAAGGGCCACAAATTCGACCGCCAGCCGTTGGCGGAAATCAGTGCCTTGGGCGTGGCCCACGCCGATCAGGGATTTGGCCAGTCGCCAGTAGCCTTCGTTAAACCCTGTGCGGGGCAATCCGCGGGCGTCATGACGGGCTTGGATGTCTTGGAAATCCTTGTGGTCTGCGAATTTCATGAACTTTTCCCATTCAGAATAGCCCAGTGTGGACATGCGTGATTGATAGCCGATAGCGTGGAGTCCTTCGGCCAATGGGGGCGTGTCCAGTGCGGGTCGTGCGCCGATGCGGTTTTCGACATTTGCCTGACGCATCCCCGACGCCATGGTGAACCGCGTGAAGCGCAACGGCAGAAAGCCAAGTTCCGAGCCTTCAAATTCTTGCCCGTTCAACAAAACGGCCTGCATTTTTTCATCTGGAGCCACTTGATAGGCTTGCGGTTCGATCCAGAATTCGTGACAGATGGCAGGAAACGCGAAACAGATGAAACAAAGGGCTGCAAAAATGCGCATGGGAGACTCCAATTTGGTTGCAACAAAGGTGGCATGGGCACGACTGGTGTCAATGGCTGCCTTGGTGTGGATCACGCTGACGTCAGCATTGGCCGCACACGAAGTGTTGCCGACAATCGGGGATATGGAACTGATCGACGGGCAATTGACGTTTTCCCTTGAGGGGAATTTCGAAAGCATCGTCGCGGGCATTGATCTTGACGGGTTGGAAGACACCGAAGCCGCACCCGAAGCGGCCGTTTATGATAGCCTGCGCGCGTTGGAACCCGATGCGTTTGGGTCCGAGTTCACGGCGAACTGGCCCCAAATGGGCCAATCCATTGAGGTTTTGGTGGACGGCGTCGCGGTTCCCCTTGAGCTGAACGCAATCACGGTGCCCGAAGTTGGCGATGTTGAGGTTGTGCGTCAGTCCACGCTTCAATTTAGCGCATCCGTTTCGGAGGGCGCAGAAACCATGCAGATTAACTGGCCCGCTGAATACGGGGTGCTTGTGTTGCGCCAGATGGGGGTGGAAGCAGGTTGGGACGGGTATTTGTCCGGCGGCGGATTGACGGACCCTGTCAGCCTGTCAGGCGGTGACGCGATGACCCCTTGGGAGGCATTTTTCCAATTCATCCCTGTGGGCGTTGAACATATCGTGCCCCTTGGTCTTGATCATATTCTGTTCGTGTTGGGGCTGTTCTTTTTGTCTGTGCGGATGGGGCCATTGCTGTGGCAGGTCACGGCATTTACCGCGGCCCATACGGTTACATTAGCGCTGGCGACGTTGGGCTATGTGACTATTCCGGATGAATACATGTGGATCGTTGAATCGATCATTGCGGCGTCCATTGTTTATGTGGCCGTGGAAAACATCTTTACTGATGGGCTAAATCCGTGGCGACCAGCGATTATCTTTGGTTTTGGATTGCTGCATGGTCTTGGGTTTGCGTCGGTGTTGCAGGCCTACGGCTTGCCAGACGGGTCCGTTTTGCCTGCGTTGTTGGGGTTCAACATCGGTGTGGAACTGGGCCAATTGTTGTGCATCGCGATTGCGTTCATCATTGTGGTCACGGCAATGCGCACATCCGAGGACGGCAAAGTGAACCGCACGGCGGCGTGGGCCTATATGGCGGTCGCCATTTTGGTTGTACCATTGGCGATTATCCCGATCAGTGCGATGGGGCCTGACGCTGTCGAAGCCTATTTGCCGCTGTTGTTCATGATTGCCGCTTTGGCCGGTCTTTCTGCGGCGTCCTGCGCGGTCGAGCGGTTTGAAACCTACCGCCATATGGTTGCGATGCCGGCCAGCATCGGGATCGCCCTGATTGGCGCCTATTGGGTGGTGGAACGGGTTTTCCTGTAGCCCCTGAAGATATTTGAAAAACAAAGGCCTCGCAGGGTGAACTGCGGGGCCCTTTTTCATCAAAAGGGGCAGGGGTTGCGCCCTTTTGAAACCCGTACTATAGCAGCCCCACTAAATCCCCAGACGGGGGCGGGTCTTTTGGGGAGAAATCCCAAAACATCCACCGGTTGGCGAATGCTGATACCCCCGTCCAAGGCTATTGAAACCGGAAAGGAAACGAC
>CAYOSK010000110.1:0-9206 GCA_964406585.1 uncultured Octadecabacter sp. | reverse complement strand
TGCTGAGATTTCAGCGGCTGGCGTGTCGGTTCTGGCTGAAAAGGCGTTTCCAAAGGCTGAAATCACCAAAGAACAGATGGATAAGCTGGTTGAAGACGCCATTGCAGCGCATCAATCTGCCGCTGAATTGGGGCAGGGCGCTGACGAAGCCGACATGATCCGCAACGCTATGGTCGAAGTGGCCGCCGCGGTCGCGTAAATTTGGCAATATGATTATGAAGAAGTGGCGTCCCAATGGGGCGCCATTTCTTGTTTTTAGGGTGTAACTCGTGCCGGTCTTTTGATCACCCTTAACGAAAAACCTAACGTTTTCTTATATTGCCCCCGTTGTGGTGTTGGCGCTTGCACTGTCCGCGTCAAGATTTTCTCGCCCAAGTAGAAAATATGCTATCGTCGCAACAATCAAAGCGTGTGTTGGTGTGGTGTGGGGGCTACAATATGTCCGGAGCGATAAGCGAACGTCGGCAATCATACGACGCCAGTATGGACCGAATGTTGGGTCTGATGTTGGACTTTTTTGTTATAGTTGCGATGGTCGCGTCTGCGCTGGCGTCCCTTAGGATCAATCAAATTGGAACGGCCTACGTCGCAATGGTCGTCATACTGGTCGGGTTTTGCGTTTTACCCTCGGTCTTTATGCGCGCTGATAATTATCTGAAAATACGTGGAATTATGATTTTATCCGGGTTCGCCGCCGCGCTTTTGTTTGGGATTGCGAATCTTGGGCTAACATCGGTCGCCTTGATTGGTATCCCCATTCTTGTCGCGATGATTGCCCTATTTTCTGGCCGCTTTCTGCCGTACTTCGCGCTGGCGTCCATGATTTTGGCGCAGACGGTCATCGCCTACTTCTTCACGAAGGGAATATTCGCCTCTCCAACTGTAACCTTAGACACGTGGAACAGGTCCCCGCTAAATTGGATCGTCGCGCTAGGGTCGTCCGCAATTGTCAGCATTTTGGTCATCATCGTAATTCGAAGCCTGCAAGCGTTCTGGCTGGAAACCTACGAGACCATGGCAGAAACGGTTAGACGATTTGAAACCCTTGTTGAAACGGCGCCGGATGCCATCGTCATATTCGACACCGACACGGCGCGATACATTCAGGTCAACACCAAGGCTGAAATGCTATTTGGGCGGTCGCGTGATGATTTGACCACCCAAATTCGCATGGAAGACCTGATCCCCGTACTGCAACCTTCGGGTTTTAACAGTGCGGACATCGCGCGCGACTACATTGCCGCCACGCTTGATGGTCAGAATACGATGTTTGAACTGACCATTCTGAATTCAAATGGCACAGAAATTCCATGTGATGTTTCCATGTCTCGTCTGCCGGCGAAAGGGCAGAACTTAATCCGGGCGAACCTGATCGATATCTCAGAAAGGCGGGCGGAACGAAAACGCCGCGAAGACCTGCAAAACCAACTGTCGGCGTCCCAACGTCTTGAATCCATTGGTAAGTTGACCGGTGGGATCGCCCATGATTTCAACAACCTTCTTGCGGTCATTCTTGGGAATCTTGAACTGCTTCAAGAAGAGCTCGGAAAAGATAAGGCGCATGATTTAGTCCAACCCTGCATCGATGCGACCTTGCGAGGCGCAGAACTGACCAACAGTATGCTCAGTTTTGCCAGAAAGGCGCCGCTGCGGCCCAAGATCGTAAACCTTAATGCAGTGTCTGTCGAAACGCGGAACTGGGCGGGTCGCACCCTGCCGACCAGCATTGATCTTGAGATGTCGCTGGCGGATGATTTGTGGGACACGCAGATTGATCCGTCAGCGACGCAAAATGCCCTGTTGAATCTGATTTTGAACGCCTCTTATGCGATGCCAGATGGGGGAACGATGCGGATACGAACCGCAAATGCGACGATCGATGCCGCCATCGAAGACGGACGCCGCGAAACCCTGTTCCCGGGGCGATATGTCATGGTGTCTGTATCTGACACAGGCGTCGGGATATCTCCGGATCACCTGTCAGAGGTTTTCGAACCCTTCGTCACGACAAAACCGATCGGTGCGGGGTCCGGATTGGGGTTGTCGACGGTTCAGGGTTTTTTGGCGCAATCGGGGGGCGCCGTTCATATCTTTTCGACGCAGGGCGTGGGAACGGACGTGAAATTGTATTTCCCTGCTTATTTTGGGGATGCTGATCCCCCTATTGCACAAGATGATGACGCGATCCCAAACACGACCCAGCGCGCGCAGATTCTTTTGGCGGAAGACGAACCAGAAGTCGCCAAAGTTCTGGCCACAATGCTATTGAATGCTGGATATTCTGTGGTGATTGCCACGTCGGGGGATGCTGCAATGGCCACGTTTTTGAAAAATCCGCATTTTGATTTGTTGATTTCAGACATCGTGATGCCGGGCCATTTGCAAGGGGTCGATCTGGCACGCGAACTGCGCGCGCTGAATGATGCCTTACCGATCATCTTTATGTCCGGCTACGCGTCTGCGCGGCATCCCCAAACGAAAGAAACGATGGATGGCACTGTTCGGTTGATGAAACCGGTTTCGCGTGTTGATCTTCTTCGGGCGGTTGCGAAAAGCCTACAGCCCACTGTCTGAGGTCCCTGCGGATGATTTTGTGCAAGGTGGGTGCGTATCGTTTGATCTGAACAATGCTTTGGGCTTGCCAGATGTGTCCGAAAAGCGCGACATGCCAGCATGCAAAACCGCGCCTACATCTTCATTTTAATCACGTTGATGATTGATGCCATCGGGATCGGGTTGGTGTTTCCGATCATGCCAGACCTGATGGATCGCGTCGGTGCAGGCAGCACAGGCGAAGGCGCGTTCTGGGGCGGTGTTTTGATGGCGTCCTATGCGGGCGCGCTGTTTGTTTTTGCGCCAATAATCGGAAGCTTATCAGATGCTTTCGGGCGAAAACCTGTGCTGTTGCTGGCATTGTTTGTTCTGGCCGTGGACTATGTCATCATGGCTTTGGCGGGCGTGTATTGGGTTTTGCTTGTTGGGCGTATTCTGGCCGGTATTGCGGGCGCAACCTACACCACAGCCACTGCCTATATTGCCGATATATCTTCGAAAAAAGATCGTGCGGCCCGCTTTGGCATGATTGGCGCTGCCTTTGGGATTGGGTTTGTTCTGGGCCCCGCGATCGGGGGGATTGCGGCAGAGTACCATATCACGGCGCCATTCTGGATCGCTGCCGTTTTGTCGGCGGCCAATGTGGTGTTTGGCGTATTCGTTCTTCCCGAGAGCCTTTCGATAGACAAGCGCCGTCCATTTGGGTTTCGTGACCTCAACCCGTTCAAGACCATTCTTGATGCATTCCGAATTCCAGGGTTGGCGATCCCCTTAGTATGTCTGTTTATTTTCGAATTCGCGAATATGGTCTATCCAACGCTGTGGGCGTTTTTTACCCGCGAGATGTTTGGCTGGTCGACATTGCTCATTGGTGTGTCGCTTGCGGGATACGGTGTGCTTTTGGCGGTTGTTCAGGGCGGTTTGATGCCCGCATTCATCCGGCGATTTGGCGAGTTCAGGACGCTTAAGATTGGGATGATTTCGGCACTGGTTGGATTCGTGGGGTTTGGTCTGATCACAACAGAATTGGGGTTGGTTTTGATCCTACTGTTCGCAGCGCTATCAGATCTGTCGCCACCGATGATGACGGCCATGGCCTCTAACGTGGTGGATGAGGACAAACAGGGATTGGTGCAGGGGGTGATTGCATCGATGTCTTCTATTGCGGCTTTCCTTGCGCCCCTTGCTATGACTGGCGTATTTCAGGCGTTTGTGGACGAAAATGGCCTGTATTTGCCAGGGGCGCCGTTCCTGATCGGGGGCGTCATGATTGTCTTGATGATCCCGCTAGTGTGGCGTTTGGGCGGCTTGGCACAATCCTGAACGGATCAAGGCTTAAAAAAGTCGCGATTTGCGGTTAAGGTCCCGGAGGATGGGACGAAACCCGCATAGCAAGATCATGCGGGTCACACGGTAGAATATGAAGAGACTACGAAATCACCTGATCGGGGTGGACCACGGCGATGTGGTTATGTTTTCCGACTTTGAACATGATGGCGTCATGTGGACAGGCGACGGTGCGCGCCAAACCCGTGCCCATGTTGAATTTTCAGAGAGTTTTCGCGCGGCACCGATCGTGTCAGTGAACTTGTCGATGTTTGATATGTCGAGCGCTACAAACCCGCGCGCAGATGTCCAAGCCGAAGACATCACCAACGAGGGATTTGCGATTGTATTTCGCACATGGGGCGACACAAAGGTCGCCCGCGTCCGGGTGGCATGGCAAGCGATTGGGGAATTGCGGCAGGCCGATGAATGGGACCTGTACTAGACGTTCGAATACATGCCTTCATAGATCGGCTGTAGTGTCTTGTGATCAAACAGCGATGACACGGATGTACCGTTCCACGTGTTCATGATGGCCTGCGCGAACATCGGCGCGGTGGGTACGATCCGGATGTTTGCGCAATTTAGAACCGCGTCCGTTGGTTTGATCGTATCCGTAATCACAAGGTTTTTCATCACGGATTGGCTAACCCGTTCAATTGCGGGGCCGGACAATACTCCGTGGGTGATATAGCTGTGGACCTCTTTGGCGCCATGCGCCATCAGAACTTCGGCCGCTTTGCACAACGTGCCAGCCGTATCCACGATGTCATCCACGATGAGGCAGACCCGGTCTTTGACGTCGCCAATCACTGTCATTTCGGCGACTTCGCCGGGTTTGCCGCGGCGTTTGTCTACGATGGACAAGGGGGCGTTGATACGCTGCGCTAGATCGCGGGCACGGGCGACACCGCCCACGTCGGGCGACACCACCATGACGTCATCCATCTGCCCTTTGAAGTGATGCATCGCATCAAGGGCAAACACGGGGGATGCATAAAGGTTGTCTACCGGAATATCGAAAAAGCCCTGAATTTGCGTGGCATGAAGATCAAGGGTCAGGATGCGTTCGATGCCGGCTTCGACCATCATATTTGCCACCAACTTGGCCGTAATCGGCGTGCGTGCCTTAGATCGTCGGTCTTGGCGAGCATAGCCGAAATAGGGGATTACCGCAGTAATACGTTGCGCGGACGAACGCCGCAGCGCATCCGAAATAACCAGCAATTCCATCAAGTGGTCATTGGCAGGGTTCGATGTGGGTTGGATGACATACATGTCCTCGCCACGGACGTTTTCATAGACTTCAACAAAGATCTCACCGTCATTGAACCGCTCAACCCGCGCATCAACGAGCCCTACATTGACGCCGCGATGCATAGACATCCGTTTGGCGACCGCTTCGGCCAAAGGCGTATTTGCATTGCCTGAAATGAGTTTCGGTTCGATAAGGTTGGGCATGTGGCAGGGTCCATTCATGACAGAATCGTGACGTTGACACCGCCTAGCACGACTCTACGGTGCGACCAACAAACCAGCGCGATTTTAGGGGGGCAAATGCCACATATCGATTATTACTTTGCGACGATTTCACCGTTCACCTACCTGAGCGGGACACAGTTGGAAGAAATCGCACAAAAGCATGGCGCCACGATCACCTATAAGCCGTTGGACATCATGGGCCTATTTGGACGCACCGGGGGCATTCCCCCCAAGGATCGTCATCCGAACCGCCAAGAATACCGTCTTCAGGATATGCGGCGTCGCGCGCTTGTTGCTGGCCTGCCGCTGACCCTAAAGCCTGCGTTTTGGCCAACGAACCCTGCACCGTCATCCTATGCGATTATTGCCGCACAGGCCGCCGGTGGCGATGTGGGTGGCTTGGTGAACGCGCTGACGCGCAGCTGTTGGGCGGATGACAAAAACATCGCCGAAGATGATGTGATCCGCGCCTGCCTAAGCGAAACAGGATTTGACCCCGCTTTGGCGGACAGTGGGTTGTTATCAGGTGCGGAAACCTATGCCGCGAACCTAGAAGAGGCCGTCGCCAAAGGCGTGTTTGGCGCGCCTTTCTTTATCAGTGACAAGGATGAACGGTTCTGGGGGCAAGATCGTCTTGATGATCTGGATCGTCACCTCGCCGGTGAATTCTAGGTGCTGCAAAATGTTGCCGGACATGATGTTTGGGTGACGCAATCGGGTCACGGCACCCGGCGGTTGTTTCTTCATTGTGCGTTGGGGCGGGGCAAGGCTTTGGCCGCGTTGGCGCAGGCGTTTGGTCCGGCGAATAACACGTTCTTTGATTTGCCTGATCATGGAAAATCCGGGCCATGGACGGGGCAGGATTTTCACAGTGATGCGGTCGCGATCACCCAAGGTTTAATTGACGCGCCGGCCCATTTGATCGGGCATTCTTTGGGCGCGACCATCGCATTGCGTTTTGCGATAGACTATCCCGACCTTGTTTCGCGGTTGACGTTGATTGAACCTGTCATGTTTGCGGCTGTTCAAGATAAAGATGCGATTGCGGCTTACCGCGCAGAGTTTGCGCCGTTTGTTCGGGCCATCGAAGTGAATGATCTGGCCAAGGCATCTGCGATTTTCACGACCATGTGGGGCGGCGGCGACAATTGGGCGAATATCCCGAGTGCCATCCAAAAACGCATCACGGGTCAAATTCGTATTGTTCCCGAAACAGCCCCCGCAATTGAAGACGACATTCATGATGTGTTGGGGCGTTTGGATCACATCACCTGCCCAGTCGATTTGGTTGAGGGCAGCGAGAGCCCGCCAATCATGTCTGCCATTCTGGATGGGTTAGAGGCGAGGCTGCCGCGGGCTGTGCGCAGCATTATTCAAGGTGGTGACCATATGGTCCCAATTCGCCAGCCAAGTGACGTGGCCCGGGCAATCGGCCTAGGCCTTTAGCGCAGACAAAAATTCATCAACGCCGTCGGATCCAACGGACCAATCGCAGACCAAACGTCCCATAACGGGTTCGTCAGCGTCACCATCAAGGGACCCCATGACATAGTATTGCGCGCCCGCTGCTTGCACTTTTTTGTGCAGGCCGCGCGGCGCATGGAAGAACATCAGGTTTGCTTCGGGTTCATATGGGAACGTGATGGCGTTTGAACCGCGCAGCCCATCCGCAAGCCGCTGACCAGCCGCGTTCGCACGCGTTGCAAGATCGTGCCACAGATCATCTGTTAGGTAGGCTTCCATCTGCGCAGACAAATACCGGTGTTTGGAAAACAAATGTGCCCCGCGTTTGCGACGCAGTTCGAATTCCCATGCGTGTTTGGGATCAAAGAAAATGACGGCTTCGACGCCCATAAGTCCGTTTTTGGTGCCACCAAAACACACGCAATCAATGCCCGCTTTCCATGTCATCTCGGCTGGGGTGCAGCCAAGGGCGACAACCGCATTTGCAAATCGGGCACCGTCCAGATGAGTTGTGACACAAAATTCATGCGCAACGTCTGTCAGCGCTTTGAGTTCATCAAGCGTATAGACCGTCCCTTTTTCCGTCACTTGGGTTATTGACACAGGACCGCGCTGAGGGCCGTGGACACCGCGGGTTTCTTCGGCGTCCATCGCGGCGCGCAGGGTTGCGGGTGTCATTTTGGCATTTTCATCTGCCACCATTGTCAGCTTGGCGCCTGAGTAAAATTCGGGCGCGTTACATTCATCTTCGTTGATATGGCTAAGCTTTGTGCAAAAGACTGTTTGCCATGGCTGTGCCAACGTCCCCAGTGCAATGGAATTTGCGGCCGTGCCCGTGGCAACCAGATAGACGGCAGCGTCCGGGGCTTCGAACAGATCGCGCACCATGCCACGCACGCGGTCCATTTCAACGTCCGCGCCATAGCCGAAACGATACCCTTCATTGGCCCGCATCATGGCCTCCATGACGGATGGATGGGCGGGGCCGGAATTGTCTGAGGCAAAGAACATTTAAAGGGGCTCCTCTATGATGTGGTCTTCCCAGTCGTCTTCGGGGGTATTGGCCTCTGATATTGTGAGACCCTGAACAGACACGCCCGCATCATGAACCGATTGGGCGGAACCGCTGATTAGCGGGTGCCAGTGGAACAGGTTTTTGCCCTCTGACACAAGGCGGTAGGCGCAGGTTTGGGGCAGCCAATACATATTGTCCTGAATGGTCTTGGGTGTCAGCACGATGCATTCGGGCACATATTGGTGGCGCGTTGGGTATAGGGAACAATGGCAGGATTGATCATCAAGTAGCTTACAGGCCACGCGGGTGATGACGACCTCGCCGGTGTCTTCATCCTCAAGCTTGTTCAGACAACATTTCCCGCAGCCATCGCACAGGGCTTCCCATTCGGCCTTGGTCATTTTTTCAAGAGCGATGTTAGACCAGAATTCTGGGCGCACATTGGTACGATCAATCGGATCAGACATCGCGCAGGATGTCCCGTGCGCGGGCGCAGTCTGCGTCCATCTGGGTGATCAGGGCATCCAGCCCGTCGAATTTTTCTTCGCCGCGCAGGTAATCCACAAGCGCAACACTCAGGGCGGTGCCATAAAGATCGCCGGAAAAATCAAACAGAAAGGTTTCGCAGTTGGGTGTGTTTACGCCGAACATCGGGCGCACCCCGATTGATGCGGCACCGTCATACGTCCCTTGATGGGGGCCTTCGAGAACATCAACCTTAACCGCATAGACCCCGAATTTCGGCGGATGAAGGCCATCGATGGACATGTTTGCTGTTGGATAGCCGAGATCGCGGCCCCGCTGTTCACCTGTGATCACCGGGCCATCTATCCGGTGCCAGTGGCCCAACATGTCGGCCGCGATGCGCGGTTGGCCGTCGCTCAGGGCGCGGCGGATTGCAGTTGACGAAACATTGCCGGCTGTCGTGGCCAACATGGGGGCAATGGTCACGTCGAAACCCATTTCGGTGCCAAATTCGCGCAGGGATTGCGCATTGCCACGTCGGTCTTTGCCGAAACAGAAGTCTTCGCCGACGACAACATGGGTCAAGCCGAGCTGACCCACAATGATATTGCGCGCAAATTCGTCGGGCGTCAGCGCGGCAAGGGCGGCGTTAAATGGCACTTGATACAAACGATCAATCCCAAGTTTTTCAAGTCGGTTGGCCTTGGCGGCCGCGTTCATAAGACGAAAGGGTGGGGCATCCGGCGCGAAATGATCACGTGGGTGGGGTTCGAACGTGAGGATCCCTAGCGGCGCGCCATTTGCAACGCTGCGTGTCAGGTCAATCACGGCTTGGTGGCCAAGGTGGACGCCATCGAAATTACCGATGGCGGCGGCGGCCCCCCGGTCTGTATCAGCGATG
>CAYOSK010000109.1:0-9516 GCA_964406585.1 uncultured Octadecabacter sp. | reverse complement strand
CCCGCGATAGAAGAAGCGCTGCGGCTTGAGGCCCCGATCCGCGGGTTCACCCGCGTTGCGACCGAGGATACAGAAGTGGCAGGTACTCCTATCCCCAAAGACACGCGCTTGTTCCCGCTTTATGCATCAGCTAATCGAGATGAACGGTTTTGGGATGACCCAGACCGCTTTGACCTGCACCGCAAGAATGGTCGCAAACATCTGGGCTTTGGCTATGGCATTCACCAATGTGTGGGCCAGCATCTCGCTCGGATGGAAATGACCTGCCTCATGAACGCGCTTGTGCAAAAGGTCGAAAAGATCGAAGCCAGCGCACCCGTTTTCGCGGTCAACAACATGCTAAGGGTGTTATCAAGCTTGAACATGACTTTGCGGTAATGCGATTGCGAGGACCCCAGAAATAATAAGTGAGAAACGAACGATGAAAAGCACGCAAGTCATCCTCGCCTCTCGCCCTGAAGGAGAGCCTTCAGAGGCCAACTTCCAAATTCAGCAGGCCGATTTGCCGGACGTGCGCTCAGGCGAAGTTCTGCTGAAAACACGCTACCTATCGCTCGATCCTTATATGCGTGCGCGGATGTATGATGGCGCGAATTACGCGGGCAACGTCCCACTGGGCGGGGTCATGGTGGGCGAGACCGTGGCAGAGGCTTTAGAGAGCCAATTTGAAGGTCTTCAAGCCGGCGACATCGTGACGTCTCGGCATGGGTGGCAAAGCCATGCGGTTGTTGGTGGTGAAGGTCTGCAAAAGATCGACCCAACAATTGCACCGATATCTACGGCGCTGCATACGCTTGGGATGACGGGGTTGACCGCTTACGGTGGGCTGTTGCGCATCGGGGAACCGCAACCCTGTGAAACGCTTTTGGTTTCTGCTGCCTCCGGCTCCGTCGGGTCAACAGTTGCGCAGATCGGTAAGATTAAGGGTTTGCGCGTTGTTGGTATCGCGGGGGGCGATGAGAAGTGTGCGTATCTGACGCAAACGCTGGGCCTAGACGCTGCCGTCAACCATCGCGCAACGGACGTTGCGGCGCAACTCGCAAAAGCTGCGCCCGATGGCATCGACATCTACTATGACAACATCGCAGGCCCGATCGCCGCCGATGTGCTGCCACTGATGAACAAGGGCGGGCGTTATCTGGTATGTGGCACGATTGCCGTGAACCGAGATTTGGCTTTGCCGAGTGCCCCTGACTACCTGCAAAGCATGCTGGCCACTGTGCTGGTCAAGCAGCTTCGCGTTCAAGGATTTCTCTTTGATAATTTCACCGACATGATCCCAGAGTTCCGCAGTGATATGTCCGGCTGGATGACAGACGGGCAGCTCAAATATCAAGAAGACATTGTTGAAGGTCTAGAAAACGCGCCAAACGCTTTCCTTGGCCTTTTCAAAGGTCGTAACAATGGAAAGCTTATCGTCGCGGTTTGATTTGTTTTGTCACAGGTTTGCAGACCTGCGCTACAATCTTGGAAAATCGTTCAACGTCCAAACTATCATCGGTGACCTGGTAATGAACGATCACACCAATTCGGTTGTCTTAGACGCAAAGACGCAAAGCTTGGCGGTGTAGGCAGCCACCTGCGGCCAAGCGCCGTGGATTGGTTTTGCCGCGACAAAATCATTCTTACGGTCTGACTTCGGCGTCGGCGAGTTTGCCCTTTGGTGTGTGATGAGATTGCTAATTTGATTTCTATCGCGGGAAGAGTTCCGGTGGTTTAGGCTCAAGGTCGGGATGCATTCCTAGTGCGACCGAAACAAACGAAGCCAACAGAATTTGGAAAGACGACCATTGATCCGACATATCACAATTGCCTTAGCACTCTTCAGTTCCCCGCTTGTCGCGCAGCAATGCGGTGATCCTGACACACCCTGCCAGATTGACGGCGGCAGTTACCACATTTCTGTGCCCGAAGGCGTCGACAACCCCGGCATTTTTGTATTTGTTCACGGCTCGAATGGGCATGGGCGTAATGCAATTCGCAACGGCGGCTTTGTCGCTCGCGTTGGGAACCAAGGTTATGCGTTGGTATCGCCAACCGGGACACCAGATTTTGGCGATGGGCTTGACTGGAGCGTGCGCGACGGTGTCGAACTGGAAGGAGAACGCGATGACGTCGCGTTTTTGGGACGGGTGATTGACGATGCCGCAGCACGGTTTGGTTTGGACCGGGATCGCGCAATCCTAACCGGCTTTTCGCGGGGAGGATCAATGGTTTGGGATGTTGCCTGTGCTGCACCCCAGACCGCTTCTGCCTATGCAACGAGTGCCGGCGCGTTTTGGGCGCCGTTTGTCGATCAGTGTCATGGCCCAGTGCGTCTCCACCATTCCCATGGGTTCAGCGACAGGACAGTGCCGTTCGAAGGTCGCAGAGGCACGTTTCGGGGGCGCGTGTTTCATCAAGGCAACGTGATGGAAGCCATCGACGTCTGGCGTCGGACCAACGGCTGTGAAGGTCGGGCGAGCGAAACTGTTGTGGCTGAGCAAATCTGGCAAAAGGTCTGGGCCGATTGCGATTTGGGCGAGATCACCCTGCGCCTTTGGCCCGGTGGTCATGGGCTCCCCCCCGATTGGGCGCGGACTGTGATTGATTGGTACGAGACCGAAAATTGAAGTCTGGTGCTATTTCGCAAGAAACGATCATCTGAGACGTCTTAAGGGCCCAAGGTTAAAATGGTGGTGATCAGCTGTCCGTTGTTAGACAGTTTTGTAATTCTAAACGATGCAGGAACGTATGTTCCTTACTGTCACACATCTGGTCTAAACCGGTCGCCCTTCTTCGTTCAATCGTTTTGAAAATGTTGAGGTGTCCAATACAGAATCTATGTCAGGCACATCTTTTCCGATGAGATTCAGTAATGTTGTCCCCGCGTCGCGGAGTTTCTTTAGGCGTTGTGATCGGCAAGGGTTTGCAGCTGTTCAAGATCAAGCAAGGTCACACTTCCGCGGGCTTGCTCGATCCATCCACGGCGTTGGAATTCTTGTAATTGCCGCGAGACAACTTCGCGCGCTGTTCCAAGCTCAATCGATAGTTTTTGATGGGTGGTCGTGATTTTTCTGGTATCGCCAGACAATTTGACCAGCTTATCAGCAAGGCGCACATCCATACGTTGGAACGCGACCTCGTCGATCATCAAAAACAAATCGGTGATGCGTTTGGAAAAGGCTGCAAACACGAAATCACGAAACGGTTTGGATTGGGCGACCAGATTGTCAAACACGTCGCGCGGAACGGCTGCAGCTTTGATGTCCGCTTCGGCGATGCCTTCGGCTGAATAATCATCGTAGGCAAGCAGGCAAGCTGTCGTGAGCACGCAGCTTTGCCCGGCTTCGATACGGTAAAGAACGATTTGGTGCCCGGTTTCAGACACCTGTTGAACACGCACGGTGCCATCCAGCAAGAACAGCATGTTTTCGGGTGATTTTCCGGGGCCGAACACCATCGTACCTTTGGAAACGGTCACGACCGCACTGCGCGACACCAATAATTTCTTAGTGGTGCTGTCCAGTCGTGAAAGACCGGGGAACCGGTCAACCCATTCAGCCGTGGCTGCCATCTCTTTGGAACCTTCCTCGAAATTACTCGTGGCGCGGTCGTGCCACGCATCTGGCTACTACGCCGCGCGCGCCTCGCGAAGTTGGTATAGCTGATCAATGTCACGGATGCATCCTGTTGCCGCGAAAAGGATATGTTTGGAATGTGGCCTTTGCAAAAAGGCTGCCTTGCGCGCTGTTGCACGGTTTAAACCCGATTCTTCGGGTGTAGCGCGCAGTGTTTTCGGTGACGTGAGTTGTATTGGCCAAGATGAAAGGCGAAGGGTTGCTCTTTTTGGTCAAGATTGGTTTGTGGCGGAAAACAAAGGAGCGCCCATGTTTGTTATTTCCTTGATCGCCAAACCCGGCACGTTGGAACCAGCGATGGTGGAAAGCCTGCGCAATGCGTGGGGCGGGCAATCCGCACAATGGTTGGCGGCAGACGAAGCTGCGGAGTTTGCCGTAGCTGAAACGCCATCGAATTTTTGGGATGTCTGGGCGGATGTGCAGGATTTGGCTGTGGATCTTGTGTGCCAGCCGCTAAACGGGCGGCGCAAAAAGATGCTGTTGGCAGATATGGACAGCACGATGATCCAGCAGGAATGCATCGATGAACTCGCCGATGAAGCAGGCGTTGGCGCCCATGTTGCGGACATTACTGCACGGGCAATGAATGGCGAGTTGGATTTCGAAGCCGCGATTGATGAACGTGTGGGATTATTGAAAGGCCTGGATGTCGCAATTATTGATCATGTCCTTAAGACGCGCATTGATTATATGCTAGGTGGGCGCACCTTGGTTCAAACCATGAAAGCGCACGAAGGATTTTCCGCACTGGTGTCGGGTGGGTTCACGGCATTTACCGAATCCGTTGCGGCAGAACTTGGGTTTGATGAAAACCGCGCCAATACCCTCGAAGTCGCTGATGGTGCTTTGACGGGGCGTGTCGTGCGCCCGATCTTAGGCCAACAAGCAAAGCTCGATGCGCTGGGCGAGATCACTGCGCGGCTCGGCATTGATGCACAGGATGTCATTGCCGTAGGTGACGGCATGAACGATCTGTTGATGTTGTCGAACGCGGGCACTGGCGTTGCCCTGCATGCCAAACCGGCCTTGCAAGAAAAATGCGCGGTGCGGATAAATCATGGGGATCTGACCGCGCTTCTTTACTTGCAAGGCTATGCCAAGACTGAATTTGCGATCTAAGCCGCCAAAGCTGCGCGTGTCTTACCAATCATAAGAGCGGCCCGTGCTGCTTCACGTCCCTTTTCAATGAAATGGTCGCGATAGATAGCGTTGTGATGGTCGGTTTCTTGGTACTGATGCGGGGTAAGTGACACGGACAAGACCGGAATACCGGTATCAAGACCAACCCGCATGAGCCCATCAACGACAGCAGCGGCTACAAAATCATGGCGGTAAATACCACCGTCCACGACGAACGCTGCGCAGGCGATCCCTGCATACTGGCCCGACTCTGCGAGGTCCTTGGCCACCAGCGGCATTTCAAATGCGCCGGGCACATCAAAAACATCAACTTGGGTGCTCGGGATCAATTCAATGAAACCGTCATAGGCGCGATCGACGATATCGGCGTGCCAATTCGCCTTAACAAAGGCGTAGCGTGGGGCGATTGTCATAGTGGGGCTCCTTTCCCTAAATCCACGCAGGTGCGTGGGTGACACATCACCTCGGGGCAAAGGACGTTGCGCACAGGAAAACCCTCTGCACAACGGCGCTCTCTCTCATCCGGACTATGACCGTCGGCTCCGGAATTTCACCGGTATCTGCTAGACACCCCAGCATGGGGCCGCTCGCGGGCTGTAACCGCCGGTGGGGAATTCCACCCCGCCCTGAGAACACTTGTTATGTGACGGATTCGAACCGGTCAGGCAAGGGCGACGCTGGGGCGCATATCGCCGGTAATCAATCCGGCAAAGTTCTTCAAATCTGGATTGCGATAACGTTTCACCAGCGGGTCGTCGGCGTCTAACACGCCAAGCCTGCACAAAATGGCTGCCATAGCGCATTCGGACGCGCGGGTTGTGCCATCGGTGATCTTTAATGCCACACCCATTTTGCGATCTGGGATAATAGCAATGAAATACCCTTCGGCCCCTGTCTTAACAGAGACTTTGCCGCGTCCGGCCTGCATCAAGTGGGTGCAGGCGCGATCCACATTCGCAACCAGTTCCGGGTGTTTCATCGTTGCTTCGCGCAGACGGACCATTGCTGCGCCCCGCGTTGTGCTTGCGTCTGCAACGGCGATTTTGGCCATCGCGCGCGCCATTCCGTGCATTGAAACGGCGTGATTGGGGGCCGAACAGCCATCGATGCCCCAAGTTGGTGACGTTTCCTCAACAAGATCTTCGAAGGTTTCTTTGATAGTGATCTGCAAGGGGTGGTCGATGGCTGTGTAGTCCGGACCCCACCCATTTGCCTTGACCATTGTTAGAAACCCACAGTGTTTGCCGGAACAATTGTTGTGATAGCGACAGGGCGTTTCATCGGTCTTGATCAACACATCGCGGGCGGGGATATCTGCCGGCCATTGTGGCCCGCAGCAAAAGTCATCGTGGCCAAACCCAAGATCATTTAGCCACGCTTTGGCCTTGTCCGTATGGATCGCCGCACCGGAATGCGACGCACAAGAAAACGCAAGTTGTTCGGTCGTAAGGCCAAATCGATCTGCGACACCCGATTCTACCATGGGCAAGGCCTGCAGCATCTTTGCGGATGAACGCGGGAAGGTCACTGCATTCGGATCGCCCCAGGCCTCAACAATTTCGCCGGTGTCATCGGCGACAACAGCGTGGCCCTGGTGGACGCTTTCCAGCATTCCACCCCGCCAAAGTTCGACAAAATCGACGGGTCCTGACATGATATCTCCTGTAATTGGCGTTACTGGGCGGCAACCCGCCCAAAGATAAAGGGACAAAGGGCTTTCCCATTTGGGCAAAAACTTGCTAATGCTATGGGTATCGAGTTGAAACCGCTCATTCTAGCGCAAAAGGTACCCGTCAGAGGTGCTGGCAGATACGAGCAACCCAGAGGCACGGACAGCTTGGAGGCTGTATTTATGATTTCAAAGATTACGCACGCGCTTGGCGCGCTCGCCCTGATGACGCTGGGCACGTCCGCATTAGCACAAGAAGCCAGCAGCAATCGCGTGGCCGCAAATACCGATTGGTCGGTCTTCGTTGAAGATAACCCCACAGAATGCTGGGCCGTTTCAGCGCCTAAGGAAACTGTGAATTCACGAGATGGGCAGGTTGTGTCCGTGCGCCGCGGCGAAATTTTGTTGTTCGTGTTCTACCGCCCGGGTGCTGGTGTGCAAGGGCAGGTCACGTTCACAGGTGGTTACCCGTTTGCGGGTGGTTCGACCGCTGAATTGGACATTGGCGGAACCAAGTTTGAGCTGTTCACCGAAGGTGAATGGGCATGGCCTGCGACACCCGAAGATGATGCGCGCATCGTGGCGGCCATGAAACGTGGCGCACAAGCGGTGGTGACCGCACGGTCTGGCCGTGGCACTGTGACCCGCGATACGTTTTCTCTACTGGGGTTTACCGCAGGTGTCGAAGAAGCCGCGAACCGCTGTTCGGGCTAAAACCTGACAAGAATTACGAAGACGGGCGGCTTAATTTGGCCGCCCGTCTTCGTTTAAGCAGCGATCTGGAAAATGATGCCCGACAAGATCGCACCGCTGATCCCCAACATCACATATAAGGCAAAGACACGCCGCGCGACCAACGCCCAAACGGCAGCCATCGCTGGGATCGAACTGACGGCACCTGCCACCATGAACGACATGGCAGCGCCAGCCTGCATTCCCTGTTCCATCAATCCTGCCAATAATGGCGGGGCAACGTAGCTGTTAATATAGGCAGGCATGCCCACAAAAGCGGACACAATAATCGGCCAAATCCCCGTACCCCCAACCGCCGCCGCGACCAGTTCTTCGGGGACATAGACGATCAAGAGCGCTTCGAGCGTGTAAGCCAGCAACAACCATTTGGTCAGGAACAAGGCTTGTTCGATGAATGTGTCACGAAACGTGCTGCGGCGTTTATCGTCGTTCCAAAATGTCCAAACCGGCGCGGTGTCCACTTTTGGCGCACCACAGCAGCTTTTGGGGGCGGTCGCCGTAACAACATCGCGCAGGCCGCCAGATCGTGTGATCGCCATGATCGCAAAGCCGCCCATCAGTCCAATCGCCACCGCGCTTATGGCTTTGGCAATCGCGAACGGCCAGCCTAAAGCCGCCGCAGTGATCAAAAGCGTCGGTGGATCAATCAAGGGTGAAGACAGCCAAAACGCCATCACAGCAGACAGTGGCGTTCCCGCGGCCAGAAGGGCTGCGATAAACGGGATCACCTCGCACGAACAAAACGGCGCTAAGCCCCCGAACAGCGCGGCCAGAACGATGGCCCGTCTTTCGCGGCCTTCAAATGCTTTGCCGATTAGCGTTTCGGCCCCCGTCGCCTTTAGGCCTGCAATCAAAAGAACCGCAAAGAGGATAAACGGCAGTGTTCCAAAGAATGCGCCTGACCCAATGCTGAACAGTTCGGCCAATCGGTCAGGATCAAAAACAGAAATCAATGCCCAAATCGCAGCGATCAATGCCCAGATCGTCTTTAGATAAAACGTGATAGGACGTTGTGTCGGGGTGCTTAATTCAGCCATTGTTATGCCCTTTGATCTCAAACACGTTTTCTGCGCCGCGTTGCGTATCTGCGCAGCATTCATTCAGAATATATCCGGCCAGTTGTTCCAAAACGGAAAACGCCGCGCGGTTGATAACGCTGCGTCCGTCCTTTTGTTGGTCCACCAATCCAGCGCCGGACAGAAATTTCAGATGATGTGCTAATGTGGACGGCGCGATACCAGTCCGTTCGCGGATATCACCAATCGTTAGCCCATCTTGTCCAGCCCGAACAAGGACGCGCAGAACACCTAGGCGTGCTTCTGATCCCATTGCGGCAAAACCCTGTGCGGCGCGTTCAACTTCCATCATGACCTCACGATTCAATATAACTAGTTTTGTAGTTATATTGAAAACTCAAACATGTCCATAACAGAATCCTTTTGGAAATCGATTGGCTGCCCTATATGACGCCCATCAAACCAGATGAGAGTGTCCCATGGAGCCTTCCGCGCCCATTACCCAAGACGTCATGACGATCAAACGGGCGCTGCCCGAAGGCGGCCCCATGAATATAGTCGGGTTGACACGTGATCAAATGCGCGCAGCCCTTATTGGGCTAGGCGTTAAAGAAAAGCAGGCCAAGATGCGGGTGAACCAAATCTGGCAATGGATCTATCATTGGGGTGTGCGTGATTTTGATGTCATGACAAACTTGTCAAAAGACTTCCGTGCGACCCTTGCTGAACACTTCGAAATTGCGTTGCCCGAGGTTGTGACCCGAGAAATTAGCAGTGACGGCACCCGAAAGTATCTTGTGCGGATCGCCGGCGGTCACGAGGTTGAAGTCGTTTATATCCCGGAAACAGATCGCGGCACGTTGTGCATCTCAAGCCAGGTGGGCTGCACGCTTACCTGTTCGTTTTGCCATACAGGCACGCAGAAACTTGTGCGTAATTTGACCGCAGGGGAAATCATCGGGCAAGTGATGTTGGCGCGTGATGATCTGAATGAATGGCCCGAAGCGGGACAAAGCCATTCGGATATGGGGCCACGCTTGCTATCCAACATTGTGCTGATGGGCATGGGTGAGCCCCTTTATAATTTTGAAAACGTTCGCGACGCGATGAAAATTGCGATGGACCCCGAAGGGATCCAGCTGTCGCGCCGTCGGATCACACTGTCCACGTCCGGGGTTGTCCCTGAAATTGCCCGCACTGCAGATGAAATCGGCTGCCAGCTGGCGGTTTCTTTTCATGCCACGACCGACGATGTGCGCGACAAACTTGTCCCGATCAACAAACGCTGGAATATCCAAGAACTGATCGCAGCGCTGGC
>CAYOSK010000108.1:0-9845 GCA_964406585.1 uncultured Octadecabacter sp. | reverse complement strand
CGTATCCCCCCACTCCGGCCTCACCGCCGCCCGCTCCAGCACCTCTTCTGGCCGCAGCACAAAATCCATCGTGTCCGGCCCCTCGATCAGTTTTGCCAGCCGGAAATGCATATAGGCGCGCAGCACGCGGTTGATGCGCACCTGATACCCCTCAACCATCCCCCCAAAGTACTTCACCACATCCGCATCCAGCCGGATGGTGACATGGGTGCGTTTAGGGTCGCGGCGGTCGTCGTCCTGCCAAATTTCGTACCAAGCGCGTGGCAGGGCCGTGAACTCGGTCAGATGGCCCAACAGTTCGTAGTCCGTTTTCTTGATCGCACCGACGCGGTAGCCCCCATGCATCCGCTCGGTCTTGGTCATGGATTTCGGTTCAATATTGCGCATGTCACCCTCCGCTGGTTGGGACATGCTGCGCGCCAAGTCCACAGACTCTCCTAAGTGACCGTGCGTTACGCCTGTACATACAGGTTGTGTACGGGTTGTGCATGGGTAGTGTATGGCCTGTGACCCCGCATTTTGGGGTAAGGCGGGGGGCCATCATGCACACAGCTGCGATCACCGGATCTGGGGTTTTCACCCCTGAACATGTTATTACCAATGATGAACTGGTGGCCGCGTTCAACGCCCATGCTGATGCGTTCAACGCACAGCACGCAGATGCAATCGCAGATGGCACGGTTGAGGCAAAGCCCTATTCTAGCAGCGAATTCATTTTGGCCGCATCCGGGATAGAACGGCGCTATGTTCTTGATAAATCAGGAGTTCTTGACCCGGCGCGGATGTATCCCAAACTGCCCGCGCGCGGTGATGATGAACCCAGTTTTATGGCTGAAATGGCCGTAGATGCCGCATTGCAGGCCTTGGCGCAGGCGGGACGATCAGCAGCAGATGTTGATGCGGTGATTTGTGCGGCGTCCAACCATGAACGCGCCTACCCTGCAATTGCCGTTGAAATTCAAAAACTTCTGGAAATTGACGGTTTTGCGTTTGACATGAACGTCGCCTGTTCCAGCGCGACCTTTGGCATCCAGACCGCCGCTGACATGATCAAATCCGGATCGATCCGCAGCGCGCTGGTTGTCTGCCCCGAAATCTGTTCTGCCCATCTGGAATGGCGCGACCGCGATTGTCATTTCATCTTCGGGGACGTGGCCACCGCGGTGTTGATCGAACGTGACGACGCCCTGACCGCCCCGCATTTCAAAATCAGATCGACCCGGTTGGCGACACAGTTTTCAAACAATATCCGAAACAATAACGGATACTTACGCCGCACCCGCGATCAGATGGAAGATCGGCGGGACATGCAGTTCATGCAAAACGGGCGCAAGGTTTTCAAAGAAGTCTTGCCCATGGTTAGCAAACACATCGCATCCCATATGGACGACGAAGGCGTGCAGGCCGACGATCTGAAACGGCTTTGGCTGCATCAGGCCAACAAGACCATGAACGATTTTATCGGCAAGAAAGTTCTGGGGCGTATCCCCGATGAAGGCGAACAACCGAACATTTTGCAAGATTATGCCAACACATCGTCTGCTGGATCGATCATCGCATTTGCGAAATATTCATCAGACATGGTCAAAGGTGATGTCGGGCTGATCTGTTCGTTCGGCGCCGGATACTCGGTGGGCTCAGTTGTTCTTGAACGGGCGTAGAAGGGACTAGCATGAAACTTTATTTCGCATTTCTGGGGTGTCTGGCGGTGTCAGCCTGCGGCGGTATCCCGTTCATTCCGTTGATCTAGCAAACTAGGACGTCACGCGCTTGTGAACCTCTGCCAAGGATTCCACGCGCTCGGAATACCGATCCACCAACATGTCTGAACGCCCGCGCGTCATCACGGTGAACCGCGCAAGCTCTTCCATGACATCCACGATGCGATTGTACATCGCGGACGGTTTCATGCGCCCGTCTTTGAATTCGTTCCAGGCCATCGGTACGCTGGATTGATTGGGGATCGTAATCAGCCGCATCCATCGGCCCAGTATCCGCAGCTGATTGACCGCGTTAAATGACTGCGACCCGCCACTAACCTGCATCACGGCCAGTGTTTTCCCCTGCGTCGGACGCACCCCACCGATGGGCGACAGCGGGATCCAATCAATTTGGGTTTTCATCACGCCCGTCATAGCGCCGTGGCGTTCCGGGGTTGACCAGACCATGCCTTCGGACCACATCACCAGTTCACGTAGTTCAACGACCTTTGGATGTTTGTCATCCGCATCATCCGGCAGCGGCAACCCGCTGGGGTCGAAAAATTTGGTTTCACAGCCCAAAGCGCGCAGCACACGGGCACCTTCTTCGGCAGTTCCGCGAGAATAGCTATTGTCGCGCAAAGACCCATAAAGCAGCAAAATGCGCGGTGGATGAACCGGACCGTCGTGGCCTGAAAGTGCGGGAATATCTAATGGAATCAACGCGCCCGACTGAACGTTGGGCATATCGGACGTGTCGATATCAGCTGCCATCTTCGAGATGCATTTTCATATCAATCAGAACTTTTTGCAGCTCAACCGTTTCACGCAACAATCGCTTGGCTTCGTTCACAGTGATTATGCCATCTTCAATAGATTGCTGATATTCGCTCATCAACATCGCGAAACGCTGGCTCAACGCGATGACATCTGAATTGATCCCGCCATCGGTGTCGTTTTTCGGCGCGTCATCGCGGTTCAACATACTGCCGTTCAGTTCCGCCAAGGCAGATGTCACATGCGGATAGCTCGCTGCTGCTTCAAGCTGTGCAACCGCATCCACGGGCATGAACCGATCTGCGTGTTCTTCGGAATCAGAATAGTAGCGCCCAAGGGTTGCCTTGGATTTTCCGGTCAGTTCACACGCGGGTTCAATCCCCACATCTTTGACAAGCGCCTCAGTGTGTTTTTTCAAATAGCTGCCAGTGCCGGCCATAGTCGTCGCCCCTATTTTTGAGGTGGTGAGGGGAACGACCAGACATCTTTCCCATAAACCAACCCATCCTTCTATGACATTTAAACAGACAAAGCGGGGTTGGGAAGACCTTAACCCTCACAAGATCGGCGTCCCCAACGCCGTAGGGTCAAGGCAACGGACCCCATCCAAGGTCAGCATGGCACGCCAGAGTTGAACCTCCGAAGCCTTGACCCACTGGTTCGCTATGATCCCTTGCGGGATCAATCCACTCACGGGCGCACCAATATTCTGTCGCGGAGGCCTTGCAACGGGTCCCGCGGCGGTTCATTTTCCCGCCCCATGGCAAAGCTCTATTTTAACTATTCCACTATGAACGCAGGCAAATCGACTGTGTTGTTACAGGCCGCGCATAACTATCAAGAACGCGGCATGCAAACCTATTTGCTGACCGCGCAGTTCGACAAGCGCGCCGGCGTAGGGCGCATCGCAAGCCGGATCGGGATTGACGCGCAGGCGGACACGTTTGCGGTGAATGATGATCTGTTTCGAAAAATCGAAAAAAGATGCGCAGATGGTCCCTGCGCCTGCGTTTTCATCGACGAGGCTCAGTTCTTAAGCGAAGATCAGGTCTGGCAGTTGGCGCGGGCGGTCGATGACATCGGGATTCCCGTGATGGCCTATGGGTTGAGGGTGGATTTCTTGGGCAACCTCTTCCCCGGATCTGCCACCCTTTTGGCGCTGGCAGATGAAATGCGTGAAGTGCGCACAATTTGTCACTGCGGAAAGAAGGCGTCGATGGTGATCCGCAAAGATGGCAATGGCAATGTCGTGACCGGCGGTGATCAGGTTCAAATCGGTGGCAATGAAACCTATGTCAGCCTGTGCCGCAAGCATTGGCGCGCGGCCATGTCCGAGGGCGGTGGTACGCTGGTTTAAACACCTTGGTTTTAGCAACTACGACTCGTAGCAGGCCTAGTTGACCTTTTGAGGGGGCGGCAGACCGTCGGCAAAAGCAATGATGTTGTCCAATGCCATTTGTCCCATTGCTTGACGTGTTTCTTGCGTGGCTGATCCAAGGTGGGGCAGCAGGACGCAGTTTTCCAACGCTCTTAGTCTGTCTGGGACGTCGGGTTCGTTTTCATACACATCCAACCCTGCGCCCGTAATCTGGCCAGCTTCAAGCGCATCGATCAAGGCGGATTCGTCCACGACCTCCCCGCGCGATATGTTGATGAAAATGCCAGTCGGCTTCATCGCGGCTAGGGCTTCGGCATTTATCAATCTGGTTGTTTCAGCCCCACCCGGCGTTGCGACAACAACGAAATCTGAGGCGGCCATGACGTCTATCAGGGACTCAAGTTGTGTTGCGGGTACTTTCGTGACTTTGGGCGAGCGATTGTGAAACACCACATCCATCCCGAACCCAAAGTGCCCCCGCTGTGCTATTGCTTGCCCGATCCGGCCCATACCGATAATGCCCAGCGTCTTGCCTGTCACATGGGTGCCCAACATACCGCCCACATCAAATCCGCCCCAGTTACCCGCACGCACCAGCCGTTCCCCTTCGCCCGCACGGCGCGCCGTGGCCAGCAGCAAGGTCAGCGCAATGTCAGCGGTCGCATCTGTCAGCACATCAGGGGTGTTGGACACGCAAACCCCAGCTTTTGCGGCTGCGTCGACGTCAATGTGGTTGTATCCCACTCCAAAATTACCAAGCATCTTGCACCGGATGTTGCCCGCAAAAGCTGCGGCATCAAATTGATCCCCCAAAGTTGGCAGGATCAAATCATACGCGGCCAAGGCCGCGGCGGCATCATTCGATGTCAGCGGCCCACCTTGATGAACGGTAACGTCGAACAGGCTGCGCGCATGATCAAGAACCGGATCAGCGATAGGACGGGTGATGAAGAGTGTTTTCATTTGAATGTTGTCCTGTTTTCAACACATGCGCGCGCCGATTGGTATTTCTTTGTCAGGCGCAATCAAAACAACGCCCGTGTCATCATAGGCCCCCAACACGAGTACTTCGGACATGAATTTACCAATCTGTCGGGGTGGAAAATTAACGACGCCCATCACTTGTCTGCCGATCAAGTCTTCAGGTGTGTAGTGATCGGTGATTTGGGCCGATGTCTTGCGTTCGCCGATATCAGGGCCGAAATCGACCCACATCTTGATCGCCAGTTTGCGCGCCTTTGGGTAGGGTTCGGCGCGCAGGACGCGGCCCACGCGAATGTCGACCTTCATGAAATCATCAAATGAAATCTCGCTCATGCGCCGAGATCCCGCGATCTGTCTGTCGCCGCCTTAACCGCACGGGCCAGCAAGGCCGGAAATCCATCCACTTCGTTCATCAAGACCTCTAAGGCGGCCTGTGTTGTGCCGCCGGGGGATGTGACGTTGATGCGCAGGGTCGTAGGATCATCATCCGCATCTTCGGCCAATTGCCCAGCGCCCCCGACGGTTGCCTTGGCCAGCTGCATTGCCAAATCACTGGGCAGGCCCTGGGACGTCCCGGCTGCGGCCAGTGTTTCAATCAGGTGGAAGACATAGGCGGGGCCGGACCCTGACACCGCAGTGACGGCATCCATTTGGGCTTCGTCGTTGAGGCGGACAACTTGACCGACCGCGCACAGCAACGTTTCCGCCATATCCATTTGCGCAGCCGTGACATGGGTGTTGCCAACAATTGCGGTTATCCCACGCCCCACGGCAGCCGGCGTGTTTGGCATCGCGCGAATGATCGGGCTTTGCGCCCCTAGGGCGGTTTCATAGGTTGCGATCGACGTGCCTGCCGCGACGGACAGGAATACCGTATCCCCATCCCCCAATGCGGCCATCGAAGGCAACGCATCGCCCATCATTTGTGGTTTAACAGCGATAAGCGCCACAGCAGGCGCATCAGGAACACCTGCATTCACATGAACCCCCGTGCCAATCAGCCAATCCGATGGGTGCGGATCAAGCACCCAAACAGACGTGGCAGATAACCCGCTTGCCAGCCAACCAGCCAACATAGCGGACCCCATTTTTCCGCAGCCCAAAAGGACCATTCCGCGTGTTTCGATTGCATCCAATGACATGAAAACCCCCGCCTCGTGTTGCCCAGACGTTAGGGCCCACGCGACGGGGGTTCAAGCATTTGTGAAAGATGGATCAGGCGCGCCCGTAGGCTTCGGTGATGGCGACCTGAAGCGCATCTTCGGGACTGCGTTCGGCCCATGTGACCAACTGGAACGCGGGATAAAAGCGTTCAGCGGACAAAACCGCGGCGTTGATCATTGTGTCGATCTGTTCTGGTCCGGCGATTTGTTCACCCGCCAACACCAAACCATACCGATAAACCATCAGTTTTTCTTCGGCCCAATACGTGAACGCACCTGCCCAGCACATATCGTTCGTGCGGTTCAGGCATTCATAAAGCGCGTTCATGCGATCCGCAGGTGGTTCCATTTCAAAGGTACAGATCAGCCGCAGGGTTTGATCATAAGCAGACCACGCCAAGGTAATCGAATAGGTCCGCCATTGGCCTTCGATTGCAAAGGCAATTTGATCATCGTGGATCCGGTCAAAATCCCAGTCATGGTGTTCTGCAATGTGTTCGACCAAATCAATTGGATGAAGTTCGTCGCTCGTGAAATCGTGCTCGGTCAGCGCCATGGGCCTAGACCCTCCTGTCCAAATCCAGCGCGCCATGGCAGAGGCGACATCTGGTATACTGCTCAAGGGAGCGGGTACATAGCCGCGCTCCTTACTAGATATGGTGCGTCGGTGCCCCCCTCTGTGTAAAGCACTTTCTTGGGGATAAGCCGAAAGAGGGTGAAAATAGCGGGGGATAAGCCGTACAACATTACCCTTTGCCCCCCTTGCGCAGGCCGTCGCGCTGCGCCAAGGTTTTGTAAAACCTCACTCAATTCAGGAGCCGAAAAATGAACATCGATCTGCTGCGCACGTTGTGCGAAACCCCCGGTGTTCCGGGCCATGAAGAACGGGTGCGCGATTTGATCATGGGTCAGATTGACGGCTTGTTTGATGATGTTCAGGTGGATCCGATGGGGTCGCTATTGTGTCGTCGTGATGGTGCCACGCCAGACGCCCCCAAGATCATGTTGCTGTGCCACATGGACGAGATCGGGTTCCTCGTGAGCCATATCAGTGACAAAGGGTATCTGTACCTGCAACCCGTAGGTGGGTTTGACCCCCGCAATTTATTTTCCCGCCGCGTTTTGGTGTGCACGGATGACGGTGACTTTAAGGGTGTGATGAACCCCGGCGGCAAGCCTGTGCACATCGCATCTCCCGAAGATCGCAAGAAGGTCCCAGAGCTTTCGGAATTTTTCGTTGATCTGGGCATGGGGGCAAAGGCCAAAGATGTCGTCAAAGTCGGCGATTATGTGGTGATGGACGAACCGTTCATAGAAATCGGCGACAAAGTGGTGTCAAAGGCGCTCGACAATCGTATCGCGTGTTGGCTTGGCGTCGAAGTGATGAAAGCGCTTGGTGATCAAGGGCGCGGCGCTGAGCTTCATGTGGTGTTTACCACCCAAGAAGAAGTCGGGCTGCGCGGGGCCAAAACATCATCGTTTAAGGTGCAGCCGGATATTGGCATTGGGATTGACACCACGCTGGCGTGCGACACGCCCGGTATTCCCGAACAATTTGCAACCACCACACAGGGCAAAGGATTTGGCCTACATGTGCGCGACAGCAGTTTTATCGCGGACAAAGCCTTGGTGCGCGACATTGAATCCATCGCGATTGCCAATGACATTCCCTACCAACGCACAATGTTGGCCGCCGGTGGCCAAGATGGCGCAGCCGCACAGCAAGCGGCGGCAGGCGCGCGCGCCATCGGGATTGTCGTTGGGACCCGCTATATTCATACGGTGACCGAAATGATCCACAAAACCGATCTTCAGGCTGCGCTGGATATTTTGGTGGCCTATCTGGCAGAGCAAACCTAGGTCGTTTTCGCACCAAACAATCCTGTCAGGCTGCGGTGCACAAGGGATGTGACTGACGGCTTTGACAGGGTGTTGAAAGGCAAAGGGCGACAGACCTCCATTGCGGCAACACCGACACGTGCGGTCAGCGCGCCGTTGATGATCCCTTCGCCGAAACGACGCGACACCTTGGACAGCACGCCGCCACCTGCGACGGATCCGATCAAATCATCCCCCACGGCAACCGCGCCTGTCGCCACAAGATGCGCCAGCACTTGCCGTGTTAGCCGCCATGACCCGAATGTGCCGGATCGTCCGCCATAGATTTCTGCGATCCGGCGGATCATTCGCATGTTTGCGGTCAGGGCGGTGAACACGTCTGCCAACGCCAACGGCACCACAGCGGTGACAGTGGCGACCTGACGCGCAGCGGCCTCGACCTCAAGCCGGGCGCGGGCATCAAGCGGTTCAAGAATGGTGGTTTCCGCCAGCCCCAAAAGCCCACCCGCGTCCAGCACGTCCGATTGACGATCCGCAAAGGCAGAACGCCCCCAAGTGGTGTCATCACGGGTGCGGTAAAGCGCCGTGATTTGGGCGGTCACACCCCGCGCGGCCTTTAGGCTGTTGTCGCCCAGCGCCTGCATAGCGGCCGATTGAATACGATCCACGCGGCGCAACCGCCCGAACGCGGCCAGTTCTCGGAGTGTTATGAGGGCAAGGACCAGACAAAATAACGCCACCAGCGCCGTTGCGATCCAGCCTAAAACAGGTGCGCGCGCAATCAATCCGGTCACGAAATCCCATGCGGCGATACCGGCGAAAAACAAAACCAATGACGCCAAAAGCCCCCAAAACCAACGCGCCAGCCGGTTTGGGCGTGCAGCGGCAAGCGACGCGACGCGCTGCATGGCTGCCGCCGTTGGTGCAGCATCCAGATCGGGAACTGGCGGGACAGCCGCGGGGGACGGCGTTTCTTTTGCGTGGTCTTCCTGGATATCAAACAGGACAGGCCCGCGTCTTGGTGTGTCGTTCATAACTTATCCCCCAACAAAAACTCTGCTGCTTTATCCAGTCGGATATGGGGTGGTCCGTCCCCCGGCTTGAGCGTCAGTGGCGCGGGTGCAAAGCTCATGACTTGGTAATCCGCGTCGAGCCATTCATCCGCCCCTGCCCGCGCGGGACCCAAAAGGTGTGATGGATCGGCAGGCAAAGAACCGGGGTAAAACGCGGCCTGTTTGTCAGCACCAAGCAATTGGCCGCGCACCACGCCAAGCGTTTCACCATTGTGCGCGCGCGTGTCTTCAACAGTTGTGCGCAGCGCCGCGATGGACATCGCCTGCGTGCCTGCGCCGGAAAATTCAGCGCGGTCTTTGGCATCGCGCAAAAGGGCCTCGGTAATCGCGGTTAATTGCGGGTGTTGTTCGTGGTGCAGATGATCGGCCTTGGTTGCCGCAAACAAGATTTTGTCGACACGGCGTCCTTGAAACAGCCGTGTCAAAAAATCGTTCCTGCCGGGGCGGAACGCGCCCAATATATCAGCCATAGCGCGACGCATATCATCGACTGCTTGTGGGCCTGCATGGATCGCGCCAAGAACGTCAACCAGCACGATCTGGCGATCAATGCGCGCAAAATGGTCCCGAAAGAACGGGCGCACCACATTGCGTTTATAGCTTTCAAAGCGACGTTCAAATTCGCGCCACAGCGATCTGCGCGCGGGGCTGGACACATCCGGCAAAGGCGCGAATGTCAGCACGGGCGAGCCTTCTAGATCACCGGGCAACAAAAACCGCCCCGGAGTGCAATCTGAATAGCCCGCGTCGCGCGCGGCGTTCAGGTATTCGGTAAAGGCATTGGCAAGGTTTTTTGCCACGGGTTCGTCCAAGCGTTGAGAGAGATCTGTGCCAGCCAGCGCCGCCTGAAACACATCGGCCTTGGGGCGCCCATCTAGTCGGCCAAGCACTTCGGCTGACCAGCTGGCAAAGTCTTTGTCGATCAGCCCAA
>CAYOSK010000107.1:0-9987 GCA_964406585.1 uncultured Octadecabacter sp. | reverse complement strand
CTATGAAGTGCGCAGCAGTCCAGTCAGAAAGTGAAGCAATCGACATAAATGGCGGGAAGGAGCCATTCGCTGCAAACGCATATATGGATAGCAGCGAATCAAAGAGCGGACATTCACTGTCGAAGCTGGAGCAAACAAACTGATGTTCAAGCCGCGAACCCGCGCGAATTCGGCATATCAGACGACTTGACCGAACAATCGCAAATGGGCTGGGCAGTAAAAAAGTTCTCGAAAACGAAAGTTTAATCAGGTGACTTCCTTATATAGATATGAAATATAACATTATATCGAAAGCGGACCGAGGACGGTTTTTCCAGCACGAGAACCGCAAAACCTTGATTGGCGCAATGGGAGGAATGAAATGAAATTTACGAAATCAATGCTGATAGGAGCTGCCGCCCTTGGGGCAATGGCGACTGGATCGATCGCTCAGGAAGTAACGCTTAAACTGCACCACTTTTTGCCAGCACAAGCTAATGTACCGCGTTTGGTGTTGGACGTTTGGGCCGACAAAATCGAAGCAGAGTCGGAAGGCAGGATCAAGATTGACCGCTTCCCGACAATGCAGCTTGGCGGGCGTCCGCCAGAGTTGTTGGATCGCGTTATTGATGGTGTGGATGACATCGGCTGGACAGTCGTAGGCTATACTCCGGGGCGCTATCCATCGACCGAAGTGTTCGAATTGCCGTTTATGGTTGAAGACCCGCGCGCTGCGTCTTGCGCCTATTGGACGATGTTCGACGAAGCCATGGAAGATGGTGAGTTTAAGGACGTCAAAATCCTTGGCACCTGGGTGCACGGGCCCGGCATGTTCCACACGATGGACCCGGTTGAGACGCCTGCGGATTTGGAAGGCATGAAAATCAGGGGTGGCTCTCGTCTGGTGAACGATCTGTTAACTGCAGCTGGCGCAACCCCTGTCGGAATGCCTGTTCCTGCTGTTGCCGAAGCGCTGTCCAAAGGCGTTATTGACGGCACGACTATCCCTTGGGAAGTGACGCCTGCGCTGAAGGTGCCCGAGCTGGTCGAAAACCATACCGAGTTTGAGGGCACTGCGCTCTATACGCTTACCTTTGTTCTGGCGATGAATAAGGCGCTCTATGACGGTCTATCAGATGAGAACAAGGCTGTGATGGACGCCAATTCCGGTCTGGATTTCTCAATCTTCGCAGGCGGCACTCAGGCAGATGCCGATGGACCAGCGCGCGAGATTGCGGTTGAAAACGGCAACAACATAATCACCGTGTCTGACACATCCGAATGGCAAGAACTTGTCGCGCCGATCTATGGTAACTGGATTGCGGACCTAGAAGGCAAAGGCTATGACGGCCAAGGCCTGATTGATCGGGCCAAGGGTCTGATGAGCGGTGAGTGCAAAGGCGCAAGCGCAGAAATGTAAGAATGGCGATCAGCGGCGTGATTCAAAGAAGACATGCCGCTGATTGACCGGGGACGGTTATGCAAACATTCATGGAACGGTTGGCGCGTGTCTTCGCGCATCTCGGTGGTGCGACGCTTACGGCGCTGATCGTGTTGATTTGCGCGTCTATATTGGGCCGATCTCTGAACGGTGTTCTGCATTCCGAACTCGCGCAAAGCGTGGTGCCCGGCTTCGCAAATTGGCTATTGGGACTGGGAATCGGGCCAGTCAACGGCGATTTTGAAATCGTCGAGGCTGGGATGGCATTTGCAATCTTCGCATTCCTACCAATTTGCCAATTGCGAGGTGCCCATGCCTCGGTTGACGTCTTTACCTCGACATTACCGGCTCGGACAAATCGTGTTTTGCGGCTGATTATTGAGGTGGCTTTTGCTGCCGTTCTTGTCCTGTTGGCGTGGTATTTGTTACTTGGCGGGCTCAGCAAACTTCGGTCTGGTCAAACCACATTGTTGTTAGAGTTTCCTGTCTGGTGGTCCTATGGCGCGAGTATCATTGCTCTCTGGGTCGCCGCCGTGATCAGCATTTATGTCGCCGCGATGCGCGCAGTTGAGGTCTCAACCGGGCGCACGAACCTCCTTGCCGAAGACGGAGCCGACCATTGAGCGATATAATGATTGGCCTTTTGTCGTTCCCGGCTTTGCTAGTGCTGATATTTCTGAGGGTTCCGATCGGGTTAGCGATGTTTGTCGCTGGGCTTGGCGGCATTTTGATAGTGACGGGGGATACGTCCATCGCCTTTGGGCGGCTGCGTTCTGAAACCTATTCAACATTCTCGAACTATTCACTTTCGATTGTCCCAATGTTTCTGCTGATGGGGCATTTCGCGACTTTGGGTGGGATGAGCCAAGCTTTGTTCAAAGCTGCGGAAAGCTGGCTGGGGCATCGAAAGGGCGGAGTCGCAATGGCATCCGTTGGGGCCTGTGCTGGGTTTGGTGCGATCTGTGGATCGTCACTGGCAACAGCCGCCACGATGAGTCGTGTCGCGTTGCCGGAACTGAAACGCTTTGGCTATTCGGGCGGGTTTTCGACTGCCACCCTTGCAGCAGGCGGCACATTAGGCATTTTGATCCCGCCTTCTGTCGTTTTGGTGATTTACGCGATCATCACGGAACAAAATATCGCCAAACTATTCCTTGCCGCATTCATTCCCGGCATCTTGGCCGCGATTGGATATATGGTCGCGATTTCGATTTACGTTCGCATCCATCCTGGGTCAGCGGGCATTCGGGATCGCATGCCATACGTCGAGCGATTAAAGGCGTTGTTTGATGTCTGGCCAGTATTGCTCGTATTCTTCCTTGTCGTTGGCGGTATTTACCTTGGCTGGTTCACACCAACGGAGGGTGCCGCGGTCGGAGCACTTGGCACCGGGGTCATCGCATGGTTTGCGGGCGGCATATCGCGCGGCTCGCTCAGCGAGAGTTTTGTCATCACCGCGAAATCAACTGCGATGATCTTTTTCATCATCTTTGGCGCAGCATTCTATAACGGGTTTCTTGCGCTGACCCAGATGCCACAAGCCGCTGCAATGTGGGTCAACGAAAGCGGTCTGAGCCCGGTGATGATCATTCTTATCATCCTGGTGTTCTATCTGATCCTGGGATGTTTCATGGACAGCTTGTCTATGATCCTGCTGACGATCCCGATCTTTTGGCCAATCGTGCAGGGGTTGGATTTCAACATGGTTTCGATGATTGAACTGCAATCGGCACGACTTGACGATCTGGTGGCAAGCGGCAAGGAAATTCCGGCGGCCCTGTTGGCTGAGGCGCAGACCCTACTGGCCAGTGGACAAGAACTGTCGCGCGAAATGACACGCGAGCTGAAGTTACGTGGCGTGTCAAACGGCGCGTTCAATCGCGTGAACGTCGAGCACACGGCCATTTGGTTCGGTATTTTGGTTCTGATCGTGGTTGAGGTCGGGCTGATCACGCCACCTGTGGGGATGAACCTATTCGTGATCAACGCGATGGACCGCGAAACGCCGATGGTCGAGACCTACAAGGCCGTGCTATACTTCGTTGCCTCTGATTTGGTGCGTGTCGGCTTACTTTTAGCGTTCCCGATCATCACGCTGATGTTGTTGCCGATATGATCTGGTTTTGCACATGAAGGTTTTGGACGAGACGTTGCGAGAATTGACAGGCTATCGGCTGCAACGCGCAACGGGTTCGGCGATGCTGCGATACAAGGCCGTTTTTGCCGAGTTCGGCCTGCGTCGAACCACATTTTCGTGCCTAAGCCTCATCATCGACAATCCGGGCCTGCGCCAGAGCCAATTAGGCGAGGCCCTGGCCATTGAGCGGCCCAATCTGGTAAAAATTGTCGAAGATTTGGCGGATGCCGACTTGGTACGGCGCGAAACCTCAAAATCGGACAGCCGGGCCTATGCGCTGTTTCCGACGGCGGAGGGCCGAGCACTTTTCAAGGATGCTCTGGCCGCAATTCGCGATTTGGACGGTCAGATCACGACATGGCTTTCAGAAACTGAGATCGCGGCGCTTCGAAAAGCACTGAATCAGATCGAAGCCAACGCGACCAATGCAAAAAGGTCAGCCTAGGCCGAGACTTAGAGCGCCTTAGGCGACAATCCTTCCGGCCAACGCGTCGTCAATCGACTGTTGCCCAAAGTGCAGCCCACATTCGTATTTGCCAAAGACAAAATGTTGGTTCGCGCCAGTGCCCAAACCCTTTTGGATGCCTTCGCCAATTTCGAAATCCTCGTTAAACACCACGCGGATCAGGTCATAGTTTTTCTGCCAGTAGCGCTCGGCCTTTTCGGTCTTAGGCGCTTCATCGATCAGCATCATGCATTGGAAGACACAAGTACCAAGCCCCGTGGGGATTATTGTGTGAACATAGATATGGTCGGTCATCACCTGTATGAAATTCGCGGGAAACAGGTAATTCTGATCCATGAAATGCGGGCGATAATCCCACGTTTCCGGCTTTTGGCCGCGCAACTCCAGAACATTTGGCAACGGCACGGCATGGCGTACATGCGGGCCGAAATTCAGGTGAACACTCTGATTGTCGAGGTAGCCTGCGCAAGCAGTATGTTTATGCGCCGAACAGAAATGATAGCTTTCTTGAAACCCTTCCAGCGCCAGACGCCAGCTCATCTTGCGCGGCAGCGACCATTTGCGAAAGACGTGGTGTCCGCCTAGATCCAAGCCGCCCAGATAGTCCTCAAATGGGGCGACCCATGCGGCGATATCAATTTCCTTTTCCTGAACCGAAGGCACGACCCAAATCATGCCGAAATGCTCATAAGCTGGTAGTTCAACAAGACCGAGTTTTTCGCGGTCAACGCCATCAAAACCAAAAGGTTGGGGCATGCCGCGTAACTTGCCGTCTAATCCGTATGTCCAGGCGTGATAGGGGCAGGAAAAGGTGCGCGCCTTACCACATGGTTCGTCGGCCAGCCGAGCACCGCGATGGCGACAAACGTTCAAGAAAGCTTTGACCTTACCATCTTGGGTCCGCGTCACCAGAATTGGCACGCCTGTGTCATCATGTGTCAGAAAGTCGCCAGGCTCGGCTACGTCAGATACATGCCCAATGATGATGGGGAAATTGCGGAACAAGATGTTAATCTCCTGCTCCAGCTGCTTAGGGTCATTGTAATTCGCAACCGGATTTTCCATGACTTCCCGCAACATGTGCGTGGTTCTGCGCTCTTCCAGATCTAGGATTTCGCGGATGATGTCACGTTCTTGCGTACTAATGGGCATGATCGTCCTCTATTTCAAATCCATGTAGCTTTTGTGCAGGTTAGCAACCACGTCCGCCACGGTTTCACGTTTCGAAACACTGCCGACACCTTGCCCAGCGCTCCAGACATGTTTCCAAGCTTTCGATCCCGAATGCATGTCTTGCGAAAAATCGATCTTGGCAGTTTCTGACATGTCGTTGACCGACAACCCGGCGGCTTCGACGCTTGCACGCATCCAGTTTCCAAGGGCTCCGGTGATTGCACGCGAGGCAATAAGATCCTCCATGTGGCTGTCCAAAACCATCTGGCGATATGCGTCCTCTATCAAGGATTCGTCCGTCGCAAGGAAGCGTGTACCAAGATAGGCAAAATCCGCGCCCAAAGTCTCCACTGCCTTGACGGCGCGCCCTGATCCGATGCCGCCGCCGACAATCAAGGGGCCATCGAAAAAACTGCGGACTTCGTCAATGAACGGCATCATAGCGTACTCGCCCGTATGCCCACCCGCGCCAGAACAAACAAGAACAAGCCCGTCCGCGCCTTTTTCAATCGCTTTTTGGGCGTATTTGGGGGAATTCACGTCCGCGAATACCAAACCACCATAGCTGTGAACCGTTTCGGTCACACGGTGCGGCCCACCGAGAGCAGTGATAACCAAGCTCGGCTGAAACTCTTCAACCAAAGCCAGTTCCGCGTCAAAGCGGCCATAGCTTGAATGCGTGATCATATTCATCGACCACGGTGCATCTGTCGGTGTTACTGATGTTGCGATGCGCGTTACCCATTTTCGCAACTCTTGTTCCGTCCGAGCATTCGTGGCCGGGAAACTGCCCATCACGCCGGATTTGCAGGCGTTGATCACCATATCAGGGCTGGTTACCAAAAACATCGGTGCGCAAATCACGGGCATCTTCATGCGCGCCTTCATAGCGGTAAGTTGGATGGATACGTCGGTCATTCAAGCGCCTCGTTTGCCTTTGCGCGCAAGCTAATACGGTCAATTTTTGCGGCTGGTGTCATAGGAAAAGTATCTAACGTTACTAAGTCTGCGGGCATTTTGTAGTCAGCCAGGATTTTAACCAAAAAAATTGCCAACTCGTCCGCTTCAACATGTGTTCGCAGCGTAAGATAGGCAATGGGCACTTCACCCGCGCGATCATTCTTTTGCCCAACCACACACGCGCCAGAGACAGCCGGATGCGACAGCAACGCTTCCTCAATCTCTCGCGGAAACACGTTGAAACCTTTCACAAAGATCACGTCCTTCTTGCGGTCACTGATGATGAGAAAACCGTCATCATCCAGCATTCCGATATCGCCGGTATAGACAAATCCATCTCGAACTGTCGCGGCAGTTTCCTCTGGATTGCCTATATAACCGGCCATCATATGCGGTCCTTTGACCCTGACTTCACCAGCTTCCCCCGGGGGCAAAACCGTTTTGCCAGTTTTGATATCGACGATTTCAATTGCCGTGTCTGGCACGGCTTTGCCCGCTGCGCCGGGTTGCATACCGTCACTTTCGGTATTTACGCAGATTGGGGCGATTTCCGTCATGCCATAGCCCTCGGTGATGGGCAGCCCCGTTGCGTTGGTCCATCGGCGATGCACATCCATAGGAAAGGGCGCTCCGCCGCCAGGGCTGACCCGCAGGCAGGGAAAGCTTGCTGATGAGAACTTCTCGGACGCCATAATGGCCTGGTAAATTGCAGGCGGCCCACCGCCAAAAACGGTGACGTTTTCATCGCACAACATGTCGACGATCAGGTCTGGATGAAACCGCGGTGGGATCACAACCGTACCGCCCCGGAGCACGGGATTTAGCACCCCCATTAAGTACCCATAAATGTGAGTGAAGGGCGCAACTGGCAGCCAAATTTCACCGTCATTCGTGGGCCACCCCCATTCCATGCGTTCGACCGCCGAGATGAGCATCGCATTTGTATGGGCGATCTGTTTTGGCAATCCGGTGGTGCCACCCGAGAACAGGATCGCGCCGGTCCCTTCGGGTAGTGTCGCGTCGGTATTGAGTGATGTGGCCGTGCGCAGGTTCAGCGCCGCAACTGCGCCATCGTCAAAATGCGTGATGTCCAAATTTGGTATGTCCCGGTCCGAAAGGACGGCTGCCACATCGATCCCGGCCAGAAGCTTGCCTATGGTTGCATCGGGATGACCATAATTGACGAGCGCCGGAAAGGCCCCAGCTTTGAGCGTTGCAAAATATGCGATTAGAAATGCCGCTGAGTTGGGAAGGACCAAGGCGACCGCCTGCCCGCGAACGGACGGGCCAAGTTTTTGCGCAAGTAAGTCGACTGCATTTGTGGCTTGGGAATAAGACAAAACCACATCGCCAGATTTGCAATACAGGCGATCTGGAGATGAGCGGGCTGCGTTTTCAAACATATGGGTCACAGTGGTGTAATCCACCTGCCATGGATGTTGCCCCGATTGATCCGCCAAATGACCCTCCCAAATACGCTGCGTCGCGCGTAAAACCCTTGTATGCTTCTAGCAAAAATTATTGTTATTGACTATATCTAATTTGCGCGGTGACAGTGTTGAGCAGATCCCGAAGCAAACGAAATGAGGACGGCACTTCACATGGTCAGAATTTCGACAATCGAAGATATCGTCGCCTTAGAAACAAGAGGGTTCGAGGCCTATTTGCCAAACCGTACACCTTACGAAATCCTCTGCACCACGCGTGATCGCTCACCCGATGCGTCTGCCATTCGGTTCATAAACAAAGTTGATGACCCAAGTTCAGATGAAGTGATCCCCTATCGTGAGTTGGTCCATCGCGTAAATCAAACCGCAAGGTTTTTCCAATCGCTTGGCATTACTCGATCGGACTCTGTCGCGATCCTTGGCGGGCACACGCCCAGTGCGCAGATCTCGCTTTGGGCGGCCGAACTGGTTGCCCGCGTGTGTCCAATCAACCCAATGCTGAAACCGGACCATATTGCGGGTCTGATGAGCGCCGCCAATTGCAAAGCTGCCGTCGTCATGGGCGAAAACAATGACGTTCCAATTTGGGAAACCGTTGTGTCGGGTTTACGCGCGGCGGGAATTCAGTCGCCAATATTTGATTGCGACGGTTCAGGTGTTTCAATGGGCTCTGACGGGGCGATCGAGCAAGTTGTTGCGGGAGAATCCACTGCTGATCATGCGACCACACCTGATCCCGATGACATCGCTGCATTGTTTCATACAGGCGGTACCACTGGAGCTCCGAAATTGGTGCAGCACACGCATCAAAACCAAGCTTACGTCGCGCGATCCTGCGCACTAATGTACGATTTCACCGGCCAGGATCGAGTGGTTAACGGTTTTCCGCTGTTTCATGTCGCTGGTGCCTTCGTCTATGGGCTGTCGGCGCTTTGCGCCGGGGCTGAACTGATTTTGCCCGGTCGGCTCGGTATGCGAAATCAGTCGTTTGTGGATTCTATTTGGCGACAGGTTGAAGCATATGGCGTCACCGTAATCGGCGGCGTGCCGACCGTGATTAGCGCTTTGAATACTGTTGAACTTGATGCCGATATTTCAACGCTTCGGTTGATGCTGAGTGGAGGGTCACCGCTACCAAATGAGTTAGCCGAAGCATTTGAGATTAAAACCAGCAAGCCAGTCCGCAACATCCTTGGCATGACAGAAACCGCCGGCTGTATCGCTGTGGAACCCTTCCAGGGAGAAAGGACGCCAGGTTCATGCGGACTAAGGCTACCATTCTCAAGAGTGCAGGCAAATGAATCTGGCACAATTGAAATCCAGGGCCCCAATGTTTCACCTGGCTATTCAAGACCAAAGGAAGACACAGGCGTATTTCTGGATGGTGGTTGGCTATCCAGTGGGGATATCGGGCATGTAGACGAAGAGGGGCGCATTTTTGCAACTGGGCGATCCAAAGACATTATCATCCGTGGCGCTCATAACATCGATCCTCAAGCTATCGAGGACGCATTGCTTTCGCACCCCAGCCTTGCAAACGCCGCCACAGTTGGGATGCCGGATGCCTATGCCGGGGAACTTCCGGTCGCATTCGTGCAAATAAAACCTGGTGCTATCGCCACCGCAGAAGAACTGCTCGTCCACGCGAAAGCAACTGTTGTTGAACCCGCAGCAGTGCCAAAACGCATTGAGATAATCGAAGAAATGCCGCTCACTCCCATCGGCAAAATTTTCAAGCCAGAACTCCGGTGCATCGCGACACATTGGGCGATCGAAACGACACTTGCGGAGCAGCAATTGAACCATCCTGATATCCGATTGGAAATTCTTGGATCGCAGACTATCAGGCTGCATGCACCCAGCGATCTAACTGACCCGATCCGCGCGGCCCTGACTGGCATTCCTTGTACCGTAAATGGCCTAAACTGACTCCATTGGTCGCAAGAAAAGTCGAGTAAACGTCAGAACTAGGCGGCCATGTTTTGGCGTGTGGTATGCCTTGCGGCAAAAGATTGATTCGAGATCTTGGTCATGCCGTCGTCTAGAATTATTGCCCTGGCCGGGCAGGCCGAACCGCAGCCCAGCTCGCGCGGTAACTGTAGGCAGATGCAGCTACGGCAATAGCTGTGTGAGCAAAAGTCCGTTTCGTCCGCGATCCGACCATTGCCATCCATCCTGATGCTGCAAAGCGTATGAACGGCAGCAATGCGAAAGCTGCACTGCGGCGTCAATGATCGCGATAAATGTCTCTTAAGGGCCGTGAGCAACACAAACAACTTGAAACCAAGTTACGTGAGCGGTTGATGGTTCTTGGCGTGTCTTGCTACTAGCCTCTTTTGGAGTTTGCCACAAGGAATATGAAAAGCAGGTTCTGGCGAATAGC
>CAYOSK010000106.1:0-10190 GCA_964406585.1 uncultured Octadecabacter sp. | reverse complement strand
CTAAGGCCCATATATCGGTCGAATTTTCCAACGGTGCGGCGTTTGATGACCCCGACGGCCTTCTTGAGGGCAAAGGCAAAGCCCGTCGGCACGTCAAGCTGCGCAGTCTCAATGACCTTGAGGACAAGTCCGTTGCTGGATTTCTGAAACAGGCCTTCGCCTAGATCAGGGGTTCTTGGGGGGCGGCTGTGCGGGGCATGACGCCCATGATGCGCGGATCGTCCGCAATTTCCACCTGACGGCGGTACGGGGTGAACCCGCTGCGCATGTAGAACGGCAGCGCCGCCGGACTGTCCAGCGTGCAGGTATGGACGTGAAAGCGGCTGATCGGTTCAGCCCATGCCAGCCGGATCGCGTGATCCATCAACCACCGCCCTGCCCCGGTCCCCACCATATCTGGCGTCAGGCCAAAATAGCCGAGTTCGCATTCATCCGGCACACGAAAATCCAGTTCCAACATGCCGACGTCACGTCCTTGCATCTGCACCGAATAGATGTGGACCTGTGTGTTGTGGATCACATCCGCCAAATCTGTGTCTGACATGCCGCGCCGCGAAAACCACAACCAATCTTCACCGACGTCTTTGAACAGGTCACGATACCAACCCAAATCCGGGCTTGGGTGGTGGGCCAGCGTGGCCGCGATATCGGGAACCGATCGCGCGGCTGGGGGCGCGTGCATTTGTAAATGCGTGACCACGGCAGCAATTTTGCCTGCGGGGATATCCCAAAACTCTGATTTCATCTGCCCCGCCTTTACCTGCCAATAACCTAATTCGTGCCATATTGCAGCCACACGGAAACAGTTTGTTCGTCGTTAAGAAACAGTGAACAAGCAGGATCGAAACAATGCCCATTGCTACGCTCAGCGCGAACGACGCCATCAAAACCATGAAAGCCAACCACAACAGCCGTTGGCCCAAACGCGGTGACACCAATCGGTTGTCTCCTATGGCGCGCCCTGATTTCAAGGCGGGATGTGTTCTTCCGGCGGGTGGCAAGATTTTCACAATCGGATCGTGCTTTGCGCGCAACGTCGAAAGCGCATTGGCCGAACGCGGTTTTAACCTGCCCGCTTTGGATGTGTTGAACCAAGATGATGATTTCAACGCTGTTGGGCCAGCGGTGATGAACAACTATGGCGCGCCGTCGATCTACAACGAACTTAAATGGGCATTTGAGGACGAGACGAACGAAGACGCGTGTTTTGCACAACAAGGCAAAGGCTGGGTCGATCTGCACCTGAAAAATTCCATGGCTCCGGCAGATTTGGACATTGTGCGCACTCGCCGCCGGGCCCTGCGCGCAGCCTACCGTTCGATTGAAGAGTGCGATGCGGTGATCATTACGCTGGGCCTGTCCGAGGTCTGGTTTGACACCCAAACCGGTTACTATCTGAACCTTGCGCCGCGCCGGTCCATGATGCGTGATATGCCGGAACGGTTCGAGTTGCATGTGCTCAGCTATGCGGAAACAATGGGCTATCTAAACGATGCGTTGGCGTTGATCAAACAACACGGGCGCGACGGCATTCAGGTGATTGTCACCGTATCCCCCGTTCCGGTGACTGCAACCTACCGCGATGCGGATGTGATGGTCGCCAATACATATTCCAAATCCGTGCTGCGCACCGCCGCCGAAGAAATCACGCACACGCATGATTTTGTTCACTATTTCCCAAGCTATGAATCCATCACATTGTCGGACCGCGCTGTTGCGTACCAAGACGACGAAGTCCACGTCACGCAAGAGATCGTAGATTTGAACATCAGCCGCATGGTGGCGGCCTACACGGGCGATGATGGAACATTGGACATAGACGAAGTGCGTGCCAATCTTGAGGTGTATCAGGCCCGCCCGAAAGTCGGGTTTGAAGCATTGACCCGCAACACGGACTATTGTGCAGACCCGCAGATTGCAGCCGTTTTGACCGAATGTTCTGTTGCGATGGGCCGCTTGGATGTTGCCGAACTTGCCATTAGCCTTGCCCATGATCCCCACGGGTTATTGGCCGCATCTATTTCGATGGCCAAAGACGCCCCGCAGGTGGCGCTTGACGCGTTAATGGGCGACCCTGAAAAGCCACGCGACCGCGCCCGCGCGTTCAACATGACCATTCGGGCAAGTTTGGCCGTCGGCGACTATGACCGCGCCGAAAAAGCGACCCGCGCTTGGTCCCTTGAAATTCCAAATTCCACAACACCGTTGCGATTGATGGCACAAACCCTGTCCAGCATGGGCGATCCACGTGCCGAAGATTGGTACGCCAAGGCGATCAAAGTGTCCGATGGCGCTGCCGCGCAAGTCATTGAATTGGCAGAATTTCTGGTCCGCCAAGGCAAAACCAACGCCGCACGGGAACATCTTGCTGAGATTTCTGAACCCAGCGTTCAGGAAAACCGCCGCATGACCCGATTGCTACAAGCGATCTAGCGCCTTGGCGCGCGGCCCTGCGCGCCCTATAAGCGCGCTAACGGCCAAAGGACGAACGCAATGCGCACCAGCACAATTACTCGGAAAACGGCCGAAACCGATATTTCGGTTTCGGTGAACCTGGATGGAACAGGAACCTATGACAATCAAACCGGCGTCGGGTTCTTTGACCACATGTTGGACCAGCTGGCGCGGCATTCTTTGATTGATATGACCGTGCGTGCCACGGGCGATTTACACATCGATGATCACCACACCGTCGAAGATGTCGGCATTGCGCTGGGTCAGGCGCTGGTTGACGCGTTGGGCGATAAGCGCGGGATCAATCGCTATGGCGATTGCCACCTTGCAATGGATGATGCGCAGGTTCGCTGCGCGCTGGATCTGTCCGCGCGGCCCTATTTGATTTGTAATCTTGACCTGCCGACCGCCAAAATCGGCACGTTTGATACCGAATTGGTACGCGAGTTTTTTCAGGCGCTTAGCACCCATGGCGGCATCACATTGCACATTGATCGTTTGCACGGGTTCAACAGCCACCACATTGCAGAGGCCGCATTTAAATCAGTGGCACGCGCCCTGCGAACCGCCGTGGAAACCGACCCGCGCAAGGCGGATGCAATCCCATCAACCAAGGGTGCCCTTTGACCACCGTTCTGATCGATTATGACAGCGGCAATTTGCATTCGGCGCAAAAGGCGTTTGAACGCATGGCCGCCGACGTGAACGCGGGCGATGTGATTGTCACAGGTGACCCTGATGTTGTGGCCCGCGCGGATCGCGTTGTGTTGCCCGGCGATGGTGCATTTCCCCACTGTCATGCAGAATTGCACGGCATTTCTGGACTGGCGGAGGCGATTATCGAGGCTGTCGAACAGCGTGCAGTGCCGTTTCTGGGCATTTGCGTGGGCATGCAGATGTTGGCCCGACGCGGGTTTGAGTACGAAGAAACCCCCGGATTTGGCTGGATTGACGCAGACATTCATAAGATCGCCCCAACCGATCCCGCAATGCCCGTACCGCATATGGGCTGGAACGATCTGGTGATTGAGACGCCGCATCCGGTGTTGAATGGCATTTCGTCAGGGGATCACGCCTATTTCGTCCATTCCTGGGCGATGCAAATGGCGGACCCCGCACAGCGTTTGGCCCATTGTGATTACGCCGGTGACATTACGGCCGTGGTCGGGCGCGACACGATCGTCGGGATGCAGTTTCACCCTGAAAAAAGCCAAGATGCAGGGCTGCGCATGATTGCGAATTTCCTGACGTGGACTCCGTAAGGGCACCACAAAAAAAGGCCGCGAAAATCGCGGCCTTTCAGTGTGTTATATTACATATCTAATGTGATGCGTTAGTTGCGTGTCCACGTTCCGCCATCCCGGCAGATTCCCAAAACGCAGCCCGAAACAGACAAGCGGTTGCCGTTCAACTGAAGGCGCGAGTTGTAGGTTTTGTCGCGATCCGGGGACCAGACTTGGCCGCGATATTCGCCGCCGCCCGATGGGGTCGTGTCAAAAATGATCTGACGGCCAATGTTGGGCGACTGCATCTGGTTGCCGCTGCCATCAAACGCCTGAACCAGCGTCCCGCAAAGCGCCGCACCACATGGAGCAACCTGAACGATTCCTGAATTGCCGTTGTCATCGGCTGGTGTGCGCCAGTTTCCTTCCAAAGGGTCCGCGAAGGCCGCGCCAGCAAGCCCGAGCGTGGCAGCAAGTGTAAGTGCAAAAGTTTTCATCTGTGTGGTCTCCTCCCTGAGATTGGGCGCAGTCTGCCCTTTCGCCCCCCCAGCGCGCAACTGTGACGTGGGGTCCGTTGCATCCGTCGATCAGCTGTCATAATGGCACATCCAGACCTTTGACCACTTCGGAGCCGCGATATGATCCTGTACCCCGCCATCGACCTCAAAGATGGGCAAGCCGTGCGCCTTGTCCATGGTGACATGGATCAGACGACGGTTTTTAACGATGATCCAGCCGCGCAAGCTCGCGAATTCGTGGATGCAGGATGTCGCTGGCTGCATCTGGTGGATTTGAACGGTGCCTTTGCCGGCGAACCCGTGAACGCCGCCCCCGTGGAGGCCATACTAAAGGCCTGCCCTGTGCCTGTGCAACTGGGCGGCGGCATTCGGGACATGGCCACGATCGAACGTTGGATTGATCGCGGCCTTGCCCGCGTGATCCTTGGCACGGTGGCGGTGGAAAACCCCGATCTGGTGCGCCAAGCTGCGCGCGCATTTCCCGGCAAGGTCGCTGTCGGTCTTGATGCGCGCAACGGGTTTGTGGCCACCAAAGGCTGGGCGGAAGAAACGGACGTCCAGGTTGTGGACCTTGCCAAGTCCTTTGAGGATGCAGGGATCGCGGCTATTATCTACACCGATATTCTGCGCGACGGCGCGATGAAGGGCCCTAACATCGACGCGACCGCAGCGCTTGCCCGTGCTGTGGATATTCCCGTCATCGCATCTGGTGGTGTGTCATCTTTGGCGGATTTGACGGCGCTGAAAGACACCGGTGTGATTTCTGGCGCGATTTCTGGCCGCGCGCTTTATGATGGTGCGATTGATTTGGCAGACGCTCTTCGGGCGCTTGCCTAACGCGCTGGTCGGGTCACCAAAACCGGACTGTGCCAAGGTCGCGCAGGGCAAAGGAACGGTTTCATGTCGGATTTACCCCTTATCTTATTGGTATTGCACCTGCCTGCCCTAATCATTTGCGGTTGCTTTTACCTTGCTGGGCGCCTTGCCCGCAGACCGCGCGTTGGTCTGTGGCTGCGACGCAGCGCAGTGGTTTGGGCGGTTGTCCTGTTGGTGGTGTACACGTTCGTGGTGGTCGTGTTTGCGACCTGCAACGGTGATATGTTGTATGGATATTCGCAGTGTCGGGTGGTCCCCAACGGGTTCGCGGATACAAGCCTGCCCGCCCTCTTGCTGGTCACGGCAACGGGCGTTGTTTACGGGGCTATACTGGCCGTCGTCACGCTCGTGTTGGAATGGCGTGGCAGACGGGCCCGCACACCCTAACCGAATTGACCGCCGCTGAGCCGCCGGATTGCACGCCCGCGCTGTTCCCGCTAAGACGCAGTCATGTTGAAAACCCGCATTATCCCCTGTTTAGACGTCGCCAATGGCCGCGTTGTCAAAGGCGTGAATTTTGTCGACATCGTAGATGCCGGCGATCCTGTGGAATCCGCGATCCGCTACAACGATATGGGCGCGGACGAGCTGTGCTTTCTCGATATTATGGCAACCGAAGAAAACCGTGGCACCATGTACGACCTGGCCACCCGCACCGCAGAGGCCTGTTTCATGCCCCTGACGATTGGTGGGGGTGTACGCACCCACCACGACGTGCGCAAATTGCTGCTGGCGGGGGCGGACAAGGTATCTTTCAATTCTGCAGCCGTCGCCAACCCGGACGTCTTAACAGAAGCCGCATTGCGCTTTGGCTCACAATGTATCGTTTGTGCGATTGATGCCAAAACAGTCGAACCCGGACGATGGGAGATTTTCACCCACGGCGGGCGTCGCGCCACCGGAATTGATGCGGTGGAATTTGCCCTGACGGCACAGGCCAAGGGCGCGGGCGAGATCCTTTTGACGGCCATGGACAATGACGGCACAAAGTCCGGCTTTAACCTCGCTCTGACCCGCGCTGTTACAGATGCCGTATCGATCCCCGTGATCGCCTCGGGCGGGGTTGGCACGCTGGATCATTTGGTGGATGGCGTTACCAAAGGCGGCGCATCTGCGGTTCTTGCGGCCTCTATTTTCCACTTCGGAACCTTCACTATTCCCCAAGCCAAGGCGCATATGGCGGCCCATGGCGTTCCAGTCAGGCTTTGATATGTCCCTAAAAGACCTCGCCTCAACCATCGTAGCGCGCAAGGGCGCAGACCCGACCACCAGCTGGACGGCCAAATTGTTGGCGGATCCGGACAAAGCGGCAGAAAAGTTCGGCGAAGAAGCAATAGAAGCGATCATCGAAGCCACCAAGGGGGACGCGGCCAAGCTCACCTGCGAAGCGGCGGATGTGCTGTATCATCTGTTGGTCATGTGCGCAGCACAGGGTGTCACCCTAGCTGACATCGAAACCGAACTGGGCAAGCGCACCACGCAATCCGGCATCGCCGAAAAGGCCAGCCGTTAGCCTAACCGCCCTTTCGCGTCTTTGCTTTGTTCAAACTCCGGGGGAGGCGCAGCGCGCCGGGGGCAGCGCCCCTTTTGTCACGATCTAGAGTTTCGATGAAATGACGCCTGTGTTGAACCCGCCCATGCGCAATTCGCCAAACAAGCGCTGATATTCGATCTTGGGGCAGCGGTTTTGAATCACATCCACCCCGCGCGCCTGCGCCTTGCTAGCAGCGCCTTCGTGTTCCACCCCGATCTGCATCCAGATCGTTTGCAAACCCGGCCATCGGGCCAAGGCGTCCTCCACGATGGCGGGCACCGCATCGCTGCGCCGGAAGATATCCACCATATCTACATCAAACGGAATGTCGCCCAAAGCGCCGTAGACGGTTTCCTCGAACAACGTTTGCCCCGCAAGGCCGGGGTTCACCGGCACAACCCGAACCCCTTTCAGGCGCAGATAGCGGGCCACAAAATAGCTGGGCCGGACCGGATTGGCCGACACGCCAACCACAGCGACCACCGCCATGCGTTTCAAAATATCGCGAAGATGTTGATCACTGTACATGGCGCCACCCTACCCCATAAAAAAGCGCCCGCAATGGGATGCGGGCGCAAGGTACGGAACGAGGGACAGTCAAAGAGAATCTTAAGGGTGTTCCAAACCCTTTTCTCTGGTCTTTAGATAAGCATGCCAATCGTTACCAAAAGGTTTGCGCCGGAAAACGTGATCAGGCCAACGCCGTGGGCCAATTCGCATCCCCCAAAACGATGTTGCCGGGAATATCGCGTTCCCAAATCCGGCGGACCCGCAGCGAGAAATTCAGATACAATTTGCCATCATGCACTGTGAATGCGTCGGGGACGGATGTCGCCACATAGCCTTTGGACATGGCATAAGAACAATATCCTCCATATTGCGGTGCATAGGCCAAAGGATCCGCCAAGAACAACTCCATGTTTTCCACGCTCGCAAAATGCCACGTCGCGCCGTTCCACATGACGGCATGATCCGTGTTCCCGATGACGGGCTCACCTTGCGTGAAATAGGCAACCGGGTCCGCCCCGCGGATGGCGAGTCCGTTTTCGGAAAACACCATCGGTTCGGCGGCCATAGCTGGGCGGGTCAAAAGGGCGGCGGCGGGCGCAGCAGCGGCGGCGGTCAGTAAAACTCTACGGGTTAGCATAACGGGGTCTCCAGATGTGGTCGTGCGTTGAACAGTATTTGGACCACTCGGCGGTGCAAAAACACCCACCTCGCCGAGGTGTGACCACACGTGCGCAATTGTTTCAATCGAAAATGTCTTCGATTTCGTCCCAAATATCTTCCACCAACTCGCGCCATATCCCCTTGCGTTTCTTGGACTTTTTGATCTTTCGGGCCTTGGGATGGGGTTGATTGGGGTGCACGGCTTTGGGCTGCGGGCGGGTGGGTGTCGCGGAACGCGCAGTCACCCGTTCGCCGTGTTTTGGTAACATTTTAAGATCATGCAAAGGCGCTCCGCAGCTTGAACAGCTCAGCTCATGGCGCTGGTTTCCGCGCAACAAAAGCGCCGCACGGGTGCCGCAGTAACAACAGGTCGCAATTTTTTGGGCAGGCATGGCGGCTCCGGTTTGGCAGGTTCTCTACCCATTTAGGGTGTCACCCCCGCGTTGCATAGAGGGCAACCGCCGCCGCATTGGACACATTCAGGGATCCGAACGCGCCGGCGAAATCGATCCGTACCAATGCATCGCAGGTGTCTTTGGTTTTTTCGCGCAGTCCCGGCCCTTCGGCGCCCAGCACCAGTGCGATGGCGCGGTCGCGCTTGTCTTTCACGGCGGCTTCGATGGTTGTGTCGGCCTCTCCGTCTAGGCCCAGAACCAAGTATCCCATGCCCTGCAATTCCACGATCGCATCAGCCAGATTGCGCACCCGAATATAGGGCTGGCGTTCCATTGCACCGCTGGCGGTCTTTGCCAGCGCGCCGGTTTCGGGCGCCGCGTGGCGTGCCATCGCAACAACGGCTTGTGCCCCAAACACTTCGGCTGAGCGCAAAATCGCGCCGACGTTGTGGGGGTCTGTGACACGGTCCAACAACAGCACGCGCGGGGCGCTGGCCCCGTCCCCCAAACAGCGGTCCGCGATTTTGCCCCAATCGAGGGCCTTTACCTCGAGTGCGGCGCCTTGGTGGACCGATTGCGGATCAATCGGTGCGCCAAATTTGCGCGCATCAGACATTTCCGGTTCAGGGCAACCGTTTTCGCCCGGGGTGACCGCGTCGCCCAATCGATCCAGCGCATTGCGCGTCACCACCAAGCGCAGCTTTTCGCGGGCGGGGTTCAACAGTGCATCGCGTACGGCGTGAATGCCAAACAGCCAAACCGTATGGTTCGCGGCCGCGCGTTTGTCGCGTTCTTTATCAACGACCCATTGTGGCTTTTTCATTGGTGCGGTTCACTTTGTTGCGGGCTTTAGCGTGTCGACCTAACGATTGATCCCATCGCACGCAAGCCAGCCATCGACCAAAGCCCCCCGCAGGCCAATTAGCGACCCTAGGATGGCAAAGACAACACGAACCACATCACCCCGTAGGTCATCAAGAAAAGGACGACTGTTGTGGCAATCGCGATCATGGTCATGTTTTGGTTCAAATCGTTTGATGTTTCGCCATTCGGCCCGACATCGTTAAAGGCTTTCGTCATCCAAGATGTGTCTTCTTTGCCTTCGCACAACGCCTTTGCCCGTTTCAGGCCATCGCGCGCGGGATTGAGGAAAACGAACGCCAATATTGTCACCAAAGTCAGTCGCGACAGGGTTTCAGCATAGGTGACACGGGTTGACCCATTGCCCAAATCCTCCATCCAGATTTCGGTGCTGATCAAATCCTTACCAAACAGGGGCAGACTGGCCGAATTCGTGCAATGCATGCGAATGTAAAAATTTTCGATCGTTTCATCGACCTTCATTTTGATCGATGTCAGCGGATCATCTTGGGTGGTCATTTTTGGATCAATCTGTAATTCAAATTCGTCCGCGACCCCGTCAACAGCAACAACCGTTGGCATCGTCACTGAATAATAGTCGTTTCGCGGGCGCAAGCGAAACAAATCCCAAACCTGTGCGACCGGGGCCTGTATGTCTTGGGTCGCGTGGCAGACATAGGGTTTGTTCAAACTCAGACGTCGCCAGATCCAGCCCTTTGGCATCACAAGGGCGACAAAGACGATCAGCCAAAAACTGTCGAGATGTGCAATCCAGTCCATCCCCAGCGCAGACGCCAAGGCGATCAAGACCGCGGCAATCAGCATATCAAAGACGACCATCGCAAAAATCAAAACAATCAGGCCCAAAGTCACGAGGCCTAGAATCTTCAAAAACTTCAACACCGTTTTCATTCTGGTTTCCAATCCGTCCGTCCATATCAGACGGGTGACCGCCTGTTCGCTGCGTTTTTCCTGTGTAAATTCAAGGTTTGAACTACAATGGAATTGCGGCACGCCAGTGGCGCATTGGCGGAACATTTGCGCCGATCTAAGTGCTTTGACATCCAAAGCGAAACGCACCCGATTTGCAGTTGACGCCCCCGCACACCCTAGCTATCTACGCCGCCAGTGGGCGACAGGCCGCAAGGTGTGGCAGGGG
>CAYOSK010000105.1:0-10205 GCA_964406585.1 uncultured Octadecabacter sp. | reverse complement strand
GGCGGAAAGCGGAAGTTTGCTGCGTGTGCATAGTTCGTTGGCCAGATGAGTAAAAGCCGACATTTGGCCCAGTTCTCAGATCTTGGGTGCAACGATATAGACCTTTGCGAACTTGGAACGTTCTAAATGTCTCAATATAAAAATTTACTGTTCCTCGAACGTCCATCGATATTCGGGAGGTGTCGGGCCCTTGTTTCGTCCTCCCTGCTGGTTTTGTTCCCAAGAGTGCGCGAGAATTCCAACTGATCTCGACAAACAAAATAGGCCGCGTGCGAGTGGTGGCGCAAACCCCAACTCGGCGTAAATGACCGCTGTCGCACCATCTATGTTCATAGGAATAGGGTTTTGTTTTCGGGCGGTTAGTTCGGTTTCGATCTGCTGCGCGATTTGACTAAAGGCACCTGAACACGCTCCTGCCTCTATGGTCTCTTGAACCATTTCCATCAACTTGGGTGCGCGTGGATCAACGGGTTTATGGAACCTATGGCCAAAGCCCGGGATGATCTTGCCTTGTGTGGCGATCCAATCGTCCAAAGCCGTAGCCAATTCTGAGTTTGAATGCTGAATGTGATGGTAAAGTTCCACAGCTTGCTCCCCGGCACCACCGTGGACATCGCCAAGCATATTCACAGCACTCGCCATGGCGTTGTTTAATGGCAGGCCGCAAGTCACAGCCATCCGTGCTGCGGCGATTGAAGGCGCTTGCGGGCCGTGATCAACAGCGGCCACGAGCGCGGCTTCAAACAACTTCAATTGATCAGAAGTCGGTCGGTCGCCACGCACCATGAGCCAGATCATTTCAGCAAATCCGATACCGCCAATCAGGTCTTGTATCGGGTGCCCACGTAGTTCGATGCGGCCTGGCTCCATATCGATAATCGAGGTGCGCCACCAATCAGATACATCGCTCATATCACGCCCTCGTCTTGCAGATTTGCAATTTCCGTTTCGGACAATCCGGCTTCTACCCAGATTTCCAAGTTGTGCTGCCCCAGAGTTGGCGGCGGTAAGTTGGGTTTGGGTCTGTTGCCGTCGATGATGGCTGCGGATGTTGAGACCTTGATTTGTTCGGAGTCCATTTGCAATTCTGCTATCAACCCACGATCGATCATTTGCGGATCATCAAGGACTTGCGGCACGCTTAGGACTGGACCAGCAGGAACGCCTAGCGCGTTGAGTTCTGCAACCCAATGCGAAGCCGGTTTTGTGGAAAGCACCGATTCTAACTCGGCGCGTAAGGCATGGCGATTGGCTTTGCGGTCTTCGCGGGTAAGATAGGCTGGATCTGTCAACAGATCGGGACGACCCAAGCGCTGTGCCAATGCTTCCCATTGTTCGTCACGGTTTGCGGCAATGTTGATGGGTTGGTCAGCCGTGGCGAAGGTGCCGGAAGGGGCAGAGGTTGTGTTCTCATTCCCATGCGCGGCAGGTTTGACGCCACCAATCAGGTAATTCGACACCACCCAACCCATTGCCGAAACCACAGCATCGGTCATCGACACATCTAAGAAAGCGCCACGCGGGTTTGCGTTTAGTTCTGCCGCGATTGCCATTGCTGCGGTCATGCCACCCGTCGTGTCAGCCAGCGGATATCCGACGCGCAATGGTGCGGATTCAGACGTGCCTGTAATAGACATCACGCCCGAGACGCCTTGAACGATTTGGTCATAAGCTGGGTCATCTTTGCGCGGACCGGTTTGTCCGAAACCTGAAATCGCGCAATAGATCAAATTAGGGTTCACAAGCTTCAAGGCTTGAAAATTCAAGCCAAGCCGTTCCATGACCCCTGGCCTAAAGTTCTCTACCAAGACGTCGGCCCCGCGAACCAAATCCTTTAGCAGCTCTTGCCCCCGCTGTGATTTCAAATTGAGGGTGACTGATTTCTTGGCTGCGTTTTGGGCAAGGAAACTGATCCCCATCTTGGCCGCATTGCGTGAGGGATCGGCCCCCAAAACCCTCGCAAGGTCACCTGATCCCGGGCGTTCGACCTTAACAACCTCTGCCCCCATGAGAGCCAATTGATAACAACAGTAGGGACCGGCCAAGACGTTTGTCAGATCAAGAATTCTGACACCCTCCAGAGGTCTAGTCCCCATCAGCGATCCCGTCAGCACGGACGCGGGCCCTTCTTTGGCGATAGCTGGGCAAGACAACCAGAATGAGTGCCAACACAAGCAATGCCAGCGTCATCGGACGTTCCCAGACAAAGCCAACGCCATCGTAAAGCTGCATTGCGCGCGAGAAGTTGTTTTCCAAAAGTGGCCCAAGGATGAAGCCTATCAATAGTGGTGCCAGAGGGTAGTCGGCAAAACGCAGCATCGTCGCGCATACGCCGAAGCCGACGAGGATCAACAGCTCGGTCGCGTTGTTCTGCCCGATGTAGGCCCCCATTAGGGTGAAGAACAAAATGAATGGGATTAGGTAGTTGCGAGGGACGGCCAAGACCTTGGCGATGTAGGGGATCAATGGAAGGTTAAGGATCAAAAGTACCAAATTGCCAAGGTACATCGAGATAATCACGGCCCAAAAGATCTGTGGCTCATCGACCATCAGGCGCGGGCCTGGACTGACGTTCAACGCAATCAACGCCCCTAACAGGATCGCGGTCGTGCCGGACCCTGGGATACCCAAGGTCAGCAGGGGCACAAATGAACCTGTGCAAGCCGCGTTGTTGGCGGCTTCAGGAGCGGCAATGCCTTTGGGTGCGCCTTTGCCGAACTGGGCCTGTTCGTCCTTGGGCGCGATATTGCGTTCCACCGCATAACCAAGGAAGGACGCAATCGTTGCCCCAGCGCCGGGTAGAACACCGATGAAGAAGCCTTGCAGCGATTGGCGTCCGATGACGGGTGCGATAGATCTGGCCTCTTTGCGCGAAATACGCAAGTTTTTGATTTTGCCGGAGTCTCCATCGCCTGTCTTTGATCGGTTGGGATCAAGCACAAGATAGACCGCTTCGGGCAAAGCGAACATCGCCATCGCTAGAGTGATGAAACCGAAACCTGATTGCAGGTCCATGACCCCCATCGTGAAGCGCGGCATGTTGAACAATACGCCTTCTCCGACGGTTGCCATCATAAGGCCAACGAAAGTCATTAGGAGCGCCTTGGACACTTGCCCCGTGCCTGCGAATGCCGCGATGGCGGAAAGGCCGACGACCATCAAAGCGAAGTATTCCGAGCTATGGAAAAGTAGCGCGACAGAGGCGAGCGCAGGCGCGAAGATCGCGAGTAATACAGCGCCGATTGTTCCCCCAACAAAGGACGAGATTGCCGCAATGGTTAGTGCTTTCCCTGCCATGCCCGCGCGGGCCATCGGATAGCCATCGAAGGATGTCGCAACGGTCGAAGCGACTCCTGGCGCATTGATTAGGATTGAAGACGTGGACCCACCAAAGACGGCACCATAATATACACCGGCAAGAAGGATCAGCGCTGTTGACGGATCGCCAATCGTGATCGCCACAGGAATCATTATCGCTATGATCGACATTGGCCCAAGGCCCGGAAGCATACCAATGAATGTGCCAATCAAACAGCCGCCAATGACCATCATAATGTTTGTGAAAGTAAATGCGGTTTGAAGGCCGACTAGAAGTCCATCTAACATGTCAGCTCCCCATTAAGAAGAAGGGCAATGGGCGCAGAAAGATCCCAAGGACAGAGTCGACCAAGTACCAAATGAACCCAGCTGCAATGGCAGAGACTATGGCCATCAAAAGAAAGCGCCTCTCTCCCAGAATGAAGCTACCGACTGTCAGGAACAGAAAGGTCGAAGCGAGAAAGCCGAGCGGACGCAAGAGCAATGCGTAGGCAATCATAAGAACTAAAAGAAGGATGGCCTGGCCAAAATTATAATCGCCAAGGCGAGACAGATTGATATCAGTGGCATCTTCTTTTGCCGGAGCTTTTTCCAAGCCTAGCAGAATGATCAGGGAAAAGAGAATTCCGCCGCAAACCAGAACTTTTGGAAAAGTCGACGGCCATATTGGGCGTCTTTGCATAATGGGCGGCAATAGCCCGTCCATTGTGAAGAATGCGCCGTACCCATACGCGATACACAACAGCAAGATTACAAATGCTATCCAGCGATCAATCGCCATCGTCTCGTCCCCTCCCTCAAAACGATGCGCCCGAACGTTGCCGGGCGCATCTAATTTTTTGTTATTTTCCTAGAGGAAGCCGAGCTTACGCATCAGATCACCAATCACGGTTTCCTGTGCTTCCAAGAACGTCGCGAAGTCGTCGCCCGGATTGTGGATGTTCACCCAACCGTTGCGCGCGCGGACAGTTTCCCACTCATCCGTGTCATACATCTTGGCGATGGCGTCTTGATACATGGCAAGTTTGTCGTCCGGCAGTCCCGGTGCGGCAAAGAACCCGCGCCAGTTGACGAAGGTTGTATCGTTGCCTTGCTCGACCATTGTTGGGGCGTCCGCGTATGCGTCAACACGCTCATCAGCGGTTACACCGATGATGCGCACTTCGCCAGCTTTCGCCAGTTCGACTGCTTCAGAGAAACCAGTAGAGACAGCCTGAACTTCACCAGACAAGAGCCCCGCCATAGTCGCGCCGCCACCATCGTATGGAACGTACTTCATCGAAACTGGATCGGCCCCCGCCGCTTGGAAAACCATCGCAGCAACAAGGTGGTCCATGCCGCCCGGAACTGAGCCGCCACCGATTGCAACTGCAGAAGCATCAGCGTTGAAAGCGTCAATCAGGCCACCCACGTCTTGGATATCGCTATCGGCCGCAACAACAAGTGCCGCATAGTCACCGATAGTACCAGCAACCAACGTTAGGTCCCGGAAACTTTGCGGGAAAACACCTGTCAAAGACCGGATCACGATTGGTGTTGAGTTCACCATCAACGTGCCGTGATTGCTGTCGGCGTTTTCGATCAGGTAACCGATGGCCTTACCACCGCCGCCGCCTGACATGTTTTCGTAAGACGCAGATCCGACAAGACCAGCGTTCGTCAGCGCTTCGCCAGTTCCGCGTGCAGTACCGTCCCAGCCACCGCCTGCGCCGCCGGGGATCAAGAAGTGGATGCTATCGACAACTTGGTGACCATCAGCAAACGCGGGTCCTGTAAGACCGAATGCTGCCACAGCAGAAATAAGGGCGCGACGGCCCATCTTGAATGTCATTTGAATTTTCCTCCCATTTGACATTTGCGGCACAGGCCGCCCATGTTCGATCAGATTGACTACCCAAACTGACACAAAGCTGACAACGTCCGAGAAAGGAAATACAGCATGCGTTTTCTCCTGATCGAAGACAACGAAGCACTAGCGAGCGCTGTCGTCGATCGACTTGTTATGGATGGGCATGTCGTGGATCACGCCGGAGACTTGGAGACAGCAACCGATTTTTCAAAGACTACCGATTACGATCTGATTTTGCTTGATATTATGCTCCCTGACGGGGACGGGCGCAGCTTTCTTGCACAAAGAAGAGAGGCGCAATCGAGCACACCGATCATCGTCTTAACGGCCCGTTCGGAAGTTTCAGATCGCGTCGGAATGCTCGATCTTGGGGCAGACGACTACATGGTCAAACCGATTGATTTTTCCGAGCTCGAAGCCCGCTGTCGCGCGGTTTTGCGTCGGCAAGGCGGTGCCGCTCGCAATGTTGTCTCGCTCGGAAAACTAGAGTTTGATTCTCTTGCCGGAACGTTGAAGGTTGACGGTCATGAGACCAAACTACGCACACGTGAACTGCGACTATTCGAGATTTTCATGAACGCCCCGAACCAAGTTTTTTCAAAGCCCAAGCTAGTTGACCGATTGTTTTCTTATGACGAAGAAGCCTCCGAAAACGCGATTGAGGTTTATGTCGGGCGTTTACGCCGCCACCTTTATTCATCGGATGTTTCGATCACCACGGTGCGCGGTTTAGGCTATAAGCTCGAAATTGCATGACAGCGCCAAACACCAAAAGAAGCATCCGTCAACGGCTCCTGTTCATGTTGCTGTTCAGCTCCGCTTTGACTGGCGTTCTACTTTACATCGTGATGCAATCCGTCTTTCAGCAAATCGCGCAAGAAACGCAGGACAACATCCTCGCCGCGTCTGCGATTTCAATTCTGGACAGCGCGCGGGTGTCTCAGGGTGAAATATCGGTCGACCTGCCGTATTCAGCGCTTTCTATGCTGGACAGAGTAACGGACGAGCGGGCGTTCTATGCAATCCGGCTTCAAGAGGAATTCCTGTCGGGCTACGAAAACCTGCCGCGGTCCGGTGACTTCACCAACAACGACATGATCTTTCAATCCGCGACTTACTTGGGACAAGACATCAGGATCGCGGCCACAAGACGCAGCTTTTCAATAGACAACAATCAGGCTTTTCTTGAAGTGTCGGTTGCGCAGACGTTGACTGGTATGAACCTCGCGCTTGCCCGTATCTCACGCATTTCCCTAAGCGTCGGATTTGGCTTCTTTGCCCTGTCGGCCATTATGGCCTTGGTTATTGCCCGCAGCACCATTCGCCCGCTTCAAAGGTTGACGGAGTCTGTTTCTCGTCGTGGTCCGTCAGACCTGCGCCCGGTTGCGGCTCCGGTTCCCAGCGAGATGGCACCGCTTGTGGTGTCTTTGAACAATCTGATGGAACGGCTCAAAAAATCATTAAGCAGATCAGAGGATTTCATCGCCGAAGCAGCACATCGGGTGCGCACACCGCTTGCAGTTGTGCGAACCCAAGCTGAAATCACCCTGCGACGTGTTGAAAAGGAAGAAAACCGTCGCGCAGTTCGCGAAATGATCCGCGCGATTGACGAAGGCTCTCGCACCGCGGGTCAGTTGCTTGATCATGCAATGGTGACATTCAGGACAGACAACCTTTATTCTGAAACCATTCAATTGCACGACTTGATCAGTGAAACCGTCGAACGTCTGCAACCCGTGTCCGATCTAAAGGAGATCCCGATCAACATTCTTCGACTGGATTCCGCAGAAATCTTTGGTGATCGCATCTTGCTGCAAAGCGCGTTTCACAACGTGCTCGACAATGCCATCAAATATTCTAGCCGCGGCAAGGTTGTTAAAGTATCTTCCAAGAACGAGGGAAGCAGTTTCAAAATTGTGGTTTCAGACTCGGGCCCGGGGTTCAAAGAAGCAGATACTGACAGCTTGCTTCAACGCTTTGAACGTGGCGAAAACGCGGAAGCTGTCGTGGGCTCTGGTCTTGGATTGACCATCGCTGATGAAGTAGCGCGGGCCCACAATGGCGAGATAAAACTAACCAATAATTCAGGAGGCGGCGCATGCGTATCCTTGTCCTTTCCCTTGGGCTGATCTGCCTTTCAACGCTGGCATCCGCCTTTGAGGTCGAAGATCACGCAGTCTTTGGCGATGGAAGTTCAGGCCAAGTTCTTCGTATCATCTCCACCGCCGATATCAGTTTTTTCGAACCTATGATTCAATCCTACTTGTCCGATTATGCAGGGGTTCGTGTCGATTACACGGTTGCGAGTTCATCAGAGGTCATGCGCGCCGTTCTGAACGAACAGCAACCCTTTGATTTGGCAATCTCCAGTGCGATGGATTTGCAAACCAAACTGGCCAACGACGGGATGGCCCGGACTCATACGTCAGATCAAACAGAAGGATTGCCAGATTGGGCTGTTTGGAATGAAATGGTTTTTGCATTTACACAGGAACCTGCCGCCTTCGTGATCTCAAACGCTGCTTTCGAAAACCTACCTTTGCCTGAGAACCGACAAGACTTGATAAACACGCTTCGCCAAAATCCAGAGATTTTCAAAGGTCGGGTAGGGACCTATGATATCCGTGCGTCTGGTTCTGGCTATCTTTTTGCAACACAAGACGCCCGTGCCTCTGACACATATTGGCGATTGACCGAAGTGATGGGCACGCTTGATCCAAAGCTTTATTGCTGCACGTCGAGTATGATTGACGACGTGGTGAGCGGGGAACTTGCCATCGTTTATAATGTTTTGGCCAGCTATGCCGAACAAAGAGAAGACTCTGACGCATTCACGATCATCCTCCCGTCTGATTTTTCCATTGTAATGCTTAGAACGATGCTCATCCCGACCACATCGGAAAGCCCAGAATTGGCAGCGGAGTTCTTAGATTTCGTACTAAAGCAAACATTCCCAGATGGGAATTCACCCCTGTTGCGATCAGCAGTTTTGGATTCAGCGAGCGAAGAGTCTCTTCACCGGATCGCACTGGGGCCAGGACTTCTGGTATACTTAGACCAGTTTAAAAGCCGAAACTTCATTGCTGAATGGGAAAGTTCTGTTCTGCAAGAATAAGCCAAACGTCAGCATCCTGTCAGGTCAATGCTGTAACGATCGACCAACGAAAAAGAGGATACCGTGACCCAACCGATAACAACCAAGATCCTAATTCCGTCAGGGGCGCTTGGCCTTGGCTTTTATCGCGACGCGCTCGATCGCGGTGTCGAAGAAAAGCCAGACCTGATCGCAATTGATGGCGGCTCAACAGACAGCGGGCCGCATTACCTTGGCACCGGGACGTCCAAGTATTCGCGCAGTTCGATCAAATCCGAATGGAAAGAGCTGATGGAAGCGCGCGCCAAAGCAGGTGTTCCTTTGGTAATCGGAACGGCAGGAACAAGTGGCGCGAACGATGCCACGGACTGGCTTGTCGATATTACCCGGGAGATCGTCGCAGAGACTAGGCAGAGCGCTAAAGTTGCCGTATTGAAATCGGGCCAAGCCAATGCCAAAATGATCGAGGCGCTGAAAGCTAACAAGATCAAGTCGCTCGAACCCATAGTGGATATCTCACCTGCGCTTTTGGAAAGCTGTACCAACATAGTGGCATTAGCTGGCGCAGAACAAATTCAAGCCGCGCTAAACACCGGCGCGGATATTATCATCGCAGGACGCACCACCGACACAGCCACCATCGCCGCACTTCCGCTTGCGCGCGGATGCCACCCCGGTGGCGCGTGGCACGGTGCAAAGATCGGCGAATGCGGGGCATTGGCGACGACAAACCCTAATTCGGGGACGATCATGATCACTTTTGATGAGGCTGGCTTTACCGTCGACCCCATGGGAAGCACCGCAAGGGCGACGCCTTACACCGTGTCCGCGCATATGCTTTACGAAAACTCCAACCCATATCAACTCTATGAACCCGGCGGTCACCTTGACGTGGTCGGTGCGCAATACGAAGCTCTGAATGACCGGGCCGTGCGTGTCACTGGTAGCGAATGGATCCCGAACGACATCTACACAGTCAAACTGGAGGGGGCACGCAGTGGCGGCTACCAAACAGTTTCACTCGCCTTGGTGCGCGAGCCCAGATACGTCGAACACATCCGAGAGTGGGTCGCGGATATTGAGGCCAAGTGTACTGCCAAAGCGACCGAACGTGTGAACGAAGAGTTCAGTCTGGAACTACGCTTGATTGGCGCGGATGCAACTTTAGGACCTCTCGAAAACAATGCCCGCTTTGGAAACGAGGTCGGTGTCATGGGCATCGTCACAGCGCAATCCGAAGCGACGTCGCAAGAGGTGGCCAAGATCCTCAACCCTTACTTGTTGCATCACCCACTGACAGAGCAGGAAGAGATGCCAACATTCGCGTTCCCATTTTCACCTAACGAAATGGGTCGAGGTGAAATATACGAGTTTTGCCTCAACCATGTCCTTGAATTAGATGATCCAATGGATGCCTTTGAACTCGTCGTCGAGGTGATGACAGCATGACCAAGCTTTCGGATCTTGCGATCAAAATTCGGTCAAAAAACGCTGGACCATTTTGGCTAACAATTGATATCTTCTGCGATGGCCCGGACGCTTTCAAAAAGGTGTGCGAGATTGCAGACGATGCCCGCGTAGCGACTGCGCTTGGCATAACCGAAGCGACCTTGAAGCGTTACGAAATCACAGACCTAAATGTCCTGAAATTCAGCTTACCGCGCCCAGAAATTCAGGGAACCCGTTTCGACCGCGATATGCACGGCGCTTCTTTTGCCAATCTGTTGGCTGATCTAGTTTTAAAGTGAATTGTTCGCACAATGTCTAGTGAAAGATGCTTGCCTAACTTAAAGCAATCGTTCTGGCCGAAAAGAAAAACTCCACTTTGATCTATGGCAGCTTTGGAGGCGGGCTGAAAGCTGGGTTTCTGGTGGCATGAACGGCAGCTTTGGGCCGTCCGTGTGCGTGGTGGTGCACACCTGACGCGGATATGGTGCGAACGAT
>CAYOSK010000104.1:0-10210 GCA_964406585.1 uncultured Octadecabacter sp. | reverse complement strand
GCGCACGATGTCACCGTCAAGCAGCGTCACGGGGCGGCCACCCATTTCCATCAATTTCACCATCAAGGCGTTGGCGATGGTGGATTTTCCCGACCCAGAAAAACCGGTGAAGAATACGGTAAAGCCCTGCTTTGAGCGCGGCGGCTTGGTGCGGCGCAGTTCTTTGACAACTTCGGGGAATGAGAACCATTCAGGGATTTCAAGGCCTTCTGCCAGACGGCGACGCAGTTCTGTACCTGAGATATTGAGGATGGTGACATCGTCTTTGTCCGTGATCTCGTCCATGGCTTCGTATTGCGCACGTTCTTGCACCCAAACCATGTGTTTGAAGTCGACCATTTCGATGCCCATTTCTTCTTGATGGGTGCGGAACAGTTCCTGTGCATCATAGGGGCCATAGAAATCTTCACCCGCAGAGTTAGATCCGGGTCCTGCGTGGTCGCGGCCAACAATAAAGTGGGTGCAGCCGTGATTTTTGCGGATTAGACCATGCCAGACGGCTTCGCGGGGGCCTGCCATGCGCATCGCAAGGTTCAGCAAAGACATTGATGTTGTGGACTGTGGGTACTGGCCCAGAACGGCTTCGTAGCAGCGCACGCGCGTGAAGTGATCAACATCGCCAGGCTTGGTGAGACCCACAACAGGGTGAATCAATAGGTTGGCTTGGGCTTCGCGGGCTGCGCGGAATGTCAGTTCCTGATGGGCGCGGTGCAGCGGGTTGCGCGTTTGGAACGCGACCACTTTGCGCCAGCCCATTTTACGGAAATAAGCGCGCAATTCGTTTGGCGTGTCACGGCGCGCGCGGAAATCATAATGTACTGGCTGTTGAATGCCTGTTACCGGACCACCGAGGTAAATTTTACCGGCATGGTTATGCAGGTAGTTCACGGCGGGGTGTGCATCGTCGTCTGCACCGAAGACCTTTTCAGCTTCGATTGCTTTGTTTGGCGCCCAGTTGTCGGTGACCGTCATTGTGGCGAGGATCACGCCCTCTTGGTCGCGCAGGGCGATGTCTTGACCGACTTCTAATGAGGCTGCGAAATCTTCAGAGACGTCCAACGTGATCGGCATCGGCCAAAGTTCACCTGTTGTCAGGCGCATGTTTTCCACAACGCTGTCGTAGTCGGCTTCGCTCAGGAACCCTTTGAGCGGGTTAAAGCCACCGTTCATCAGCAGTTCCAGATCGCAAATCTGACGTGGTGTCAGATCGTGGCTTACAAGCTCACCTGCTTCTGTTTTCAGCTTTTGCGCGGAATCGTATGAGACATATAGCTCTGGGATGGGGGCGAGGTTGTGTTCCATTAGTTTGGTCCTATTCGTCAAAGATGTAAGGCCGGATGTGCTGCCCGTTAGTTCAGCGTGCAGAGCGTCGTATTCGGCAAGTTTACGGTTTAGAAATTGGGTTGTGAGGCGGTTCTTTTCGCCCGCACCCCGGGCCGTGATGGCATAGGTATGGCGGGCACGTTTATCGGGGCCGTTGCGATCCTGAATATCGACGAGGCCAGCATCGGTCGCCTGTTTCAGCAAGGCATTCAGCCGCCCCAAGGACACGCCAATCGCCTGCGCTGTCGCCCGTTGGGACGCATCGGGTGCGATGTCCAACTGCCGCAGCAGGCGGAACATTTGGTCCTCCTGTTCGGAGCTGATTTTTTCGGGCGACATGGCCATGGAGTGCGACTCAGTGTTTGTTCAGGCGTGAACATACACATGAAGTTTGTTCATGCAAGAACAAACTTATGCCCTATATGGAAACAGGCTGTTGAGTTTTGCTTAGCCGGACAATTGCGTGCGCATGGCCTGATACACCACCGCAGTTGCAACATTGGCAAGGTTCAAAGACCGCACAAGCGGGCTGCGCATTGGCAACCTAAACGTGCGGTCGGCCATGTCGGCCAAAATGTCTGGGGGCAGACCCGCAGATTCACACCCAAACACAAGATAGGCATCATCTGGGTAAGTCGGATCATACAGTGTTTGCGCGCCGTCTTCTTCGAAGAAATGCAGCTGTGTACGATTAGGTTGGCGCACCTCAAGAAAGTGCGCCCAGCTGTCATATTGGTTCAGTGTGACGTGTTGCCAGTAATCTGTGCCAGCGCGTTTGACGGCCTTCTCATCCAAGGAAAATCCAAGCGGTTTGATGAGGATCAATTCCAGCCCAAGCGCCACACAAGTTCGCCCGATGGCCCCCGTGTTCCAAGGAATCTCGGGGGTGACCAAGACAATTTTCATTTGAACATCAGTCAAGGCGCGTGCCTAGTCCTGCTCTGCCAGCCAGCGTTCAACTTCAAGCGCGGCCATGCAACCCATGCCTGCCGATGTGACCGCCTGACGGTATTTGTGATCGGTCAAATCACCGGCTGCGAAAATACCAGGGATGGATGTTTCAGTGCTGTCGGGTTTCGTCACGACGTAGCCGCCCATGTGGGTTTCAAGGTGATCTTTCACCAACTCGTTCGCGGGCGCGTGCCCGATCGCAATAAACACACCTTTGCACGGCAGATCGGTTATTTCGCCTGTCTTGGTGTGTTTCACTTTGACGCCTTCAACCCCGAGCGGGCTTTCACCGCCATAGACTTCTTCAACCTCGTGAAACCAAAGGGGTTCGATTTTGGGGTTCTTCATCAATCGGTCTTCGAGGATTTTCTCGCTGCGCAGTTCATCGCGGCGATGGACCAATGTGACCTTGGATGCAAAGTTCGTCAGAAACAGGGCTTCTTCGACGGCGGTGTTGCCGCCACCGACCACGACGATTTCCTGACCGCGGTAAAAGAAACCGTCGCAGGTGGCGCAGGCCGACACGCCGAAGCCTTTGAATTTTTCTTCCGTTTCAAGGCCAAGCCATTTCGCCCGCGCACCTGTCGCAAGAATAATCGCATCGGCCACATATTCTGTTCCGCTGTCTGATTGGCATACGAAGGGGCGGTTGGAAAAATCAATTGAGGTAATGATGTCGCCAATAATTTCCGTTCCCATCGCGCGTGCATGTGCTTCCATGCGCAGCATCAAATCGGGCCCTTGGACTTCGGTATCACCGGGCCAGTTTTCAACTTCGGTTGTGGTCGTAAGCTGACCACCTGGTTCGATACCTTGTACCAGAATGGGTTCAAGCATCGCACGACTGGCGTAAACGCCGGCTGTGTAACCTGTCGGGCCGGAGCCGATAATCAGAACTTTGGTTTTGCGTGTATCGGCCATTGCGGTCTCCTTGTGTTGTTGTGGATATACGCAGCCCAGCTGACGGGGAAAAGGGGTCGTTGGCATTGCGCCGCTGATCGTGATCGCGCGCAGCAATATTGCGAATGTGTGAAATAAAGTTGCGCAACGTCCGGCGTTCACGTATGAATCCTCACAGCCACATGGGGGGTGACGCAACAATGCCTGGGCAGAAGCTTGATGAAATTGACCGGATGATTCTTGCTGAACTGCAGGCGGACGGTCGCATGACCAATGTTGAACTCGCCAAACGGGTTGGGATTTCCGCGCCACCGTGTTTGCGGCGTGTGCGAACTCTTGAAGAACAGGGGTTCATTCGTGGCTATCATGCGGATGTAAATTCCCGCGAACTGGGGTTCGAAGTCCAAGTATTTGCGATGGTGGGTTTGGTGTCACAAGCCGAAGTGGACCTGAGCGCGTTCGAAGCCAAGTGTCAGGATTGGCCATTGGTACGCGAATGTCACATGCTTAACGGTGAGGTTGATTTCATTTTGAAATGCGTCGCGCCAGATTTGCGTACGTTTCAGAATTTTTTGACCGAAGATCTAACCAGTGCGGACAATGTTGCCAGCGTTAAGACGTCTCTTGTTATTCGGGGCGCAAAAGATGACCCGGGCGTGCCGTTTGACGTTCTCGAAGATCGGCTGAAGCGGGACGCCTAAGCGTTAGGCGACAACGCCGAAATCTATATCGTGAAGCGACACGCGGGGATGCATCAGCATTCCGAAATCTTCGATGCGTTCAACGTGTGGAAACAAAGAAAGATATAGCGTCAGCATATCGCCGCGCAGGCCCAATTCATGCCGTGCGCCCGGGTTCTGGCTGTCGATTTCGACACCATTCACAACGATACGTTCGTGCTGCGCAAAGCCCAGTTGGAACGCCTGAACAGGCGTTTGCGGCGCAACTTCGACGATGTTGATTCCGTCAATGAAATCGGCAGCCGGAACAAAGGCTGCGTCATGGCCTGTCACGCGCTGCAATGTCGGGGAACGGTGGTAAAGCCGCGCTGCGGGTCCAAGCATAAGATCGGGCATCGGGCGGCCAATGCCTAGGGCATCTGCGGCCACGCGGATCATTTTGCCAATCTGGTCGTCGTGCCCTGACATATCCGGAACAATCGTCATAGACCCGCGCCAATGAACGGTTTGAAACCCGTGCGTTACAGTGTGGACTTGATCACCGGGTAAGATGTCTTCGATTGCAACAACGCCGCGATTGGTCTTGAGCAGACCACCCCGTGCAATTGCGCCAAAGCTATTTTCAAACGCCGCCGTCGCGGGGGCCAATGAATTGAAATCATCGATGTCGCCGTTGGGAAGCAGATGGACGACCTCGTATCGGCGCATAAGAGGTTGCGCGCGCTGAGGTCGTCCGTCTGGTTGAGCAAACCGGGCTGAGGAGGCCACCGGTGCATTGCGTCCCGCGTCTTCGATGTTGCGTGCCGCCGCGAGGCCTGCGGAAGCACTAGGGGTCTTATTCATCATGCGATCACCTGTTCAGGTTGTCACATCATCTGTCGGCCCCCACCGACAACATCTGAGGAGCGTTTCGATTGAGGTGAATATGGCGAAAGGGACCGTGCTTGGTCAAACTTTTCGTGATTTTCGATGAAATCGGGGATCAATCCGCCACGCGCTGCTGGGATTGTTCGAGGCCTAGAAACGCGGTCGCCACATTTGGAGATTCGGGCGCCGCAAACGGCCTGGACGCCAAACGAGAATCGCCGCCCGCGCAGAATGCGACGCGGGCGGCGATTTTGGACTAATCAATTGATCAGCGGAATGTGGTTTGTTTAGGCTGCTGGGCGTTCAGTACGTACTGGCGCATTGGCCAAAGCAGCGACAGCGCGGCGACTGGCTATGAATGCTTCGCGGCGCAGGCCACGTTCCCACGGCATTTTTGTCGTGACTGCATCTGCTTCGCGCAGTGCGGATTGAATCCAACGGGGTGTCTTTGTCATGGGTTATGTCCTCATGTGTATTGCTCGATGGGGAAAAGATGACGCTGCAAATGGGCATGAGTTGGGCTGTGCTGAGAGAAATGCATGAAATATCTAGCAATAGTCCCGCGCAATTATGGCACTGAATGCACGGGGGCTTTGTGACACCAAGGGCTTAAATCATTGGGGTTTGTAAACAATCACTGCCAAACAGAGCGATTGTTTCTCACATACTATGGCGCGGGTTGGGCTTCTCTTGCCCCAATCCGGTCAAATTCAACCGGCCGGGCCAAGTGTGATGGCCGCAATCAAACGCCCGTAGTCTGCTTCGCGGTTATGGGTGGTGCGGCGGTAACTGTAGAATCGGTCTGGGTCGCTATAGGTGCAGTGACGGGTCCATTCGGCAGATCCTACGCCGGCTTCGCGAAGCCTATGCAATCCTAGTGCTGGCAGGTCAAATTGAAATTTGCCGTCGTTGCCGTTTGAAAAGAAGCGCGCAAACGACTGATCCTGAGCGATGAAATCTTCGAAGAATTCGGGACCCACTTCGTAGGCTGCTTGGGAAATGCACGGTCCAATGACCGCCTGAATATTTGCCCGATTTGCGCCAAGGTTTTCCATAGCGTCTAAGGTGGATTCCAAAACGCCGCCAAGGGCGCCTTTCCATCCGGCGTGGGCTGCGCCGATCACACCTGCGTCTTGGTCTGCAAATAAGACTGGCTGACAATCGGCGGTCAACACAGACAACGCAATACCAGGGGTTGCCGTGACCAGCGCGTCGGCCTTGGGGCGGTCCGGTGTCGGTTCGGTCACGATGATCGCGTCAGCGGAATGAATTTGGTGCACACCCATCAAGGCATCCAGCGGGACGTCCATTGCGTCGGCGACACGGGTTCGGTTGATGGTGACTGCCGCGTGTTGGTCGCTGCTTCCTAAACCACAGTTAAGCCCTTCGAACACACCTGATGATGCGCCGCCACGACGGGTGAAAAACCCGTGTCGCAGCGGGGCAAGCGTGTCGGATGTGATGATGTCCAAGGTCATGGTTCTAGTCCCGCAATGCAGGGGGTCCCATCAGGGTACAGCCCCATTACCTTAAACAAGGTCCCCATTTCTGAAGGGTGCGTCAAGCGGCGGTGCGCAGCGATATGGGCATCCAACGCGTCATCGCGCAGCTTCTTGGCCAGCGCCTGCGCACGTTGTGTAATGCCGAGGCGTTCGAGGAAAACACCCTGCGGTGTCAGCTTGCTGTGTTTTGCGGGGGCGCAGGCCTGCGCGATGGCTTCGAAGTCCACGTGGGCAGTAATGTCTGCTTGCCCCGGCTGCGCAAAGGGATCAACGGGCTGGTGATCATGGAGGGCTTGCACGGTATCCCCAAGCGAACGCCAGTCACCGTAATCAATGATCAAGGCCGCGCCGCCTCGGGTGGCGATACGCTCTGATATTTGATCCACGATGGGTGTCAAAGCGGGGCAATATTCAACAATGTCACCGGGCTTTGTGTCTTCGAGCCGGTGATCCAACTGACCTAGTGTGGTCGGTTCTGAAAGACCTGGGGCTATTTCAGCGCCGATTAAAACTTCTCGCCATCCGGCTGGATCACGTTTGAATTGCCGGATCGGGAGCGCATCAAAGAATTCGTTGGCGATCAAAAACAATGGAAGATCAGGTAAGGTGGACACATCATCATGCCACGTTGCTTGGACATGCTTGGCCTGTTCCGCCCGCAAGGCGACGGAGGTTTCGACAAGGTGGATCTGCACCCCCTTATGAAAACCCGATACTGACGCAGTGGCGCGCAAGACGTCTGCCATCAACGTGCCGCGCCCGGGCCCGAGTTCGACCAAAGCAAATGGTGTTGGCCCGCCCTGATCCAGCCAGGCCTGGGCGAGTGCCAACCCGATGAGTTCTCCGAACATCTGGCTGATTTCGGGGGCAGTTGTAAAATCACCCGCCGCGCCAAACGGATCCCGCGTGCGGTAGTAGCCGTGCTGGGGGTGCATCAAAGCCTCGGCCATGTAGTCGGCCAGCGTGATTGGGCCGGATGCGGCGATGCGTGCCGACATGAGGTCGCGAAGGGTCATGTGCGGCGTGTCAGAAAGATCACCACAACGCCGCCCAGGATCATCGGGATCGACAACGCCTGACCTTGTGTCAGACCCCAGGTGCCAAAATCGTACGCCCAACCGATGGGGTTATCGGGGGACGTGAATTGTGCGTCTGGCTGTCGAACGAATTCGACCGCAAAGCGCACCAAACCGTAGCCAAGCAAAAATACCGCCACGAGCGACCATTTGCGTTTTAGCCAGCCGCGTTTGAATGCCAAAAACAATATCAGAGCGCCGAGTATGAGGCCTTCGCCCAAGGCCTCATACAATTGGCTCGGGTGGCGCGCGCACAGGCCAACAGCAACGCCCGCGCACTCTTGCGCGGCCTGTCCGGGAAAAATAACCCCCCACGGCACATCCGTCGGGCGCCCCCACAGTTCTGCATTGATGAAATTCGCAATCCGCACGAGGAAAATCGCTGGGGTTGCCGTAAGCGCCAGAATGTTGGCGACATCGCCCAAAGCGGCACCATAGCGGCGTGCACAGACAACAACTGCCACGCAGACACCTACGAAACCGCCGTGGAAAGACATTCCGCCATCCCAAACCCGAAAAATTTGCAAGGGATCATCGTTGAACTGACCCTGACCGTAAAACAAGACATAGCCAAACCGCCCACCGGCGATCACGCCAATGATGACCCAAGTCAGCAGATCTTCGATTTGATCGCGTGTGAGCGGCGGTGTTTCATCGCGCCACAGTGCGAGGTTTTTGGAGGCCTGTACGACGACCCACCAGCCGATCAGGATGCCGACAATATAGCCCATCGCGTACCAGCGCAGCGCGAAGGACATGCCGAACACGGAAATTGTAAAAATCTCGGGTGAGATATCTGGAAAAGGGATAGCAGCCAACATAGCGCCAATTGGGACCTAGGGTGCGGCGATGTCAACCTGCTTGCGGGGTTGTTTTGGGCAACAAGTCGCCCCATATAACCAGCACGCGATAGGAGAACGTTATGCAGACCCGCAACAAAGTATTCGATGATTTGTCCCAATTGATGACCAATGCGATGGGCGTCGCGCAAGGCGCCAAAGATGAGGCGCAAACAGCGATGTCATCTATGGTTGACCGCTGGCTTGCGGATCGCGATTTCGTTACCCGTGAAGAGTTCGAGGCTGTGCGGACGATGGCGCAAAAGGCGCGCGAAGAAAATGCCGCCCTGCTTGCCCGTATTGAGGCGCTTGAGACCAAGTAAATGGTGCGGCTGCGCCGCGCGAGATGTTTTGACTGTGGGGGGCGACCGTTTGGTTGCCCCTTTGACGTTTCAAGAGACGCGATGATGAGGGGGCGCTGCCCCCGCAGCAAGCTGCTCCCCCGGAGTTTGAAGAAAGCAAAGACGCATTAGAGCCGTGCGATCGGCGAAATCATGGTGCCACAGACGAGGCTTGTCAGCAGACGCGGTATTGGGGGAATTTGGCTGGCTGGAAATAAGAGCCGGTCGCGCAAAAAGGGCAGCAGAGCACTGTCTGATTGATACATTGGCGTGAAGGCCCAAGACATTGCCTGATAAATTCGTGTGTGCCAGCGCCGTGCGCGCGCATAGGCCGGTAAGGCCCGTTCTATCGGCCGGGATTTGAGGGCCTGCGACAGAGCGGCGGCATCAAGCAAGGCCATGTTGGCCCCTTGGCCCAGTTGAGGTGATGCTCGGTGCGCGGCGTCGCCGATATGGACGAGGCGATTGTCATAGGGACGGCTGAGGGTGCCGTGGCTGTAGCGTGCCAGTGTCATTTGATCGGGATCATCGATTTGATCCAGAAATGGGGCAAGGGCAGGCCAAAGGGCTGTCGCTTCGGATTTCCAGGCGCTGAGGCCAGTGTTGCGCCAGGTGGTGTGATCGTTTTGCGGCAACGACCAGAATACTGCGGCTTTGTTTTTTGTTTGCCCGTTGTTTTCGGTGGGCAGTTTCCCGATTGGCAGCACACCTATCATGCGCGAGGCAGCAACATAGCGTTGGCTCAGATGGTGTTTGGGGATGTCTGTTTCGGGCCAGTCGACGGTTCCCCAGATCGCGCCGTAGGGCAATTGTCTGGTTTTGATAGGTGACAGCGCAGATCCAGCACCCGAACTATCCACACATAAATCGAACGGCCCGTATACGTCCTGAGTGTTGGTGAAAACTTCAACGCTGTCCTTGTCTTGGCGAACAGATGTAACCATTGCTGACGTCACTAGAGTGATCCGCGGGCGTGTTTGAAGTGCGGTCATCAGGGCTGTGAAGAGGGCGGAGCGATGAATGGCCAGCCCGAAAGCCTGTGGATCGACCAGATCATACCGAACATCCAGCACACCACGCCCAGATACCGCCTCGTGTCCCAGCATGTGCGTTACGCGATTGCCAAAGGCCAAAGACGTCTCAAGCGCGCCAACTTGTGCGAGGATGTCTTGGCCGACAGGTTGGATCACGAGGCCTGAGCCTACGGGTTTTGGCACGTCGAATTGATCGAACAGGGTGATGTCGTGGCCTTGATCTGACAATAGGCTGGCTGCGGTTAAACCACCCATCCCTGCACCAATAACTGCAATCCGCATAAATCCCTCGTCACACACGCGCTCGGGTGCCTGATTGATTGAATGTTGGGCATGCCGCAAGGTGGCAAAGAGCAAATGGCACACTTTACCGCGGGGACAGGCAGCCCTATAAGCCAATTCATGAGTTTTTGCGCGATCCAGATTAGTCGAATTATATCCCCGGCGCTGTGACCCCCACACGCCGGCTGAAGGTGACTGTTTTGATCCGCACCGCCCCCAAACAATTTCCCTAGACTACGATCCGAAGGACGCCCCACATGTGCGCCGAAACACCAGACTACAAGACGACGTTGAACTTACCGAAAACCGACTTTCCGATGCGGGCAGGTCTGCCCAAGCGCGAACCTGAATGGCTGGCGCGCTGGGCCGACATGGATGTGTATGGACAGCTGCGCGACAAGGCCAAGGCCGAGGT
>CAYOSK010000103.1:0-10368 GCA_964406585.1 uncultured Octadecabacter sp. | reverse complement strand
CATCACAGCCTTTGTTGATCAAGCGCTACGCAAGCCGCCGTTTGTACAACACTGAAACCAGCGACTATGTGACACTCGAGGATATCGCAGTGTTCATCCGCGAAGGACGCGAAGTGCAGATCGTCGATCTGAAATCAGGCGATGATCTGACCCGTCAATATTTGCTTCAGATCATCGCTGAACATGAAAGCCGCGGCGAAAGTGTTCTGCCCGTAGATGTGTTGACCGATCTGGTGCGGTCCTACACGTCGCAATCCATGTCCGTCGTGCCGCAATTTTTGGCCCAGTCGTTCGAAATGTTGCAAGGTGGTCAATCCAAGATGATGGAAAATATGGGCGCGATGAATCCTTTGACCAAAATGCCAGGGTTCGAAGCGATGCAAGCCCAGCAGCAGGCGTTTCTAAAGGCCATGACAGGCGGGATGATGCCGGGCGCGGCACCGTCGGAACCTGTGGCCGAACCAGCCGAAGCGGGCGATGATCTAAGCGATATCAAAGCCGAACTGGCCGCGTTGCAAGAAAAGCTTTCGAAACTCGGCAAATAGCGCGCGCGATGGCCTTATCGTCCGGTCGAATTACCCTATGGAACGTCGAGGTTTTTGTCGCCACGGCAGAAGAAGCGTCGATTTCCGCCGCCGCTAAACGGTTAGAAACATCGCCCGCGACAGTCTCCCAGCAGATAACGTCACTAGAGGGGGCGATCGGCACGACGTTGCTGAACAGATCTGCGCGGCCCGTTACGCTGACCCCGGCCGGGGAAATGTTTCTGCGTCGCGCCAATACCATTCTAAACGAAGCCGAACAGGCCCGCGCAGAAATCGCGATGTCGGACCTGAGCCGATTAATGCGTTTACGCCTTGGAATGATTGAAGATTTCGACGCGGATGTGACCCCTCGTTTGTTGGGGGACATGGGGGCCGAGTTGCGATCTTGCCAGTTTTTGCTGGACACGGGTGCGTCCCATCGCTTGTTCGATATGCTCGAAACCCGCGCGTTGGATGTGATTGTGGCCAGTGAAATTGGTGCGTCAGCCCCTTGGATGGAGGTTCACCCCCTGATGCGCGAACCTTTCGTGGCCGCCGTGCCAAAAGGCCATCTGAAAGACGGGGATGTGGCGCGCCAATTGCGCCGTATGCCGCTTATTCAATATACAACACGTCACCATATGGGCCGATTGATCGCAGGCCATTTGGCGCGCCAAAACGTGACGCTGACGGGACGTTTCGAACTAGACAGCTACCACGCGATCATGGCGATGGTGGCCAGCGGCGCAGGATGGTCTATCCTGACCCCGCTCGGGTGGCTTCGCGCGGCACGATTCCGCGATCAGGTGGATTTGATCCCGTTGCCGTTTGAACCTTTGACCCGCTCAATTTCATTGACCGCGCGGCAGGGTGTCTTAGGCGATATCCCATCCGATATGGCCACGCGTTTGCGGCCAATTTTGCAAGATTTGATCGTCGGCCCAACAGTTGCACAGGTCCCGTGGCTGGCCGATCAGATGACCGTCATTTAGGCGGCTTCTTGGGCTGTTGCGTCGCGCATCGCGTCCAACAAAACCTGCGCGATGACGTCACAGTCTGCCAGGGTCAGCCGCGCGGGCAGGCGCACATCGCATGCCCGCATCAACATGGAACGGGTCTGGGGCAATTCAGGTGTATCGCCAAGAAACTGCCAATTCCAAAACGCGCGGGCGTTGTCTGTCGACTGGCCAAAAATCTGCACCTTAAGGCCGCGTGCCGCGCTTGCATCGGCAAAGGCGCGCATTTGCGCATCGTCCATGCCAACGAGGTTGAATTGGATCGAATCCGGCGCTCGCACTTCGCCAGATAGCGGCGCAGGAACATCAATAAACGGCGATGTGTTCAGCGTCGCAGCCACGTGATCATGGTTGCGCCGCCCATCACGCACACGACGCGGCAGTTCGTCCAATTGGGGACGGATAATAGCGGCCGACAAGTTTGAAAGACGCAAATTGTAAAGCGGTAGTTGGTTCTGCCAACGCGCCATCGCGTCTTGGGGAACGCTGTGTTTCATCCATGTGTGCTCATAAGCGCCCGACATAATGATCGCGCGGGCCACCAGATTTGGGTCATCCGTTACCATGATCCCGCCTTCGCCCGCGTTGATCATTTTGTAGCTTTGAAAACTGAAGCAACCGATCGCACCAAGGGTGCCAATATTGCGCCCATTCCAAGTGGTACCAAGGCTGTGGGCGGCGTCTTCGATTACCGGGACACGGGCCGCATCGCAAAGGTCCATTATGGCATCCATATCCGATGTATGACCCCGCATGTGGCTGATAATGACTGCATCCGCAGTGGTCAGTTTGGCTTCAAAGTCAGCCATATCAATACGGTAGTTTTCACCGCATTCCACCAAGACCGGCACGCATTCCGCATGAACAACTGATGATGGTACAGCGGCAAAGGTGAACGCAGGGATAAGAACGCGGGCTTGATGGGGTAAATCTAGCGCCTTTAGGGATAGGAATAAGGCTGCAGAACAGCTGGATACGGCAAGGGCGTACTTGGTGCCCAGCAAAGCCGCAAATTCTTGTTCCAGCAAAGACACCGGCGCGTTGTCCGGCGCAGTATAGCGAAACAAATCCGCTGATCCGAGAAGGCGCGTAACCTCTTCAAGGGCGGCGGCGGGAATAGGTTCAGCGGCGTATACGTTGGGCACCTGTGTCATGTCTTCAGCTTTCCTGAAAATTGATTTTAGCTTCCCTATCATGAACGATGTAACAATTCCATGACTTTTGCGCGCAGCTGTACGAGCGGCGTCGAGGTGCAATTGAGAAAAAGAATGCGGCAGCGGCGGGCCTAAAACCCCAGCCGGTCGCGCAGACTGTACCATGTCATGGCTGCCGCCAACAAAGGCGCGCGCAGCAACGTTCCGCCGGGAAATGCGGGGGTGGGCAAGCTGGCGAATACATCAAACTGTTCGGATTGGCCCCGCACAGCATCCGCCATCAGTTTCCCCGCGAGTCCCGCGTGGGTCACGCCGTGGCCGGAATAGCCGCCCGCGCTTAGAATATTGGGCGCGACGCGCATGAGCAACGGCAGACGTGTTTGGGTAATGCCCAATGTACCGCCCCATGTGTAATCGATCCGGACCCCCGAAAGCTGGGGAAACATCTGTTCGATCCGTTTTCGGATGGCAGGTTCAATATTTTTCGGAAAGCCAACCGAATAATTTTCGCGCCCCCCAAACAGCAAACGATTGTCTTCGGACAGGCGGAAATAATTCACAACGAATTTGCTGTCGGCCACGGCGATGTCGCGTGCCAACACATCGCGCGCGCGATCCCCCAAAGGTTCGGTGGCACAGATGAACGAATTCAGCGGCATCGTGCGCGCGGCGACTTTGCGATTGAGGTTCGGAAGATATCCGTTGCCGGCAAAAATAACAAAAGGCGCGGTAACTGTGCCAGATCCCGTGGCAACGGTGGCAGGGTCACCTTGATCGACGCGGTGGACTTCGCTGCGTTCATAAATGACGGCCCCAGCCCGTTCTGCCGCATCTGCCAGCCCAAGCACATAGCGCAACGGATGGATGTGGCCCGCACCGTTGTCAATCAGACCGCCTTGGTAAAGGGGCGATTTTACAATGTCTTGGAACGCATCTCGTGTCAGCCCGACAGCATCCGTGTACCCATAAGATCGGCGTACAAATTCGACGTCGTCGCGCAATTCCCGGCTCTCGACCGCGTTATATGCGCCATGTGCCACACCGGGTCTGAAAGTGGCCTTTGGCGCGTGTTGCTTGATCCGCGTCTTAAGCAGCGCTTTGCCCTCTTCGGTCATATCCCACAGCGCGCGCGCAGGGCCTTTACCAACCCGCGCCGCGATCCAGCGCTGATCTTGATTGAACCCTGATCCGGCCTGACCACCATTGCGCCCCGATGCCCCCCAACCCGCGCGATGTGCGTCCAGTACGACCACTTTGCGACCGTGTTCCGCCAGTTCAAGCGCGGCCATCAATCCGGTAAAGCCCGCCCCGACAATGCACACATCGGCTGTGATCTGCCCGCGAAGGGCCGGGCGTTCTGGCGGGATGTCAGCCGTGGCGGTATACCAACTGCCTGGGAAAGTCGCAGGGCGGTCATTGCGATAGAGTGGATTGCTCATGGGGCTTCCCGCAGGTCGTAGTAATCCAGAACATAGCCTTCGGGTGTTGATGAAATAATCGTCGCGGCATCATAAAAATCACCGTTCATCTGAACATCGAAACAGTCAATGCAGGTGTTTTGGAGCCGATCCCGCACGAATGTCGCGAACGCGTCACTGTAATCCGTGCGGTAAAGGGCGCGCGCCGTAAGTCGATCAAGATGGCTTTGATCCAGATGCGATGCCCCTTGGATCGGGACTGTTACGGTGTGGAATTCAACCTCGGGAAACAAAATGCGGGCGCCGCCGGCCAAAACAGGGGTTCCGCGGTCACGATCTACAACGATACCCGCCCCGCGCGCAGACAGGCGCACACCATCCATACGCGCGCCATCTGGCAACATCGGTTCAATGTCTGCTGCGATCTGTTCGACAATCTCATCGGGATTTATGGATGTGCCCGCGGGAACAATCAGTGTCGGCAAAGCAATGTCCATACGGGCGATTTGTCGGTCTAGTGGAAAGGTCCCGTCAGAACGCCCATCAAGGAACATATAATCAGCAGATGCGCGGATGGTTTCGATCGTGGCAAGGTAGTCGTCGTAGGATTCATGGTAGGTCTGCGCGGCGATCAATGGCTGGGCGGCTTCCAAAAGCCCGGCTAAGTCTAGGTCGCGGTTCTTTGCAAAACTCCCGCAGCTGGTGGACAGGCAGGCCAGCTCTGCGATCAGAACGTCATTTTGGTAAATGTTCACAGCGGTTTCGTTGGTTTCTACGCCCAACACAGCCAAAGCAATCATACCGATCACGTCACCGCCAGATACGGTTTCATCAACAAACACAACGTCTTGGGCGGCTTGAATGGCGGCTTGATCGATAACAACCAAATCACCAGAATCTGTTATTGCATCCCGCAAAATCACCGCAACGGGCCCTTGGCCGAGATCAATGTCGCGCAAGAAAAACACGCGTTCTGGCTCGGGTTCTGGAATGGTCTCTGGTTCAGCGGGCGGTGGTGTTGCTGCAATAGGGGCTGTTTCCGGCCCGCGACCATCGCCGCGCCCAAGAAAAAAGGCCCCGACAGCCAAAAAGGCGGCCAGAAAAAGAACCAATACTGTTGCCAGTCGGATCATACGTTCAATAGGAGATGTTCACGCTCCCAAGGGCTGATCACCTGCAAGAATTCTTCATATTCTGCGCGTTTAACAATGGAATAGACGCGTGCGAAATCAGGCCCTAAGACGTCGTGCATACCCGTGTTGGCATCGAACAGATCTAGCGCTGCCCAAAGCCCTTGGGGTAATTCGCCATCCCCTTCATAGGCGTCGCCTTCGAACCGCGCGTCAGGTTTGATCTGCTGGGTCATCCCTAAATATCCGCACGCCAATGAGGCCGCGATGCACAAATAAGGATTGCAATCCATCCCCGCCAGCCGGTTTTCAATGCGCCGCGCAGAGGGGGACGACAACGGGACGCGCAAGCCGGTCGTGCGGTTGTCGCGTGCCCAGCTGAGGTTGATGGGCGCTGCGTGGTCTTTGACGTAGCGACGATAGCTGTTGACGTATGGCGCCATCACCGCGACTACAGATGGCAAATGGTGTTGCAATCCACCGATAAAGTGGAAAAACGCGTCCGTTTCACCGCCCTCAGCATCCGTGAAAATGTTGTTGCCGCTTTGATCAAGAACCGAATGGTGAATATGCATCGCCGATCCGGGTTCGTTTTCAATCGGTTTGGCCATGAATGTCGCGAAACAATCGTGTTTTAGTGCGGCTTCTTTCAACAGGCGTTTGAAAAAGAAAACTTCATCCGCAAGCGCGATAGGATCGCCGTGGTTGAGGTTGATTTCAAGCTGCCCAGCACCGCCTTCTTGGGTAATGCCATCAATCTCGAACCCTTGGATTTCCGCGAATTCGTAGATGTCATCAATGACCGGTCCGTAATCATCCACCGCCGTCATCGAATAGGCCTGCCGTGCTGCGGCGGGTCGACCAGAACGCCCGATCATGGGTTCAATCGGTTTGGCCGGATCGGTGTTGGGGGCGACTAGAAAAAATTCCATTTCCGGCGCGACAACAGGCGTCCAGCCATTGGCCTTATACAGATCAACCACCCGTTTCAGCACATTGCGCGGTGAAAACTGGATCGGTTCACCGTCAGTGTTGAACGCATCATGAATGACCTGAAGCGTCCCATCAGTGGTCCAAGGCGCGGCTGTTGCAGTTGCGTAATCTGGTTTCAGGATCATATCGGGTTCCGTGAAACCCGCATCCCCTGCTGCTTCGCCCCAACCGCCAGTCAGGGTCTGAAAAAAGATGGATTCCGGCAGATGGAATTGGGTTTGTTTTTCCCATTTTCCTGCAGGCACGGCCTTGCCGCGCGCAACACCGGGTAAGTCAGAGATCATGCATTCGACCTCGTCCAGACGGTTGGCCTCAAGATAATCGCGCGCTGCTTGCGGGATCTGATCCATCCAAGTCATGCCTGTGTGCCCTTAAAGAACGCCCCGATTTTTTGGGCCAATTGCGCGTTTGACACATCAGCCGAAAGGTTGGATTTGGCCGTTTCGATCAAATCGGGGGGAACTGTTCCTGCCCGCGCATCAATCAATCCCTGAACGAAGTCTGCATTAAATTCCGGATGGGCCTGAACCGTAAACGCGCGGTCCCCATATACCAGCGCCGCATGTTGGCAGTGCGCGTTAGACGCGATGGTTTTGGCATCAGGTGGCAATTGCGTGACTTGATCTTGATGCCATGCGTTCAGGTCAACATCGGTTCCATCCCAATCATAGGTTTGTCGCCCGACGGCCCATCCACCGTCGAATTTCTCCACAGTTCCACCTAAGGCCTGCGCGATAAGCTGATGACCAAAACAAATGCCCACCATCGGGCGCCCCAATTTATAGGCGTCCCGGATCAAGGTTTCGAGCGGCGCAATCCACGGTAGGTTTTCATAAGCCCCATGTTTGGACCCCGTGATTAGCCAACCATCGCAGCTGTCCGGCCCATCGGGAAAATCGCCATCAACCACCGGATAGGTTTCAAAACGAAACCCTTGATTGTCTAAAAGGCGTTCGAACAAGGTGTTCACATCACCAACAGTGAGGCGCAGCGCGTCTGGCGCGTGGCCGGTTTGGAGGATTCCGATTTTCATGAAACACCAGTCTAGTTGCACTCAAAGCCTAGTCGGCGTCGCGGGTGAGTTCAAGGGATTGCACATGCGCATTTGGCCTGGCGTAGGTGGGGCGGCCAAACTGAGGCAAAGTGCAGCGACGCTACACAGTATCGAGGTAGAGATCGATTTGCTCTTCCGGGCTGAGTTCAGCAAAGGCCTGTAGTTCTTGGCGTTTGGTCGCAACAAGATTTCGGATCAGTTCGCCTGGGAATATGCGCTTGATTCGTGCATCCGTTTCAAAGGCATCAATGGCGTCGCACCATTTTGCGGGCAGTTGCGGGCAACTTTGATCATAGGCGTTGCCGCTGATCGGGGCCGGGGGCAGCGCTGCGTCTTCAATTCCGGTAAGCGCGGCCCCTAGGACCGCGGCGAGCATGAGGTAAGGGTTCACATCCCCGCCCGCGACACGGTGTTCTATGCGTCGGCCTTTATGATGGCCGCCGGGCACGCGAATGGCCGCTGTACGGTTTTCGTAGGCCCAGCAGATCGATGTTGGCGCGTGGGCGTTGGGAACAAGGCGGTCATAAGAATTGCCATGGGGTGCAAGGATCAAGGCCGACGCAGACAGCGCATTCAGGCATCCCGCGATGGCGTGGTGCAAGGTTGCCGTTCCGTCAGCGCCACCATTGTCAAAAACGTTGTTTCCGTTGTCGTCCAGCACCGAAAAATGCACGTGCATCCCGTTGCCGGAATACTGCGCGTAAGGTTTGGCCATAAAGCTGGCTGCAAACCCATGCTGACGCGCTAACCCCCGCACCAGCAGCTTGAAAAGCCATGCATCATCGGCGGCCTTCATGGCGCTGCCGTGGGACAGATTGATTTCAAACTGACCAAGCCCCGCCTCTGAAATGGCCGATTCCGCCGGAATATTCATCGCCTCGGCACCGTCATACAGCGCGGTGAAAAAATGATCGAACGCATCCAATGCCCGCAAAGACAAGATTTCTGCCCCGGGGCGGCGTTTCCCCGATCTTGGGGATGGCACAACTTGCAAATCTTTGCCGCTGTCATCGACCAGATAGAATTCCAGTTCTGTTCCCACAATTGGGGTCAGCCCACGATCCGCGTAGCGTTTCAACACGGCTGCTAAGGCATGGCGCGGATCACCATCGAACGCGCGTCCGTCTTCGCGAAACATCCACATTGGCAAAAGCGCGCTGGGGCTGTCCAACCACGGCATCGGCATAAAGCCACGGTCTGTTGGCAAACAAATCCCATCTGGATCGCCGGCTTCAAACACCAGCGGGGAACCGTCGATATCTTCGCCCCAGATATCAAGGTTGAGAACTGACAAAGGAAAGCGCGTGCCGTCCTCTTCGATCTTTTGGGCAAACTTGGTCGGGATCCGTTTGCCCCGCGCGACCCCGTTCAGATCAGATGCCGCGACGCGGATGGTTTTGATATGCGGGTTATCGTGCAGCCATGGCATAAGGATCACCGAATGATTTGAGGGCGAAAGCGAAATTTCGGGCGGGGGGTGTCTTGGGGAAGGTGGCGGTTCAGGTGCCGCCCCATCCGGCCCATCAGGGCGATGATCACCAGTGTCAGCAAAATGAAATAGAACGCTAAAATGGGGTAGGGCACGAAGGGGTTGAACGTTTTATCTGCAAAGAAGCTCGCGTAGTACAACCCGTCGCCCTTTTGTTGGCGCGTCGGGAAGGCCGTGAAAAAAACCAACGTTGTGGAATGGAACAAAAAGATCGCTTCATTGGTGTAGGCCGGCCAAGCAAGGCGCAGCATTGTCGGAAAGACCACGCGTTTGAAGCGTGCAAACCCAGACAGACCATAGGCATCCGCCGCCTCTGTATCGCCTTTCGGGATGGATTGCAGGGCGCCGTAGAAAATTTCGCCGGTGTAGGCGGACGTGTTGAGGAACAGCACAATCAAAGCACCAAGCCCAGCAGAGGTGAAAGGCGTAAAGATCGGGAAATAACCCTTAAGGCTGATGAAGACGAAGTAGGCAAAGAAGAACTGGATGAACAAAGGCGATCCACGGAAGACAAAAATGAACCCCGTGCTCAGCTTGCGAATGATGGGATTGCTAGAAGCTTTGCCGACAGCAACAGCCGTCGCCAACCCGAACCCTGCCAAAAGGGCCAAGACGCCAAAGTAAACGTTCCAGATCATGCCGGACCCGATCAATGTGAACTGCTGGCACAGGGTGTAGCCTTCGCGCGGCAGGAGGCGCTCTCCATACCCGATTGAGCGGAAGGCGTAGGCTGAAATGGTCTCAAGACACTCCATCACGCGACCGCCCGTCTTTGGGCTTCGCCGCCAGATGTTGGTTGGCCCTTGGTCAGGCGGCGCATCACACGGTCCAGCACAACCTCAGACACTTTCGTGAAGGCCAGATAGAACACGAGCAACGCAAAGAAGTAATAAGCCAGCCAATCCCCATGGGGGTAGTCGGTAAACCGCGGCGCTGCGGTCTTGCCAAGTTCCCGCGCCCAATAAACCACGTCTTCAACGCCAAGAAGGAACAGCAGTGGCGTTGCTTTGATCAACACCATCCAAAGATTGCCGAGGCCGGGCAGGGCATAAACCCACATTTGCGGCACGATGATCCGGCGAAAGGCCTGCCGACGTGTCATGCCGTAGCTTTCGGCTGTTTCTACCTGTGCCCGTGGAACGGCCTGCATCGCCCCGTAAAGGACATTGGCCGCAAAGGCGCCAAAGACGATTGCAAAAGTAAAGACCGCAAGCCCGAAGCCATACACTTCGTGAAGCCATTGATCCGCCGTTCCAAGCGGCATCTTCGCCTCTGCACAGACGATGAAGTCATTGCCTTGGCGGATGGTATCAGGCCAGTTGGGACACTTGATGCTGTGGCGCAGGTACTCGATGCCTTGATCCAAAGCGATGACGAAAAACAAGAAAAACGCGATATCGGGGACGCCGCGCACAATGGCGATATAGGTCTTTCCCAACCAAGACACCGGCGCAACTGTACTGCGCGCCGCCATCGCGCCGCCCATTCCAAAGGTCAGGGCCAAGGGCGCGGTGATCGCCAACAACAACAGCACAGTCCCAAAGGACCAGTAGAAATTCATGTGCTTGCCGGTCGTGAAATAGCACGACA
>CAYOSK010000102.1:0-10386 GCA_964406585.1 uncultured Octadecabacter sp. | reverse complement strand
TCCTGATGCGTCTGCGTTGTCTTACGATCGGGCGCAATTTGGTGTTTCAAATGCTTTGACCCCGGCGGTTTCATATGATGATCCGACGCCAGCTTTCTTGTGGGGTGTCGCTCCTTATGTCGAACTCACCCTCTTTGACGGCGACAAACCTATTCGCGGCGATCTTGGCGTCGAGGCGACGTTTCAATATGAACTCCAACCCAATCTTGTGCTTGCTGGGTCATACCGACAACGCCTCGTTGGGAACCGGGATGAGGTTGGTTCCATTTCAGCATCCACTCTCCCACCCGTTCGTCGTGAAGGGTTGTTCTTTGGTGCCGAAAGCGGTGGGGGCATCGAAAACCTGTCGTTATCTTGGTACGCGCGTCCGGGTCGTGATTTGTATTCGCGTGTTTCGCTCGGGTATTTGGAACGCCAGTTCGGTGGTGTGTCTGGTGAAGTTCTTTGGAAACCTATCGACAGCCCATTGGCGATCGGAGCCGAAGTGAATTACGTGGTTCGTCGCGACTTTGATCTGGGGTTTGGGTTTCAGGACTACGATGTCGTCACAGGGCATGTGTCAGGATATTATGATTTCGACAACGGATTTCAGGCCCAGCTTGATGTGGGCCGGTATCTTGCGGGTGATGTCGGAGCGACGTTCTCGCTTGATCGCGAATTTGAAAACGGATGGAAAGTTGGCGCATACTTTACGTTAACGGATGTGTCGTTCGAAGATTTTGGCGAAGGGTCTTTCGACAAGGGCATTCGGATAGAAATTCCGCTTGATTGGTCCACTGGAACGGCAACGCGCGACGTATCTTCTACAACACTGACGTCGCTGGAACGTGATGGCGGTGCGCGCTTGCGTGTCGATGGACGGCTCTATGATGTTGTAGACGATGGGCACCAAGGCCAACTTGCTGATAATTGGGGGCGGTTCTGGCGATGAAAACACTTTTGATACTAGGCGCGGCAATAATCTCCCTTGCGGCCTGTGGCCCCTTAAACGAAGGATCTGCGCTCGCACGCAATGCGGATGTATTTCTAGCACGCACGGGAATCGGTGATTCGACGGCGCTGCCACCTCCGCCTGAGCTAACGCGTGCTCAAATTGAGGCGCAGCCCGTGGATTTGTTGCGCATAAGCATCATTTCGCGCGAGGCAACTTCGGTTTTCACAAAGGTGGCACAAAACGGCCCACGTGTGACTTGGCAGTCAGGCGAAGGGGTTGGTGTGATCCTTCAAGGTGGGTTGATCGTCGGGACGCGCGGTGTAGGTGACGATGTCATGGGGTCAGATGTGTCTGGCGCGCTTGCTTCCCTACGGCGGGGGGGTAACCACCTCAGAACACTTGATTTTTTAAATGGGCTGGGGCAGATTGAACGCCGCACATATCAATGTGAAACGGTTCGCACACGTGACGATGACGTGACTATATTTGATGTGACATACGATACAACAATCGTTGAAGAAACCTGCACAAACCCATCAGGAGAGTTCAAGAACACCTATTGGGTAGATAGAAATCTGGTTGTTTGGCAGGCTCGCCAGTGGGTTTCTAATGGTGTCGGGTATTTGGGCTACCAGAGATTGTAATGCCTGAATCCTAGGCTTGTATCGAACAAATTTTAATCGTATCTTTCGTTAGAGCTGAGACCTTATTTTGAACTGGAGTTTAACATGAAATTCACGACACTTATCGCTGCTGCTGCACTCGCAACTGTTTCCACTGCTGCTGTCGCAGACATCACAACCGACGCTGGTGAGCTGGTTATCATCGAAAAAGCACAGGGTATCGAAACAGGCACTTGGATTGTTATCGGTGGTGTATTGACGTTCGTAGCATTCGCAACAAACGGTGGCTCCGGCTCCTAAGTTTCGACGCGAAATTAAATTCTGAAAGGCAGGCCTTTGCGGGCCTGCCTTTTGCGTTGGTGGGTTGATTTTTGAACGTCCGAAGACCTAACCGATATCGTTGGGCGCTATTTTGATCAGCTGATGTGATGTAAATCTTAATAAGTTCCCAGTGAATCTATTTGCTTCAATGCTCAAGTATGAGTTGCGCCAAGTGGCGTGGAATACTTGAATTGGAGTAAACAGTGAAAAATACAGTAATCCCAGTTGTTCTTGCCGCATCTTTGGCTTTGCCCGGTGCTGCCTTCGCAGGGGGGCTGTCCGCCCCTATCACGGATGACAACGAAATCGTTATGCTACCAGAACCTGAAGCCGTTGGTTCGATCCCGGGGTCGCTTCCACCGGGTTCAGGTGGTGCGGCATTGCCGGCATTACTTGGCTTGTTGATCTTTGGTGCGATTGGCGCCGGCGGCGGAAGCTAATCTTTCTAACACAGCTGCCAAACGCGAAAGGCGGCGGTCTGTGCCGCCTTTCACAAATCCTAGGATCTGCGACGCCCCAGCATTGCCAATCGAATAAACATCCTTTCGACAAGTGCCCGATCAGGCGCGGTATGTGCTGAGCGCAGCGTCAAATCCGTTTCAGTTATCGCGGTTAAGGCCGCTTCTAGATTGATCCGCCCCCATGTGCTTGCCTGACGGACCATCCGGTCCCGTCTTGGTCCAAACACAGGTGGTTTGACACGCCCGATCCCCGACGCGGCGCCACCGGGATCAGATGCGGCCGCGTGCAAGGTTCGGAAATGACGCATTGCACCAATACACAACGCCACCGGTTGCGTACCTTGGGCGTATAGACGGCTTAGGACGGGACCTATTTCGGTGGTCTTAAGTTCGGCAACTACATTTAGGACATCATCAAGATCGGCTTCGTTAGACATGGGCGCGCAGGCGATCACATCCTCTGGTGTGACGTCGGATTCGTCACTCAGTTTATATAGCCCCAGCTTTTCTATCGTCTGCCTTAAATCCCCTGGCGCCATTTCACGGCTTAGGTCCGTTATTAAACTTAGCGCGTCATGGCTGATACTGTTCAACCCCGCATCGCGCAATGCCACGTCAATTTCATCGCGGGTTGGCGGATTGTCATAGATTCCTGCGGCGTATGCAGATGGATGGCTTTCAAACAGCTTGCGCAACGACGACTTTGCGCTCAGCTGTCCCGCGGTGACGATGATTTGGGCATCGCCCTCTTGCCAATCTGCCAGCGCGGGGGTGATTGCCTTGGTCGTGCTATCACCGGCTTCTTCGACAAAAGCGACACGTGGCCCCGGAAAAAAGCCCCGTGCTTTGATGGCATCGCCAAGCAATGCAGGGTCTTTGCGAAGATCGGCCCCAGAAATCCGTGTAAGGCGCATTTCTTCTTCGCCTGTTGGGCCAACAAGTGTTTTGATTACGTCTTGGCGTTTCAGAGCGACACGCATGGCATCGCTCCCAAAAATCAAAAGACCGGCACCCGTTGGGTCAGGTTTGCGAAAGTAGGCGGGTGCATCGCGAGCCGAAAGTTTCATCGCGCGGTTGCTGCGATCAGGTCGGTCACAATCAGATCAGCCAATGCAATCGCAAGCCTGTCACGCGCGTCATCTTGTGCCTGTCGCACGGCAACGGTGGTTCCGAAAGCCGAATAAGCGGTGAAGGTTTCCGCAACACCCTGCGCAAGCGGTTGATCGTTCCCCGGTTCCGTCAGAACCCAGACGGCCTTGCCGGGAAGATTGAAGCGGTTCAAATCCTGCGCGGTCGAGATCACAGCAATGTTCTCTTCGATCGTCAGCTGGATCGTCAAAAGGTAGTCACCCTGTTCCACGCGACCCAACCGGTCTTCAAGACGGGTCCGCAGGCGAAACCCTTCGGGGGTGTTTGGTGCGCGATAGGCTATTCGCCCACGTAAACTGCGGGTAGAACCGTTCGTTCCATAGACAGGCGTAAATCCGCACCCTGCGAGAGATAGGGCGCTAAGGACTGTCAAAAAGGTCCGTCGATTAGATAACAACGTTCACGATCCTGCCTGGAACAACGATCAGCTTTTTCGGCGAGCCACCGTCCAAAGCCTTAATCACAGCCTCATCCGCCAGCGCCAGTTTTTCAACCTCTTCCTTCGGCATATCCTTGGGAACGGCGATTTCACTCCGACGTTTGCCATTGATCTGGATCGGAAGCGTGACCGTGTCTTCGACCAACATCGCTTCGTCCGCGACAGGCCAAGGCGCGTTCGCAATCAATCCTTCGCCGCCTTGATGGGCCCAAATATCTTCGGCCAAATGCGGCGTCATCGGGGACATAAGTTGCGCAAGGGTCATGACCGCCTCACGCTTGGCGGCGTAGCCTGCATTGGATTTCGACAGAGTAGCCGTAAAGCCGTAAAGCTTGGCGATGGCAGCGTTAAAGCCAAAGCTTTCAACGCCATTCGTGACGTCTAGGATGGTTTTGTGCATGGCACGCAACAAGTCAACGTCACCTTGGCCCGCTGCATCTTTGTCCATCTCACCGATTTTGTCACACAAAGACCAAACGCGACCAAGGTGTTTGAAAGATGCTTCTGCGCCGGATGCTGTCCATTCGACATCCCGTTCGGGGGGGCTGTCGGAAAGAACAAACCAGCGGGCCGTGTCGGCTCCGTATTGATCGATGATCGCGACCGGATCAACGACGTTGTTTTTCGATTTTGACATCTTGGCGGACGGGACGATCGAAAGTTCCCGCCCATCGTCCTTGAAAAATGCTTTGCCGTCGCGCAGATCAACTTGTTCTGGATAATAGTAGGTTGGTCGCCCCGTTTGTGGATCATCGCTTTTGTAGATCGCGTGGGTCACCATGCCCTGCGTAAACAGTGCATCGAACGGTTCAATGGCGGCTGCGGGCAAATGCCCAGTCTTGTGCATCGCGCGGGCGAAGAAACGCGAATAAAGAAGGTGCAAAATCGCGTGCTCAATACCACCGATGTATTGATCGACGTTCATCCAATAGTCCGCGTCTGCCTTTTCGGTAGGTGTGGCGGCGTGCGGTGCGGTGAAACGGGCAAAATACCAAGACGAATCCACAAACGTGTCCATCGTATCGGTTTCCCGCGTTGCGGGTTTGCCGCAGGCCGGGCAGGGCACGTTACGCCATGTGGGGTGGCGGTCCAAAGGGTTGCCGGGAATGTCAAAGCTGACGTCATAAGGCAGTTCTACAGGCAGGTTTTCTTTCTTTTCGGGGACCACGCCACAGCTGTCGCAGTGGACAACCGGAATGGGCGCGCCCCAATAGCGCTGGCGCGATAGCCCCCAATCGCGCAGGCGGAATTTAGTAACCCCTTGGCCCACGCCATTGGCCTCGCAGAAATCGATGGCCTTGTTGATCGCATCAGCCCCATTGGTTGCCGGGTCCCACGCGAAGGGTTTCACCCAGTGAACCATATCTGTCTTTGTGGGTACGAACGCCTCCTCCAGCTCTAATGGGCTGTCTTCGCTTGGCAAAAACGTTGGAATGATCGGCAACCCGTATTTCGTGGCGAAGTCAAAATCGCGTTGATCATGGGCAGGGCAGCCGAAAATCGCGCCTGTGCCATAGTCCATCATGATAAAGTTGGCGATGTAAACGGGCAGTTCCCACGCATTATCAAACGGGTGTCGAACGCGCAGGCCTGTGTCATAGCCAAGCTTTTCAGCCTTTTCCAAGGCCTCTGCGGTGGTGCCACCTTTGCGACATTCTGCGTTGAAGGCCGCGATTTCTGCGCTGCTCACCTCGAGCTCTTTTGCCAAAGGGTGATCAGGGGAAATACCCACGAACGAAGCCCCCATCAGGGTGTCCGGGCGGGTTGTATACACTTCAACGCGATCATGGGCGGCGAAGCCATCCACAAGCGAAAAGGCAAACTGCAGCCCGCGTGATTTTCCGATCCAGTTTTCTTGCATCAGTCGAACTTTGGCGGGCCAGTCATCCAAACCATCCAAAGCGGACAGCAGTTCATCCGCCATATCGGAAATTTTGAAGAACCACTGTGTCAGGTCTTTGCGTTCAACCTCTGCGCCTGATCGCCAACCTTTGCCGTCGATCACCTGTTCATTGGCCAGAACGGTCATATCGACAGGGTCCCAATTGACGGTCGCGTTCTTACGATCAATCAACCCAGCCTCTAACATGTCGATGAACAGTGCCTGTTGTTGGCCATAGTATTCGGGATCACAGGTCGCGAACATGCGGGACCAATCAATCCCAAGGCCCAGCGGTTTCATCTGGGCGACCATGTCGTCGATGTTGGAATAGGTCCAGTCTTTGGGGTGGCCACCGGACGCCATTGCGGCGTTTTCAGCGGGCATTCCGAAGGCATCAAAGCCCATCGGATGAAGAACATTGTGCCCGGTCGCCAATTTGTAGCGCGCAATCACGTCGCCCATTGTGTAATTGCGCACGTGGCCGATGTGGATACGCCCTGACGGATAGGGAAACATTTCCAGTACGTAGTACTTTGGCTTGTCGTCACTGCGCACAGCCTTGAATGTGTCCGCTTTGTCCCAGGCGGCCTGCCATTTGGCTTCGATGTCTGACGGGGTATAGGGCATGTCGGGTCTTTCAAAAGCAAACGCCGGGTGCTGGACCCGGCGTGTAAAACTGGTGGGGTCGATGCCTGTTTACAGCGCACCGTCTGCGATGCGCAACTGCCGCGCACGGCTTAGAATGGCGTCTTCGATTGCGCGTGTTGTTTCCGCGGCGGCAGGGCCAGAGCGGGTTAACAAAGCGACATTCAGGGACCGCGCATCAAGCGCGGGATCCGAGATGAAAATCGTGGCGCGATAGGCGCGGCTGCCGCCGGGCGGAGTTCCATATCCCATGACGATCACGCCGGTGAACGGATCGACCGATTCCACAGGTAAAAAATTCAGAACATCAAGGGATGCAGCCCACAGGTACCGATTGACGGCAACATTTTCGACGCCACGCGTTCGCGCCGCTTGTTGGGTCGCGGCCTCGGCGCGGTTACCGCCAAGGCTTCCGATTGAACCAATAGACCCGAACGGATTGCTGCCGGAGCCTCCGCAAGCAGATAGCGCGAAGATAAGACCAAAGCATTGGGTCAAACGCAGGATGGATTTGGTGCGGGTCACTTGGATCGCCCTTTAAAGAAACTGTTGGGCAAAGGTGTAGCGAAGGGGGGGCATCGTCACAAGGGGGGCGCTGGGTAAGTTATGCAGCATCCATTATGCGATTCGACAAAAAGAAAGGGCGGCTCCTTTCGGAACCGCCCCTCTTATCACTATTCGGGTTCTTTAGAACTCGAAGGAAAGCTCAACAGTTGTACCTTCCTGGTAGTCTTTCGCGCCGATTTCGTCTTCAGAGTCTGTGTCGCCGTCTTCAGCGAAGGAAACGAGCATGGAAGCACCGCCGCCCAGATCGTATTCACCAGCTACGTAGAAGTCTTCACCAGCGTCTGCGACACCAGCGAATACTGTCAGGCCGTTACCTACGTCGTAGGAACCTTCCAGAGCCCAAGAGTCACCTTCGTCTGTGGATACTTTAACGGCGATTGGGCCGTCTTCGTATGCAGCAGACAGGTTCCACTTGTCGATGGTTACGGAGTTTACAGCGTAGGACGCGTCAACAGTTACCGGACCGATTGGGTAGGATACGGAAACACCGATGGAATCTTCGGTTCCGTTGTCTGCGTAAGCAAGACGAACGTCAGCACCGGAGAAGGATGTACCGACAGACAGACCGAATACTTCGCCTGTGTTGAAGTCGCCGTTACCTGTTGTAGCGCCGTCAGCGTCAACATCTACAGCACCGAAGGCAGCTGTAGTTGCTTCCTGGTATGCTGCAACAACGTTAACACCACCGAAATCGGCGGCAACACCAATGGACAACTGCTCAAGAGAGTTGTTAGCGGAGTCGATTGCGTAGGACAGCTGTGTGGAAACGGCACCGAATGTTGCCTCACCGCGAAGAGCTTCTTCACCGTCTTGCTCGGAGAAGTTATCAGCAGCCATGTCGCCTGCCGCAACCCATACGTTCTGAGCAGCGAAGTTTGTGTCGCCGTAGTACAGACCAGCTGTGTCAGATGTCAGGGACAGTTCGTAGTCAGCGCCTTCGTTGCCGCCGCCAGACGCCAGTTTCTCGAAGTCGATGGATGCAGCAGCTGTCAGGCCGTTGTCCAGTTCAGCAGCAAAACCGATCGTAACGTCAAGCTCGGAGTAGAAGCCGAACTCGTTGTCGAAAGTTGTTGTGTTGCCTGCAACTGTATCATCGTTGTCGTCGCCGTTATCGATCTGCGTGTTAGCGAAATCGTTGTAACCCAGTTTCGCATCACCAGAGAAGGTGACGCCCAGGTGGCCGTCAGCAGCAGCTGCGCCAGCGAAGCCGACCAGTGCTGTAGAAAGAAGAATCTTTTTCATGTGAGTAGTCCTCGTGTTTGCATTCTCGAGAATGCCAGTTTTTCTAGCATTGGTCCGGTGTTTGCGCCCAAAGTCCTGCACACTCAAGGAAATTGGGCTATGGCGGGGGACCTCTCGGGAAAATGATGCAGTCGTGCCACACACACATGTCGTGCCCTATGTGGATGACAGGCGCTGGATAACGGCCTATGTCGTTATGTAACAGAAAACACGCAAATTGTTCAGGTGCTTACATGTCCCTTTCAGATATCACGACCCGCATTCAAGCCGCCGAAGCCAAAGCAGGGCGCACGGAGGGCGAAACGAAACTGATTGCGGTTTCTAAGGTACAGCCGAATGAAAGGGTTCAGGCGATTCTGGAACAGGGGCATCGCATTTTTGGTGAAAACCGAGTGCAAGAGGCCGCCGGAAAGTGGCCGGAGTTTCGCGCACAATATGAAAATGTGGATCTTCACATCATTGGCCCGCTTCAAACCAACAAGGCCCGGCAGGCCATGGAGATGGCGAACGCTATTCACACGCTGGACCGCCCCAAGCTGGCCAAAACATTCGCGCGATTGGCACAAGAGATGGGCGCCTGCCCTGATATGTTCATTCAGGTGAACACTGGCGAAGAGCCGCAGAAGGCCGGTGTTCTACCCGCCGATGCAGATGCTTTCATTGCCGATGCCATTGCGATGGATCTGCCTGTACGCGGTTTGATGTGTATTCCCCCCGTTGACGAAGAACCGTCGCTACATTTTGCATTGCTTGGCAAAATAGCTGCGCGCAATGGGCTTGCGGGTTTGTCCATGGGGATGTCGGGCGATTTTGAATCCGCCGTCGCGTTGGGTGCAACCCATGTGCGTGTCGGTTCAGCAATTTTTGGGGATCGCGTGCCAGTTTCCGGCTAAATGACGATCAGTCTGCTTGAATGCCGAATGCGCGGCGCGATCCACGCAAGATCACGCGGGCGCAGCCCAATGCAGCCTTCCGTAGGGTGGCCCGGCTTTCGCCAGCGATGAATGAAAATTGCAGAACCACGTCCCTTCACTGCGTAAGGCCAATTCCAATCGGTAAGGATCACAAGATCATACAGCCGATCCGCGCGGCGTAGTTTTTCATGGCTATGCGGATAGGGCGCTCTCACCATTAGGTTATAGTCTTCGTGGGTTGGATCATCCGACCAAAGGTCATTTGGCTTGATCGGGACGGCCCAGTCCGCTGGTGATCTTAAACGATCTGGTCGATACAGCATTCCAACAAGCCGGTGTTTGCCCCGCGGCGTGGCACCATCGCCTTCCTTCTTATGGTCGCTGATTCCCCCTTTGCCGATTGAACATGGGAATTTGCGGTTTAGGAAACGCAGGTGGGTCGGGGTGACAACAAGATCAGTGGCGTTCATCCGAAAAACAAACCTGAACAGACGGCTGAGTTCAACCCGATCATCACTCTAAAACAAATGCCCGGACTTGGTGGCCTTTGTCGCAAGGTAATTTGCATTGTGGTGGTTTTCACCAACCTTAAGGGGAACTCGTTCCGTGACTTCTAGACCGCTGCTTTCGAGTTTTGCAACTTTGGCAGGGTTGTTGGTCAATAGACGGATTTTTGAAAAGCCCATCTTTTTCAGAATATCGGCACCAATGCGGAAATCGCGTTCATCATCTTCAAATCCAAGTCGGTGATTGGCCTCGACTGTATCGAACCCCTGATCCTGAAGAGAATAGGCCCGCATTTTGTTGGCGAGGCCGATTCCACGGCCTTCTTGGTTTAGATATAACAGAACACCGGCACCTTCCGCCCCCATTTGTGCCATCGCACCGCGCAACTGCGGTCCGCAATCACATTTTAAGCTGCCCATCAGATCCCCCGTAAAGCAGGCTGAATGCAATCGAGCCAACAATGGCGCGCTGCGATCGGGATGGCCAATTTCGATGGCGTAGTGTTCTTCATCACCTTCGTCAGCACGGAAAATATGCAATCGCCCTTCGTCTGACACCGTAAGCGGCAGACGCGCATGAATAAGTCTGTTCATGGGGGTGGCGTCGGTTTTCAGAACATCTGTTCCAGTTATACATGTCAGCCCATACTGAGTGGCGAAGCCAATTGGATCATCTACGGCGACGCTTATGGTGGCTGGCAGC
>CAYOSK010000101.1:0-10578 GCA_964406585.1 uncultured Octadecabacter sp. | reverse complement strand
CTTCGTCCGCTGCTTTGATCACTTCGTCATCGCGCATCGATCCACCGGGCTGAATGACACAAGACGCGCCCGCCGCTGCCGCTTCGAGAAGACCATCCGCAAACGGGAAAAACGCGTCGGACGCAACGGCTGCGCCCTTCGCAAGACTTTCGGGCAAACCAAGCGCATCGGCCATGCGTTGCGCCTTAGTTGCTGCGATCAAAGCGCTATCAAGGCGCGACATCTGTCCTGCCCCAACACCCACTGTTGCGCCGTCTTTGACATAGACAATCGCATTGGATTTGACGTGTTTAGCCACCTTCCATGCAAACAACAGATCCGCAAGCTGTGCATCTGTCGGCGCAAGTTTAGTTACAACCTTCAAATCAGACGCAGCGATGTGCCCATTGTCCTTATCCTGCATCAAATAACCACCAGATACTTGGCGAATTGTTTGTGCCGTGGTCATTGGATCTGCCAGCGCGCCTGTCGTCAATAAACGCAAATTCCTTTTGGCCGCAAAGACCGCCTTTGCCGCGTCCGTTGCCGAAGGTGCAATGACGACTTCGGTAAAGATACCCGTGATCGCCTGCGCGGTTTGTTCATCAAGTTCACCGTTCAATGCAATGATCCCACCAAATGCCGATGTCTGATCACATTCAAACGCCTTTTGATAGGCGTCTGCCAAAGTTGCACCACGCGCAACACCGCAAGGGTTGGCATGTTTGATGATCGCAACGGCAGGGCCTTCCGCAGATGCGAATTCGCTGACAAGTTCAAAAGCAGCGTCCGTGTCGTTGATGTTGTTATACGACAGCTCTTTGCCCTGATGCTGCTGGGCTGTCGCAACGCCGGGGCGGTCCGACCCATCGGTATAGAACGCGGCCTGTTGATGCGGGTTTTCACCGTAGCGAAGCGTTTGCGCCAAGGTCCCTGCAACGGCCTTGCGGCGCGGCGCGTCATTGCCGATGGCCCCTGCCATCCACGTGCTGACCGCGGCATCATAGGCCCCAGTGCGGGCATAGGCCGTCTGGGCAAGTGTTTGACGAAAAGCCAGTGTGGTCGAACCGTCATTTTCAGTCAATTCAGCCAAAAGCGCCTCGTAATCGTTTACATCCACAACAACATTGACGAAGGCATGGTTCTTGGCCGCTGCGCGGATCATCGCGGGCCCACCGATGTCGATGTTTTCGATGCAATCATCATAGCCGGCCCCTGCCGCAACAGTGGCTTCGAACGGGTAAAGGTTCACGACCAGCAAATCGATACCGCCTATGCCATGTTCATCCATCGCGGCAAGGTGTGCATCATTGTCCCGAAGGGCCAACAACCCGCCGTGTACGGCCGGATGAAGCGTTTTGACGCGCCCGTCCATCATTTCCGGAAACCCAGTCACGTCTGCGACGTCGCGCACATCCAAACCAGCATCGCGCAGTGCCTTGGCCGATCCACCTGTCGACAGCAATTCGACGCCTCGCGCCGCCAGCGCACGACCAAGGTCAATCAACCCAGTCTTATCAGACACGGACAACAATGCGCGGCGAATTGGATAGAGATCGGTCATAAAAGCCCCCTCAGGCGGTATCAGGTTTCCATCTCCGACGTCCCGCCCATATCCCGCAGTGCGGTCGGCGTATCTTGAGCCTTTGACAGGGACCAGCGGATGCGCGTCGAATAGGACATTGCGCGTCCAGTTAAAACCACCTGTTGCGTTGCACGTGGCCGCAAACGCCCATTTTCCAAATAAACTGATGGCTCAAGCTTCATTTCCGCCGCTCCGTCATGCCGAAACACCCAAATCTCACCAGATTTCTGGGTCAGTGATACAGCCGCGCCGCCCAAATCGATCACAGCTTCGACTTCTGGATGAACATGGAACCGCACAGACCAAGGAATGCCTTGCAGTTTTGCCGCATCAAGAGCGCGATCAAAGATCGGATCGTCTTTGGCGTCCAAAGTGGTCAAAAGATCTTCGCCTGCGATCGCGCGACCATCTGACGTCAGATCAACAGTCCGCACATGGGTAAGCCCATTGGATGGGCGGTATCCATCATGCGCTGTCGCAAGCCGCATCCCGTCTTTAAGCGTGGATATTTCAGATTGGATCTTGTTGGGGCCGTCTTGCAACAACTCTGCGCCGGACTTTGCGATCATAATTCGTGACGATGACAGGCCTTCAATCGTAAGTGTTGAATGGCTCGGGGTGGCGCGGCCTGCGCGGCGCCATTCTGGGCCAAAACTGCTACCAGAGCCGCAATTCACGATCAGGGGACGACGCCCTGACGTCACCTCCATCGCAAGGGTCGATGCATGCGCATCTGCTGCATACACCCCGGCCGGAGGGGCATCGACATCCATTACGATCGTGGTGCGTCCCGCTGCGAGACGTCCGTACCCCATGTGAAGAGATTGGTCAGGCTGTTCAAACGTTCCGACCGCAGACAGCGCCTGATCAACCCATCCGTCCAAACCACGCCCGCCACCATGAAACCGTGCAAGGCCACCATCGGCATGCCGCAAGGATCGCAGTGTCGGCGCAATGCGCTGCATCGCGTCGCTTAGCGAGTTTGGGACGTCACGATCCGCGTCGCGCAGTGCGGTTTCAACCCATGACAACAACGTCAAAACCTCGAGCAGTTCTTCTGGGTTGCGCGATGCGATACCACCATCTGGGCCGATCAATGTCTTGCAATCACGGGTTAACACATTGATTGCAGGGTCAACGCGGCTTTCCATACCTTGTAAGGACAGCCCAGCATAGATCATTCCAGCCAACGCTTCGAAACGGGGCAATCCCGGACGGGCTGCCTGCCAACGGCGCGATAGAAAAATCGCCTGCTGAGCGGCAGATTTGAAGTAGATGTCTGATGCGGCCTTATCAGCGCCGCGCAACAAGAAAAATCCGTGTGCGATCCAGCGGATCAGCCGACGGCCTGTAATGTCGGGCGTCCAACCAACACCCCGCCCGTTACCGTAGCGTTGAACCCAATCCTCGAGCCAAGCCTGAGCGGTTTTCCGCGCCTTTGTATCCCCAACAGCAGCCATATCGTCTAACCATGCAAATCCATGCGCGGCATCTGTTGCTGTGCTAACCCGTTCCGCTGCATCCCAAAGACTGACGCCGGGGGCTTCTATCAGATGACCCGAAAACAAAAAATTTCCTGCCAGCAATTGGCGCCCACGGGCATAGTGCCCAATCATCTTGGGTTCAGGGTTTGAAACAAACCCTGTTGCAGGCTTCGTGCGGGCCGCAAGTCGCGCATGCAGACGGTTCATCAACCGCATGCGCGTTGTTGTTGTGTTTGATGTATCCACCACGTCGTCTTGCCTCTCGCCCGTGCTATTCAGCATCTTTGCGTTATGGGCTTATACGATGCGCATGATTCTAAGTCACGACATTAACTTATACGAGAACTTAAGCAGGCGTACGCAATTGGGCCATGTAAAACCCGTCCATGCCACCATGATCCGGCCAGAAATCAGGTCTTAGGCGCAAACCGCCTTCGGACGTACGCCATTCAGGGTCAACACCCTCCACATCAAGAGCATCACGATCAACGGTCAGGCCGGGATTGCGGACCAAGGCTTCTTCGATCTGAACCTCTCCTTCATCGGGCAAAAGGCTACAGGTGCAAAACAGCAATCGACCGCCGGGTTTCAACAGCGTTAGGGCGTGATCAATCATACGGGCCTGCTGATCAATCAACGCCTGAAATTCGGACCCGTCTTTGGCATATGGTAAATCGGGGTGGCGGCGGATCGTTCCAGTCGCAGAACATGGCGCATCAAGTAGAATTGCGTCAAAGCCGCTTACCTTGAAATCAAACACATCTGACGTGACTGTCTTCGCCGTCAATCCAACACGTTTCAGGTTCTCTTTGACGCGAATCATGCGGCCCACGGATGAATCAAGGGCCGCAACCTGGGCGCCCGCCGCAGCGATTTGCATCGTCTTCCCACCCGGTGCCGCGCATAAATCAAGCACATTTTCACCTTCGCGCGGGGCCAAGATCGTCACTGGAAACGCGGCGGCGGCGTCCTGAACCCACCAATCGCCTGCGTCGTACCCCGGCAGGGCCGACACCTGACCAGCATTTTGAACCCGCACACTGCCGTTGGATAGAACAGTGCCTCCAACGGCATCAGCGACAGCCTGTGGATCCGATTTTGCAGTCAGATCAAGGGGTGCGCCCGCGAAATGTGCCGCTTCCATCGCGATGACAGTATTATTGCCATATGCCTCTTTTAGCGGGCTGCGCAGCCATCCCGGAATGTGAGGTTTGGCAAGCTTGTTCCAACCTTCAGGGCCTTCTTTGGCGACCTTGCGCAGAACCGCATTCACCAAACCCTTCATGGATTGGGTACGTTTGTTGGCCGCAACCAATTCAACACCCGCATTTACGACGCCATGGGCAGCTTCGCCGCTGACCAATTCTGTCGTACATAGGCGCAGCACGTTGCGCACAGATTCTGGCGGTGTCTTTTGCAAGAAACGGGCCAACATGCGATCCGCACGCGCCAAACCGCGCAAGGTCTGTGTCGCCAAACGCTGTGCCCGCGCCCGATCTTCGGCGGACAAGTGTTGCAGCGCCCCTTCGCCGATCAACTCGGGCAGCAGTTTGCCTTCGCTTGTGACCTGATCCAAAAGGAACAGCGCGGCCTTGCGTGGACCGAGACCTTGTTGCTGCGACATCTATACCCCCTTGGCGAATGATCTGCGCGGGGTATATCAGGATCATAGACCGCGCAAGGAGACGACATGCCTGAAACGCCCAAAGACCTGCCCCCCGCTGCCAAACGCGCCCTTGCTGAGGCAAAGGAACGCCGACAAAACGCAAAAGAACTGGATTTGCCAAACGAACTTGGTGGCCGCGACGGACCAGAGCCCGTCCGGTTCGGCGACTGGGAGAAAAAGGGAATAGCCGTGGATTTCTAAGATTGAGGGTTTGTTTATCGGATGCGCAGAACCGCATCGTCGCCTGCCCCTTGATCCACGGTGAACCTGATCCGGTCGCCGCTCAATTCAACCAATTGGCAATTGTATTCAATCGGATAGCCGGACCAATCCATGTCTCGGCAAAAGTAACCGTTTTCCCATGACCAACTGCCGGTAATGTCCCAGCCCGCAGCGCGCCCATCAATAGACCCGTTTTCGCGCACATTGATCGTAAGCCCATACAGTCCGATCCGCAGTTCTTTTCCACGTACGGTATCTACAAATTCAGACCGATCGCTGATGCGTTCATAGGCAGCAGCGACACCGGGAAACACGGTTGCGATCGCAACAAGTGCAAGGGCAAGAAAACGAACCATTGGTGGCCTCCGTCGTTGTATCTATGTTTTGATACGGACAAAAACGCCAATCGGTTCAATCGTTGTTCAAACCCAAAACATCAAACATATCATACGCACCGGGTTTTTGCGTTTGCCCCCATAGTGCGGCTTTCAGGGCGCCCCGCGCGAAAATGGCACGATCTGTCGCGATATGAGTGAGCTTAATCCGCTCGCCCGCAGCTGCAAACAGAACATCGTGTTCCCCCACAATATCACCGCCACGAATCGCGCTGAACCCGATATCGCCACGGTTCCGCGCGCCCGTTATGCCGTCACGGCCAGAATCGCTTACATCCCTCAGAGAAACGCCACGCCCCTCGGCAGCGGCTTCACCTAACATCAATGCCGTGCCGGATGGTGCATCGACCTTGTGATGATGATGCGCTTCGATCACTTCGATATCAAAATCTTCGTCGAGTGCAGCCGCGACCTTTTTGGTCAACTGAACCAACAAATTCACCCCTAGCGACATATTACCGGCCCGAACGATCACCGCGTGATGGGCCGCACGTTCAAGCGCGGCGATATCATCGTCCGATAGACCTGTTGTTCCGATCACATGAACCGCGCGTGCCTGCGCAGCCAGTTCGCTGAATGCAACGGTCGCGGCTGGCGCAGTGAAATCAATGACGGCCTGCGCCTTTGCAAAGGTTGCAACTGGATCGTCACTGACCATTACACCAATATCCGCGCCACCCATCGCGGCACCAACATCACGCCCGATCCAATCGTGTCCGTCGCGTTCAAGTACGCCGACCAATCGACACGCGTCCGATGCCAAAACAGCGCTGATCAGCATTTGCCCCATACGGCCTGATCCACCTGTGATAACGATGCCTGGAGTGTCACTCATGTCGTGCCCTTTCGGTCCTGCTTGGCAAATGCGCCCCATCTGCTTACATGCACCCCATGGCAAAGAACAGATTCCAAGGCAAGGACGGCCCGTCGCAACGACAACTGCGTGTCGGCGAAGTCATCCGAAGATCCCTATCCGAAGTGTTGCAGCGCGGCGAGGTTCATGATGATGACCTGCAACGCATGTCTATCACCGTTGGCGAAGTGCGCATGACGCCAGATTTATCTATCGCGACTTGTTTTGTCCTGCCACTGGGTGGGAAAGATGCGGACGCCGCAATTGCCGCACTCGCGCGCAACAAAGGCGAATTGAGACACCTGATTTCACGCGGCATGAAATTGCGCGCGACGCCCGATTTGCGGTTCCGGATCGATGATATGTATGACCGGATGGATCAGACCCGCGCAATGTTCGCCGAAGATCGTGTCGCCCAAGACATCGCGACGCCCAATACTGACGAGGAAGAATAGCAATGCGCTGGCTAGCAGGACTTATACTGCTGGCGTCGCCTGCGACGGCGGTTACGTGTGAAGATATAGAGCATCGCGGCGCGTCCTATACCATCTGCGAAGTCAAATTAGACGATGATCTGCAACTTTTCTTGCGCGATTCGGACGGCAACATATTGGGTGGATTTGATCGGGTCGAAACCCATACCGGCCGTCCTTTGGCCTTCGCCATGAATGCGGGGATGTATCACGAAGATCGCGATCCCGTTGGGCATTACATCGAAGATGGAACCGAAGAAATGCGCGTCATTTCTTCGGCAGGTCCCGGTAATTTTGGCCTGCTTCCCAACGGAATATTCTGCATCAGCGATACCTATCGTGTGCTCGAAACACTCGCCTATCTTGATGAACGACCAAACTGTACCCATGCCACACAATCCGGCCCTATGCTGGTGATTGACGGCGCGCTTCATCCTCGTTTCATTCAAGGAAGCGATAGCCGCTTTATCCGGAACGGCGTCGGCACCGACGCTGACGGTTCAATCGCCGTTTTCGCAATTTCCAACGAAGCCGTGAATTTCTATGACTTTGGGACCCTTTTCAAAGACTACCTCGGCCTGCCGAACGCATTGTTCTTTGATGGCAAAATAAGCAGGTTGTTTGCCCCTGAAATTGGCCGTTCCGATTTCGGCTGGCAGCTTGGACCGATTGTCGGCGTCCTTGACGGCGGCGCATCGGCAGACTAACCCGCCCGCCTAATCCAACACCGGAGGCCAAATGGCACGTAAACGCAAAGGACGCGACCTGCACGGTTGGCTTGTGGTCGACAAACCGGCCGGGATTACGTCAACCTCTGTCGTAAATAAGGTTCGCTGGGCGCTAGATGCCAAAAAAGCGGGGCATGCGGGCACCCTTGACCCAGAAGCCACCGGCGTCTTGGCTGTTGCATTGGGCGAGGCGACAAAAACGGTGCCGTGGATCACTGATGCGCTCAAGGCTTACACATTTACCGTGCGCCTTGGTCAGAAAACCAACACCGATGACGCCGAAGGCGAAATTACTGATGAATCCGCCAATCGACCGACGGATGAAGACATCAAAGCCCAGCTCGGCCAATTTGTCGGCGACATCATGCAAATTCCGCCGGCCTTTTCAGCTGTTAAAATTGACGGCGAGCGTGCCTATAAACGCGCCCGCGATGGTGAGGATTTTGAAATTGCGGCGCGCCCGCTATGGGTCGAAGAGCTGCTTTTGATTGACCGCCCAGACGACGACCACGTCACCCTTGAAATGACCTGCGGAAAAGGCGGCTATGTGCGCTCTATTGCCCGCGATCTCGGTGATGCCTTGGGGTGCTTTGGACATGTGCGAAACCTGCGGCGTACTTGGTCAGGCCCTTTTGAAGCAAAGGATGGGGTAACGATCGAACAATTGGACCAAAACGCAAAAACAGATGCGCTTGATCCACTCATCCTCCCGCTTGAGGCCGGACTTGACGATCTCCCTCGCGTTCATTGTCCCGATGCCAGCGTAACCAAACTACGCAATGGAAACCCAGCTATTGTGATGGGTGATGTAGAATACGGCGAAGAATGCTGGGCCGCCAACGGTGATCAGGCCATCGCAGTGGGAATTTTCAAATCGGGGGAGCTGCATCCAACACGCGTTTTTGTCCGCTAGCGGTGCTGGTCAACAAGAATGACATTGCCGTCTGGGTCCGTCACCGAAAATGACCCCGGGCCAGACGCTTCACCCGTTTCTTGCGATATTTGGTGCCCCGCTTTGATCATGGCCGCCTTGATTTCACGCACATCATCAAATGGGTCGAAATTTTGGGCTGAATGGTCCCAGCCCGGGTTAAACGTCAGCATGTTGCCCTCAAACATACCTTGGAACAATCCGACCAAAGCCTCACCGTTTTTCATGATAACGTAGCCATGTTCCTGATCGCCTGCGAAATGCGCAAAGCCTAACTGTTCGTAAAAGGTAATGGATTTAGTCAGATCCTTAACTGACAAAGAAATTGAAAACGCACCCAGCTGCATAGTTTTTCCTTTCTGTTTGTTCCATCACTCTAGCACATTCTTGGGCTCTTCTGCATAAACGTTTTATGATCACCCGGACACACACCAAAGGCGACGCACCTTCGACTGCAGTCTATTCCGACTGCGAAAAGTACCGCTATTCGCTGACCCGTGTTTGGAATCCTGCGGGTCGCAAGGTTCAATTTTGTATGTTGAACCCGTCAACGGCCACCGAAGTTCAAAATGACCCCACAGTTGAACGATGCGAAAGGCGCGCGCGCGCACTGGGGTTTGGTGGATTTCGCGTCACCAATATTTTCGCATGGCGAGATACAGATCCGCGCGCGATGCGAAAGGTAGATGATCCGGTTGGTCCTACCAACGATGATACCATTCTTGATGCCTTAACATGGGCAGACCAAACGATCTGTGCATGGGGGACGCACGGGGAACATCGCGGGCGCGGGCCACAGATCGAAGAAATTTTACGTGCGATGGGTGCATCACTTTTTCATCTAGGACTGAGCAAAGCAGGCCATCCAAAACATCCGCTTTACATCGCGTACACTCAGACGCCGATGCTATGGACTCCTTAAGGCCAAGCCAGACCATTAACCAATTGCACTGTTTTTCAACCATTCTGGGGGCAGTTTGGTGTATGGTCGAGTCCTACCGTCACCCCAGCCAGACCTAACCCCTGTTTCGGTTTGGCCAACAGAAAGCGTCCTAATATGCTTGCCCTTCTCGGCCTTGTCGGACTTGCCCTTGCTGGAACCGCCTTTGTCGGCATGACAGGCGCAGAGCCTGACAACACCGAGGCAGATGCCACACCGGAGCCAAAGGAAGACATGCCTGATGATTGGCCCGATCTTTTAGACGAACTCGATCTGCCGCCATTAAGCCAAGGTGATGTTTTGTCGGGTACAGACGATGACGACACATTGGAGGGGGCCGAGGGTAGCGACTATATAAACGGCGCTGCTGGTGACGATGTTCTGACAGGTGGTGACGGTGCAGACCAGATGCATGGTGAAGATGGCAATGACCATATGAACGGCGGAGATGGCGACGATCAGGTTGCGGGCTACCTTGGCGACGACATACTGATTGGTGATGCGGGCGATGATACGCTGCATGGCGGATCCGGCGCGGACATTTTGGATGGCGGGTATGATGACGACGAACTGCTTGGCGGTTACGGCGATGACACGCTCATCGGTGGGGCGGGGCGCGACATGTTGCAAGGCAGCGAAGGCAATGACGTGATTGATGGCGTCACTGGTGAAACCACGGCCGAACGCGACTATCTGAATGGCAGCGAAGGCCGTGATCATCTCATTGGGAATGACGGCGACGTGATGTCGGGCGGCACTGATGAAGATACATTCGAAATAGTAGATGGTGTCGTGTCGATCATGGACTACGAGTCTGGTGACACCTTGATACTGAATTATGCTGACATCGAACCTGTTTTGACGACCGAGGTAACATCGACAGGCTTGACGCTTCTTGCCGACGGCACAGCGGTCGCGTCTTTATATGGGGTGTCTAGTTTCGATGTGGGCGATGTTCAGCTGGTGAGCCAGACGACCGTCTAAATTCACTGCCCTATTATTTCTTTGCTTTTGCAATAGAATCTTCCTATACGCCCGCATCTGCACCTTTGAACGGTCAGATCACCCTCCACGGGCCTTGCTGGACGACATCCCGGCTTGCGCCATTCACCCTTAACCAAGGAGACCCCGATGTCGATTACAGCTGAAGAAAAAGCACGCTTGATGAAAGAATTTGCGATCAAAGAAGGCGACACAGGTTCGCCCGAAGTGCAAGTCGCAATCCTTACATCCCGCATCACCACCCTGACTGAGCATTTTAAGACCCACAAGAAAGACAACCATGGCCGCCGTGGGCTGCTGAAGATGGTTGCGCTGCGTCG
>CAYOSK010000100.1:0-10625 GCA_964406585.1 uncultured Octadecabacter sp. | reverse complement strand
GTCTTTGCGGTAGTAAACGCCCCACTGGTAGTACGTGTAAGGCACGCCCCACTGCGCGTCGTTCAGTGTCATCGCACCTTTGGTGGATGCAAGGTCGGCCATCGCAGGCTCGTCCCACAAATCAGAGATGTCCATGAACAGGCCAGCATCGACGTATGGTGTCATACGTGTCGCAGCATACCAGTTCACAACGTCTGGTGCGTTCGCGGTCAGCGCGTTGCGGATCTGTGTTTTCCACGCTTCGCGATCGACGATCTCAAGTTCAATATTCAGGTCAGGGTGCTGTTCACCGAAACCAGCGACAAGACCTTCCATAACTGCGCGTGGCGCAGGGTTGGACATGTCAGATACGATCCGAAGATCACCAGACAGCGCGTGGCCGTCTGCAAATGCGGATGTCGTTGCGACACCCAAAGCGAGCGACGCGACGGTCGCCTTAATTGTGGAATGCATGGTTTCCTCCCTTAGCTTCCAACTTACCGAGTCTCAATAATCGAGTAGTTTCATTATTTGAAACTTGGTTTTGAATATTGAAATTTAATCTCGAATCGCCCATGCTTGTCAACAGCAAGGTTGGAGGACCTTAGCAAATGGGAGAAGGTGATGACCGCGTCAGGTGACGGTACAGTCGGGAAAGCGTTAGAAGTATTGGATCAGGTGGCCATGTTTGGTCGCCCGGTTCGATTTTCCGAACTTATAGACGCGTCCCCGTTCCCGAAGGCGACGTTATACCGATTTGTTCAAACGCTTACCAATCAAGGCATGTTGGCATTTGATCCAGACCGCGGCACCTATGCCCCCGGTGTGCGTTTGGTTCGTTTGGCGCACGCCGCCTGGCAGACAGCATCCCTTGCGCCCATCGCCGTCAAGCATCTTGACCGGCTCAGCGCAGAGGTCGGTGAAACTGTTCATCTGGCCCAGCTGGACAATGCGCAAGTGATCTATGTGGACAAACGCAACGCGGCCGACCCGGTTCAAATGTATAGTCAATCTGGAAAAGTTGGCCCCGCCTATTGCACTGGCGTGGGCAAAGCGATGTTGGCCTATTTGCCAGAAGAAGAATTAAAGGCCGTGATGGGCCAACAAAGCTATCATAAGTTTACGGAAAACACGCACACCAGCGCACAAAGCCTGCGTTCTGAACTCAGCGATATCCGCGCAAACGGGTATGGTTTTGACCGTGAAGAACACGAACCGGGTATCATTTGCGTAGCAGTACCCGTGTTGACCGACAATCACCGCGTGATTGGGGCACTCTCTGTGACCAGCACGACGACCCGCACAAACCTCGCGGGGCTAGAAAGCCTCGTCCCTCGCATCGCGACCACGGCCAGTGCCATCGCGAAAGAAGCAGCGTCGTGGCATTTTCCGGCGACGGCTCACAATTCCTAAGGAAGGTTCAAAACCATGTCTGGCGTAACATTGAACAGTGTAATCAAAAAGTACGGTGACGTGCAGGTGATCCACGGGATCGACCTTGAAATCGAGGACGGGGAATTCTGTGTATTCGTTGGCCCGTCTGGCTGTGGTAAATCCACGCTGTTGCGCATGGTCGCGGGGCTTGAAGAAACAACAGCCGGCACCATGAGCATCGGTGAACGCGATGTAACAGCGATGGATCCGTCCGAGCGCGGCGTTGCAATGGTGTTCCAGACCTACGCGCTTTATCCGCATATGACGGTGAAAGAAAACATGGGGTTTGGCTTGAAAATGAACAAGCACCCCAAGAAAGAGATCGATGAAAAGGTCGCCGAAGCATCTCGCATTTTGAAGCTGGATGAATACCTTTCGCGCAAACCTGCAGCCCTGTCGGGGGGGCAACGTCAACGTGTTTCGATTGGCCGTGCGATTGTTCGCGGCCCCGAAGTGTTTTTGTTCGACGAACCGTTGTCCAATCTAGATGCTGAATTGCGGGTTGAAATGCGGGTCGAAATCGCGCGCCTGCACAAAGAAATCGGCGCCACGATGATCTACGTGACGCATGATCAGGTCGAAGCGATGACATTGGCGGACAAAATCGTTGTGCTGCGTCTTGGTCATATTGAACAGGTTGGTGCGCCGATGGATCTGTATCGGGACCCGGACAACAAATTTGTTGCGGGCTTTATCGGATCGCCAGCGATGAATTTCATGGACGGAACAATTGGCAATGGGGCTGTTGAAATCCCGGCACTGAAAACATCCGTGTCAGTTGGTGTTGCCCCTGCCTACAAAGGTAAAGCGGTCAGTGTCGGCCTGCGTCCTGAACATCTTGTGATCGATCAGTCCGGCGATGCCTTACGCGTTGATCTTACCGAGAGCTTAGGTGGGGTGAGCTATGCTTATCTTGTCGCAGAAAGCGGTGAACGGATCGTCGTCGAAGAACGCGGCGATGATCGTGTGACCGAAGGCCAGATGGTTGGGCTGACGTTCGAAGAAAAGCGTGTGTACCTTTTTGATGCCGAAACAGAAATGCGCATCCGCAGCTGATTGAAGGCTGACATGTTAAACAAAAGGGCGGGTGAATGACCCGCCCTTTCACATTCGAATGATAAGATTAGCGTTTGCCGTAGTACAATCCGACCACATGTTCAGCCTCAGCAAAGAACAGCCACCTTGCAGCAAATACGCCGACCAAATGGCTGATCACCGCAATGCCGCCCGTGACATGACCGGGGCTGATCAACAGCAGAACCAAAGGCAAGCCGACCATCAACACAATCGCAAGAAGACGTAGCTTGGCTGCATGTTTGCGGCCCACGACAAAGACGAATTCTTTCAGCAGATAATTTGTCCCTGTGTGCGGCGGTTCAAATGCGCGCACGTCCCCGCGCGCGCCAAGGCCCGTCGCCGTTGCGATGGTCGTGCCCGAACCGGCCAAAGCCTTATCGCCGAGAACCCAATGGGCGACCTGCGCCAAACCTGCGATCACGAGCAGTGGCAGCGCCAGCGATACTTGGCCCGCCAACAGCGCGCCACCAGCAATGCAAATGCTTAGAAACATGATAGGTGTCGTGATGTTGTGCCAACGGGGCACTGTTTTGATCTGGGTGTAGATCATCGACGTCGTGAACACGGTGCCAATAGACAAAAGCGCGCCAATTCCACCGATCAATCCCCAGTGGGTTTTTAGGAACACGGCCCCAAATCCATAGACAGCCATCACCAACAACGCGACGACGGCACAAATGCCTTCGCGCGACAACCAGCTGGACCGCCATTGTTTGAACGCCTTTAGCGCGCGTTCAGGATGCCCAAGGTGAAAGGTCGATGCGATCAATCCACCTACGGCCAATAGATAGGCAATGGTGAACCATACGAATGCCATCAGCCCTGTTGGGGACGGCATGCCAAAGCCAAGAAACGCCAAAAGGCCAAAGCCAAGGCCAGACAGGGTCGAAAATAAAATAACTGAAGGTGCAGGATGCATTATTTTGATCCTCCCGGCATGGATTCAAGGGCCTTATCGAGCCAACCGAGGAATCCTGTTGCTTCTTGTGCGACAGGTTCAAGGAACGGCGCGAGGATATCGACATCCTCAGACCGGTCACGGTCTTTGGGACGCGGCGGTAAATATTTGTTCACAGGCTTGGTTCCCATTTCGGGCATCAAATCCATTCCGCCCCGTTCCCGGGTCAGTGTAGAAACGTTGCTGTCTGGATCGGCGAAATCACCGAAGTGGCGCGCGCCGGCGGGGCAGGTGCGCACACAGGCCGGTTCACGGTCTTCTTCTGGCAAGTTTTCGTTATAGATCCGATCAACACACAGGGTGCATTTTTTCATGACCTTTTCTTCGGCGTCCATTTCGCGGGCACCATAGGGGCAGGCCCACGCGCACAGTCCACAGCCAATGCAGTCTTGTTCGTTAACCAACACGATCCCGTCTTCCACGCGTTTGTAGCTCGCGCCGGTTGGGCAAACGGTCACGCAGGGTGCATCTTCGCAATGCAAACAAGATTTCGGAAAATGGATCAGCTGTGCGGGGGCTGCCTCGGGCTGAATTTCATAGGAATGAACGCGATTAAGAAATGTGCCTGACGGTTCAGCCCCATAGGGGTTTTGATCAGACAAGGGTGCGCCATAATTTTCCGTGTTCCAGCCTTTGCAAGAGATAACACATGCGTGGCAGCCCACGCAGGTGTCCAGATCGATCACAAGGCCTAGTTTCTTGTCGGTTGAGGTCGGAAGGGTTGTCATGTTGTGGCCCCTGTTTGGATGTGTCGGTTCTGGCTGATCGGGTCTTCGCGGCTTGCGTCCCATGTGGCGACGAACCAGATGAAACTGCCAATCATCAGCGCAAGGGCTGCAAAGATCAAAGCGAGTGTTTTGTTCATTTGCCGACCTTCCAGGCTTGGGATGCAGGGCCTTTCGCCACAGGGGATTTTTGCGGTGGGGCAGCGGGCTGGGATTGCGCGCCTTTGGGGGCTTGCACCTTTTCAATTTTGACTCGTAAATCGAACCAAGCGGCTTGGCCGGTAATCGGATCCGAATTGGACCAACGCATACCATCGCCCTTTTCTGGCATAAGTTCGTGAATCAAATGGTTGAGCAAGAACCCTTTCGTGGTTTCCTGTGCATCATCGTCTAGCGCCCATGCGCCTTTGCGCTTGCCAATGGCATTCCACGTCCACACGGTGTTTTCATTCAGCGCGGCCATATGGGCGACGGGCACTGTTATCACGCCGCTGGGGCTGGACACTTTGGCCCAATCGCCATCTACAAACCCGTGCTGTTGCCAAATTTTGGTCGGCACATACAGCGGGTTCACACCGTGGATTTGGCGCAACCATGCGTTTTGGGTTCCCCAGCTGTGATACATTGCCATTGGCCGCTGTGTAAGTGCGTGGACATTATATTCGTCGCAATCGGTGCCGTTGTCAGACAACGGGGCATACCAGATCGGCAACGGGTCCATCGTGTCTTTGACTTGCTGGCGTAGGTGATCGGGCGGCTGGACGCGCCCGTGCCCTTCCGCGGCAAGTTGCATCCGACGCAGCGGTTCTACATAGGGCGTGAAAATATAGGGCTGTGGGCTGTCATAAAAGCTCATCTTCACGGCCCAATCTTGGTAGGCCATGTTGAAGGGTTTGTAATACGCTGCCTCTGCGGGGACGTGCGATTGCCAAAACCCACCGTTTTCGATGTAGGCGTCTAATTGGGCGTCATTGGGATCACCACGCCCTTCGGTGACGCCATTTTCACCCATTCGCCACCCGGCCAGCGGTCCGACGCCGGGTCGTCGGATGTGGTTGGTGATGTAATCTGCGTAGTCATCGTATTTTTGGCTGCCGTCGTCGTTCACAAAGCCGGGCAAATTGAGTTTGGCGCCCAGTTCGCACAGAACGGATTGGAAACCGCGTACATCCCGATCCGGTTCGACAACCGGCCAGCGGATCGCGTCTGCGACGGCATCTGCTTCGGAAATTGGGCGGTCCAACAAAGAGATGCAGTCGTGACGTTCCAAATAGGTCGTGTCGGGCAGGATTAAATCCGCAAACGCGACCATTTCAGAACTATATGCATCCGAATATATGATCCGCGGGATCACATAGTCGCCGGTTTCGTCGTCCTTGTCGGTCAACATATCCATAACCGCCGATGTGTTCATCGACGAATTCCACGACATATTTGCCATATACATGAACAGCGTATCAATTTTGTAGGGATCACCCGCATGGGCGTTGGAAATCACCATATGCATCATACCGTGCGAACTCAGAGGGTTTTCCCATGTGAACGCTTTGTCGATGCGGATCGCTGATCCGTCTTCGTGCAGCATCAGATCATCTGGCCCATGGGTAAACCCAAGGTGCGGTCCGTTCAGCGGCGCACCCGGTGTCACTTTGCCATGTGGTTTGGGATGGGCGGTTGCCGGTTTCGGGTAGGGCGGTTTGAACCGCATCCCGCCGGGAGTTTCGACCGCCCCAAGAATGATCTGAAGCGTGTGAAGCGCACGACAGGTTTGGAACCCGTTGGAATGCGCAGAAATTCCGCGCATAGCATGCATCGAAACAGGGCGACCCACCATTTTGTCGTGTTTTTTGCCCCGGAAATCTGTCCATTCTTGATCAATTACGATTTCTTCGTCAAAGGCCACGCGCGCCATATCGGCCGCCAATCGTTTGATGCGGTCCGCTGAAATGCCGGTCGCATCCGCGACGTTTTCCGGCGCGTATTGCGGATCAAGAAAACGATCAGCCATCAAATGGAATACGGGTCTGTGTGTAACACCCGCGGTGCGATGTGTGGCGCCAAGGTCGGGTTCTACGCCTTGCCCGTTCCACGGCGCAAGCTGTCCGGTGATTTTGTCAATGACCAATGGTTCGCCGTTGTCATCGCGCAGCAGCAATCCATTCTGATCCGACTTAGGGTCTTCGTTCACAATGCAAGACGCGTTCGTGAACCGGGCCAAGTATTCGAGATCCAGTTTGCCGGCTTTAAATAGCTCGTGGATCAATGCCATTATCAACAACCCATCCGTGCCCGGTGTGATTCCGACCCAATCATCGGCAACGGCATTGTACCCGGATCGGATCGGGTTCACGCCAACAACGCGCGCGCCCCGTGCCTTGATCTTGCCGATGCCCATTTTGATCGGGTTGCTGTCGTGGTCTTCTGCAACACCAAACAGCACGAACATCTTTGTGTTGTCCCAATCGGGCTGGCCAAATTCCCAAAACGCGCCGCCCATCGTGTAGATGCCCGCTGCGGCCATGTTGACCGAACAAAACCCGCCGTGTGCTGCGTAGTTGGGCGTACCGAATGCCTGTGCCCACATAGATGTGAAGGATTGGGATTGGTCACGACCCGTAAAGAACGCAAGCTTGGATGGGTCGTCTTCGCGCACAGGCGCCAGCCAATCGGCTGCGATTGTTAGGGCCTCGTCCCATGAAATTTCTTCGAATTCGCCTGATCCCCGCGGGCCGACGCGCTTGAGCGGCGCCTTGAGCCGCGATGGGGCGTTGACTTGCATGATGCCCGCGCTGCCTTTGGCGCACAAAACGCCTTGGTTCACGGGGTGGTCTTTGTTGCCTTCGATATAGGCGACCTTGCCGTCTTTCATGTGGACGTTGATGCCACACCGGCACGCACACATGTAGCAGGTCGTTTTTCGGACCTCATCAGATACTTTGGGCGATGTATCAAGAATTGGCTGGTCTTTGGGCATGACGGTGACCTTTTAGCTAAGTTGCGTGCGGGCCAAGCCGATCGTGGCAAGACCAATTAAAAGAAGAAGACAAACAGGACGATAATAGGGCGCCAAGCGTTCGGTGAACAATTGCTGGCCAAGTAGAACGCCAATCATGGTCGGAATGGCAAAGGTAAGTCCGCGCGTGATGCCGGAAAAATCCATGACCCCAAACAGCATTAGAACGACCATTGAACTGGCCGATCCAAGGAAAAGATAAAGCACAAGGGATGCACGCATCACGCGCGCGGGCTTGTCGGCGGCGAGTACGTAAAACGCAACGACCATGCCACCGACATGTGCCACACCAGAAACGATGCCTGCGACAATCCCTGTGCCATATAGCCCACCGCGCGACGCCAAGAAATCAAGGCGTACTTTGGCCAGCTGCGTTGCGGCAAGCACGACAATCACACTCAGCGCCAAGGCTTTGGATGCGTCAACGGGCAACGATAAAGTCAGGCCCAAGCCAATTGGCCAGCCGACCAAAGCACCAATCACAAGGCCGTATGTCATCTTGCGATCCGCTTCTGCCCAGCCGTTTCTAAGCATCAGAACAGATGCCGACATTTCGAGCCACCACAGCATCGGGATCAGTTCTATTGGCGGCAGAATGATCACGGCGGTTGCCATGACCATCGCAGACAGCGCAAACCCAGAAAATCCGCGGACAATTCCGGCCAATGTCGTCAGCCCAACGAGGATCATGAATTCGTTTTGCGTCAGATCAGTGGTGTTCAGAAGCCAATCCATCATGCGGCCCCCAGTGTCTGTGCATCCAGCGCGATCTGCCGTTCTTCCTGGGTCTCAACGACATGCACCGGCACGTCGCCAAGAAATGCAAGGTGCGCCATGATCCGGTCGCGTATGTCGGCGCTGTTTTGGCCGATGCCGCCGGTAAAGGCCACGGCGTCCACGCCGCCCATCGCAACCATTGCCGATCCGGCATGCCGCGCCGCCCAGTAACAAAAATGATCGACAGCAAAGCGGGCGTCATCCGTGTCCGCCGCCAATAACAAACGCATGTCATTGGACCCACCCAGCCCCTTAAGGCCGGAATGCTTGTTCAGCCGCCGCGATGTTTCGTCTGCGCCGTGTGTTTCGGCCATCCGCAGCACAGCCATCCCATCTATTGCGCCGGATCGTGTGCCCATCGTCAGCCCATCCAGCGGCGAATACCCCATCGACGTGGCCACTGAGTTGCCCGCCTTGATCGCGCACAGCGATGCGCCAGAGCCAAGGTGAAAGGCCAAAAGACGGTCCGGCAATGCATCGCCAAACTGGGTCACAATCCACGCATAACTTAGCCCGTGAAACCCATAGCGCCGAATACCCATAGCGCGGTCGTCTTTTGGAATGGCATAGGCCGTTGCAACGTCCGGGTTTGTTGCATGAAATGCGGTTCCAAAGGACGCGAATTGGGGCAAATCCGGCGCTAGGGCCTGGAGCGCGCGGATCCCGGCTAGGTTGTTTGGGTTGTGCAAAGGTGCCAAAGGCGTCGCGGCCTCGATCCCCGCGATCACATCGTCGTCGATGCGGCACGGTGCGACAAGCGATGTACCGCCATGCACGACCCGGTGCGCTGCAGCGGTCAATCGATCGGGCGTGATGCCTTGTGACGTCAGTGATGCCAGAATTGCTGTAAGGGCCGTCGTATGATCCGGCGCCGCAATATCTTTGTCATCAGCGCCAAGTTCGATATGCGCCAAGGCGCCGCCGATGCCGCTGACCTGGCCTGCAAGCTGTTCGGTCAGGTCAGGCGAAAAAACCGCGACCTTGATCGAACTAGAACCTGCGTTGACGACAAGTATCATGCCTAGCCAGCCGCCATAATTGCACCGAGTGCGATGGAGGACAGCCGTGCAGAAGAAGGATCTGCGCGTGACGTCAACAAGATGGGCACTTTGGCCCCCATCACGATACCGCCTGCGCAGCCACCGGCCAAATAGACAAATGATTTAAACAATGCATTGCCCGAAACGATGTCTGGCACGATGATGGCATCCGCCTGTCCCGCAACGGGATCATCCGTCAGTTTTTTGGCAGCAACGGCCTTAGGCGACATGATCAGGTCAAACGCCAATGGGCCGGAAAAATCCGCGCCTTCAATGTTTTCTTTAGCCCAATCGCAAAGCTCTTGCGCTTCCATTGACGATGGAACGGATTCGATTGCGGATTCAGTTGCCGACAAGAATGCGACCTTTGGGCGAGGAGTGCCTATTTTGTGGAGAAGGTCGACCACCTCGGAGGTTGCGTCTTTGCGGGTGTCGAGGTTGGGGTTCACGTTCACAGCGGCATCGCTGATTGTAATGGATCGCGTGCCATCCGGAGTTGTGATGTGAAAAATATGGACGAAACGTTTGCCTGTGCGCAATCCATTGTCTCGTGAAACGGCGGCACGCATGAAATTATCTGTGTGAAGCTGGCCTTTCATCAACACGTCGGCGCGGCCTTCGCCGCAAGCCTTGGCGGCGGCCATGCCAGACGCGATCTCGCCTTCTGCCTCGATCAACTCAAAGCCAGAGATATCCCAGTCCAGCTTCGCGGCCTCGTCTTCGATCATGTGGCGTTCGCCAGTGAAGATCGGGACCATCATATTGGCTTCTGTGGCTTCTTTTGCGGCCATCATGGGTAAGGGCGCACCAGCGCGCGCTATTGCAACCCGCGGTGATGGCGCATCTTGTGCAAGTTTAATGATGCCCGAAGGGGGGATCGCCACTGCGTCCGACAAAAAGTTCATGAGGTCCCCTTAGAAAATTAATTGGCCGAGGCAAGGAGTGTCCCTGCCTCGGCCGTATCTTTCAAGCGTGATTACGCGACCGTTTGCGGGCGCATATCGTCCTTGGAAATACCGGCCACTTCGACAGGTTTCTTCATGGCGTCACGACGGAATGGGTCACCCAGTTCTTGGTTGATCATGGCTTCGATCAGCGTGGTCACGCCGTTCTCCATCTGGTCTTTGATAGCCGTCGCCAGCGCTTCTGTGAGTTCGTCCTGAGTGCGGGCAACGACGCCCTTCAGGCCACAAGCATTGGCGATACCGGCGTAGGAAACGCCTTCGTCCAATTCGGTGCCAACGAAGTTGTCGTCAAACCAAAGCGTCGAATTTCGCTTTTCCGCACCCCACTGGTAGTTGCGGAACACGATCTGCGTGATCGCAGGCCATTCACCACGGCCAATCGCCGTCAGCTCGTTCACGGAAATACCGAAGGCGCCGTCACCGGCAAAACCAACCACAGGCACATCGGGCTTGCCAATTTTCGCACCAACGATGGACGGCAGGCCGTAACCACATGGGCCAAACAAACCCGGTGCCAAATATTTGCGTGCTTCGTTGAACGACGGGTAGGCGTTGCCGATTGCGCAGTTGTTGCCGATATCCGAAGACATCATCGCGTTTTCCGGCATCGCTTTCATGATCGCCTGCCAGGCCTGGCGCGGTGACATGCGCTCGGGG
>CAYOSK010000099.1:0-10668 GCA_964406585.1 uncultured Octadecabacter sp. | reverse complement strand
GCCTAGCAGCATCGCCAGACAATGTCGAAGCCCTGTTGCCTGAACCACCCATCCGATGTTCTCAAAGAAGGTCAGGATGTTTGGGTCAAGCTGTTGGGCTTTGACGACCGTGGCAAGGTGCGCCTGTCCATGAAAGTGGTCGATCAGGAAACTGGTGAAGAAGCCAAGCCAGAAGAAAAAACCGAAGACTAAACGCTTCGTCTTGAACAAAAGAACATCGGCCCCGCTGAAAACAGCGGGGCCTTTTTCGTTCATTTAATGAAGGGTCTGGAAAACCTGACCAACACGTGATCGGCAAAACCTTGCTCAATTGGCATGTGACAGGGCATAATCTTTCCAACAGAACGTTTTCACGAGGGACTAGCATGATTACCCGCCGCAATTTTCTGACAACTTCCGCCGCGACTGCCGGCTTCGCTGCCACATCTGCCAGTGCGCAGTACCTTGTCCCTGAATCACAACTTCCCCGCGTTGTTCAGATTAATCGGGACTACGCGACAGGCGAAATTCACGTGGAACCGTCAACCTTCAAACTCTACTGGATGTTGGGGCCTGGCCTTGCGCTTGAGTACGCCGTCGGAATTGGTCGTCGTGGCCTGTACGAAAGCGGGGATTTTGTCATCCGCGTCAAAAAAGAATGGCCAAGCTGGACACCGACACCGGACATGATTGAACGCGATCCAGGGTCCTATCAACAATATGAAGACGGGATGCCGGGCGGCATCAACAACCCGCTTGGCGCGCGCGCGCTTTATCTCTTCAGCGGGCAGCGCGATACGTTCCTGCGCATTCACGGTACAAATGCACCTCGCACGATTGGCAGCGCGGTGTCCAATGGGTGCGTGCGTCTGGTTAACAGCCATATTTCGGACCTTTATAATCGCGTGCCCCTCAATACTCGTGCCGTTCTGCATTAAACGCCCTGTTGTCGCAAAGGCTTCGCTCCGCCGCATCATGCAGGGCCTTTTGACATCCCTTTCCCCCCCTGCCTTAACCGATGGCTCGGACTCAAACAGGGTCCCATCTTTCCAAATTGGCCAGACAGGGAATGGGAACGATCAAGAAAAACACTGGCGGAATATATCGATACCTTCACTCTCGTCCTGTTGAGCTACGGAAAAGCCGTTGTCGCAGGCGCAGACGGGGCAACAGAAATTGGAATTGATCGGCGCAGCCTATAGAAGCGGTCCTTTCCCGGCAGGTCTTTTGTTCCAATCTGGTTTCCTAGACGTCGCTAGCGCCTAGAATTTGCAGCCCAAAAAAAGGCCCCGCAATCATTGCGGGGCCTTTTTTACGGGATGGCGGGCGGGGCGCATTTGAGCCTTCAAGGCTCAAACAGCGTCGTCGCCATCCTTTGATTATTTCGGTAGTTTCGCCATACGCAGATAGGGCAGCTTGGTTTCAATAGCACCGAATTTAGCGATCGCGTCTGCGTCAGACACGGCCGTTGGTACAACAACGTCTTGGCCGACTTCCCAGTTCGCTGGGGTTGCGACGTTCTCTTTCGCAGCCGTCTGGAGCCCATCAAGCGCGCGCAGAACCTCTGCGAAATTGCGGCCAACATTCATCGGATAGGTCATAGATAGCTTGAGTTGCTTATCTGGTCCGATGATAAATACACTGCGCACAGTTGCGGAATGCGCTGGTGTGCGACCGTCCGGCAAATAGGCGTCCGCAGGTAACATGTCGAAGGCCTTCGCCAGCTCGAGACCGTCATCTGCCACAATCGGAAAACCCGCTTTCGCGCCGCCTACCGCTTCGATGTCTTTCTTCCACTTCTTGTGATCTTCAACACCGTCTACAGATACGCCCAACACCTTCGTGCCGCGTTTGTCCCATTCGTTCGCCAACTGGGCGACGGCACCGAATTCTGTCGTGCAAACGGGTGTGAAATCTTTCGGGTGGCTAAACAAGATTGCCCAGCTGTCGGCGACCCAATCATGAAGCGCAAAGCTTCCTTGATCGGTCTCAACTGTCAAATTCGGGATCGTGTCGTTGATGCGCAGTCCCATGTCGGGTCTCCTTCTTGTGTGTTGTCTAGGGTGATATAAGACTGGCCAGAACACAATTCCACCACGGACCCCAGATCAAAAGAGGGATAATATGCTCGAAAAGCGTGATTTCTACATCAACGGCCAGTGGGTCGCCCCCGCTAAGGCCAACGACTTCAACGTTATTAACCCCTCTACAGAAGAAACCTGTGCTGTGATCTCGCTCGGGGATCAGGCAGATACTGATGCGGCCGTTGCCGCCGCAAAGGCGGCCTTCCCGGATTGGGCCTTTGTGGCCAAATCCGAGAAAATTGCACTCTTGAAAAAGCTTCTTGAAGTTTACAATGACCGCGCTGAAGAAATGGCACAGGCAATGTCTATGGAAATGGGCGCTCCTATTGCGATGTCGCGCATCAATCAGGTTGGCGCTGGGTCTTGGCACCTTGAAGGCTTCCTTAAGGCGTTTGAAACGTTTGAGTTCGAACGCGATTATACGGCGACCGAGAAAACCCTTCTTGAACCCATTGGGGTCGCAGCCCTCATTACGCCGTGGAATTGGCCGATGAACCAGATCGTTCTAAAGGCCGTTCCAGCAATTGCGGTCGGGTGTACGACTGTTCTAAAGCCCTCAGAAATCGCACCGCTTTCAGGTCTACTCTTCGCTGAATTCATGGACGAGGCAGGTTTTCCGGCGGGCGTCTTCAACATGTTGAACGGAGACGGCGTCGGCGTTGGATCGCAGCTATCTGCGCACGCAGACGTCGACATGATCAGCTTCACGGGATCGTCACGCGCAGGCAAGCTGATTTCCAAATCTGCTGCCGACACGCTGAAACGAGTCTCGTTAGAACTCGGCGGTAAAGGGGCTAACATCATCTTTGAAGATGCTGGCGCCAAAGGCGTTGAATATGGGGCGGCACGGTGTTTCCGCAATTCTGGCCAGTCGTGCAACGCACCAACACGTATGATGGTTCAATCAAGCTTTTATGATGAAGCCGTAGAAATCGCCACGCGCATGGCCAAGGAAACAAAGGTCGGACCAGCGTCGGAAGATGGCCAGCATATCGGCCCTGTCGTGTCTGAAGCGCAGTTCGACAAAATCCAGGGTTTGATCGAAGTCGGCATGAGCGAAGCCCGTCTGACGGCTGGCGGTCTGGGTCGCCCCGACGGATTGAACCGCGGCTATTACGTTAAACCGACTGTGTTTGCAGATGTCACAAATGACATGACAATTGCACAAGAAGAGGTCTTCGGCCCTGTTCTGTCGATACTGAAATTCGACACAATCGACGAAGCCATCGCACTGGCCAACGACACCCCCTATGGGCTGACGAACTACATCCAAACACCCGATGATGAAAAACGCCATTACGTCGCGCGGCGCGTGCGATCTGGCATGGTCGAAACCAACGGCAAAGGCTTTGCCCAAGGATCACCATTTGGCGGCTACAAACAATCTGGCAACGGGCGCGAAGGCGGCCTTTATGGCTTGGAAGAATTCCTAGAGGTGAAAGCCGTCAGCGGCTGGTCCTAGACAGACCATCGGCGCGCGGATAGGAACCTGCCATGTCCGCGCGCTTCATTCCCATTACCGTCCACAAACGTGACGAATTTTCCGAAACGGTGTCCGGCCATCTTGAAGGTGAAGACGCTAAACTTGTGCTTCGCAAACTTGATGGTGTCCCGTTTTGGGCCAAACCAATTGCAGGTTTTCTAGCGCGAAAAGAAATTCGATCCTTGCGCGTTGTGACTGGAACCAAGGGCACACCATCTTTGATCCGTGCAAATGACGAAGGTATTTTGCGCAGCTGGTCAGATGGGATGCCTTTGAACCTTGCCAAACCGGATCAGCCCGTGTTCTACAAAGACGCCAAACGTATTTTGCGGGATTTGCGGGCACGAAACGTCACCCACAATGATCTTGCTAAACCGCAGAACTGGCTAATGGGGCCAGATGGGCGCGCCGCTGTCATCGATTTTCAACTCGCCTCGGTTCATCGCCGTCGTGGCAAGATATTTCGCATCATGGCCTACGAAGATCTGCGGCATTTGTTGAAACAGAAACGCCGCTATGCACCGCATCTACTGACGGCAACTGAAATACGGGTTTTGAACCGCAAATCGCTGCCTACCCGCATCTGGATGGCCACTGGCAAACGCGCCTACAACGCAATCACACGCGGGTTGTTCAACTGGTCGGACGGAGAGGGCAAAGGCAACCGCATTGCGCAGGATGGCCCAGAAATAACGCGCGACCTAATGATCCATGACGATGTGCGCGGTGTCACACTCAGCCCGTTTGCCCTCCCCGCCAAGGGGATGGGCATCTATGCTTTCGTTGAAACATCACTGAACGCGGATGCCACCCGCGCCCTGATCCCCGAGGCGCGCGTGGACCTGATCCAGCCGGTGTCCGCACTGCCGCCTGCGGACATGCTGGAACTGATCGCCATGAACCGTTTGGATGAACTTGAACAGATGTTAACCAAACGCCCCGACCTACGCACGCTGAGCGATGAGATCGTCGCGCACCGCTTGAACCTGACCGACCGACGGTTGGCCGGATTGTAAACCACCCACACCAGAGGCCCATCTATGACTGCAAACAACACAATCGTCCTGTCCAGCGACCATGGCGCCATTGAACTGCGCCAAACCATTGCACAGCATATCCGTGACAAGGGCTGGACAGCGATCGATATCGGCCCACTGACGGCGGAAAGCACCCCCTATCCCAAGCACGCCAAAGAAGCTGCCGCGCAAATCACAGCGGGCAAAGCACGGTTTGGCATCATACTGTGCGGCACCGGCCAAGGCATCATGATGGCCGCCAACAAGGTGGCAGGAATCCGTTGCGGCGTTTGCGGTGATACGTTTTCCGCCCGAATGATCCGCGCCCACAACGATGCAAATATGCTTGCGCTTGGTGCGCGGGTGCTTGGAGACAGCCTTGCAATCGAGATCGTGGATGCGTTTTTGGCACAGGAATTCGAAGGCGGACGCCACGCACCACGCGTAGAGATGATCGAAGGCTAACCTTTAGAACGGCGCCTTGGCACGAAACCGCACGCCTTCGCCGCCATCTGGGTGGCGCAGACGCAATTCTTCGGAATGAAGCATAAGGCGCGAAAATTCCCGCGCAGGCCCGTCTGCATAGAACGGATCGCCCAAGATCGGATGTCCAAGCGCGAGCATATGAACCCGCAACTGGTGCGAACGCCCGGTTTTTGGCATTAGGCGTACGCGGCTTTCGATCCCGTCACTGCGCAAAACGCGCCAATCGGTTTGCGCAGATTTGCCCGTATCATGGCATACTTTTTGCAGTGGTCTGTTCGGCCAATCGACGATCAAAGGCAGATCAACTGTTCCAGTTTTTGGTTCCAACTGGCCCGATACCCGCGCAACGTAGGTCTTCTTGGTCATGCGTTTTTCGAATTGCAGCCCAATATGGCGCTGCGCGTGCGGCGTTAGTGCAAAAATAATCACACCGCTTGTATCACGATCCAAACGATGGATGAGAAGGGCCTGCGGAAACGCATCTTGCACACGCGCAATCAAACAATCGGAAAGGTGCGGGCCCTTGCCAGGCACAGACAACAATCCGCTGGGTTTGTTAACCGCCAGAATTTCGTGATCTGCATGTATGACGTCCAGCGGATCGTTCGGCGGGGTGTATTCATCGCTCATTTGCGGGCCCTAAACATCGAATAGGTGTAAAGTGCCAAAGCGGCCCAGATCATCGGAAAAGCAATGGCGCGGGCTTGCCCAAAGGGTTCTTCAAACACGATCACAGCGACGAGCATGATCATAGTCGGCGCGATGTATTGCATGATCCCGATTGTCGTAAGCCGCAGCCCTTTGGCGCCGTTGGCGTAGGCCATAAGGGGCAGCGCGGTTACAACTCCACATCCCATCAGCAGCCACATATCAAGTGTGTTAGGTACAAAGTGCCCACCGCCGTTTGCCCCCAACCAACCCAGATACAGCAATGCAAAAGGTGACAGGATCAACACCTCAAGAAGAAAACCCTGATTTGGCCCAATGGGAAGTGAACGTTTGAAATAGGCATAAAAACCCCATGACGTTGTAAGAACAAGCGCAGGCCACGGAAGAGATCCGTTAAAATAGGTCAAAACACCAACGCCTGCCGCCGCGAGAGCAACTGCCACCCATTGCAAACGAAGCAGTTTTTCACCCAACAATACCGAACCCAAAAAGATCGAAAACAATGGATTGATGTAGTATCCAAGCGCGGCATCAAGCGTGCGTTCAACCGCAATCGCCCAGACATAAACCCCCCAATTCACCGACACGAGCGCGGCCGTCACACAGCCCATAATCATTGCGCGCGGATCACGAAGAATGCGGCCAATGTCAGCCGTACGGCGCAATAGGATCAAGACAAGCCCAGCGATCGGAACTGACCACAACACCCGATGAGCGACAACTTCGACGGCGGGAATGTGATCCACCATTTTTAGGTAAAGCGGCAGAAATCCCCAAAATACATAGGCCGCCATAGCAAAGCCGAATCCGCGCCATGTGTCTTCGTTTTGGGGAACTTTATTCATGGCCGTATCAGCACGGATTACGATGGGCGGGTCAACCTTTGGTAGACCGCATTCCCATCGTAATTTGTGATCAGACCTTCACGCGTTGCGATGTTGGATCGTACATCGGTTTTAGCGATGCCTCTGCGTGAACCCGTGTTCCCATGACGTCGATTTCGTAGGTAGATGCAAGAACGTCCGCCGCTTTCTCGCCGGCACTTGGGACATACCCAAGGCCCATCGCACCGCCAAGGCTATGCCCATACGCCCCTGATGTTAGGTATCCCACAATCTCGCCGTCACGAAGGATCGGTTCGTTATGATACAATAGAGGTTCGCCGTCGGTCAGTTTGAATTGCAGGAGGCGCGTTTGCAGGCCTGTGTCTTGTTTTTCAAGGATCGCGTCACGCCCGATGTAATCCGGTTTGTCCTTTTTGACGGCAAAGCCAAGGCCCGCTTCCATGACGTGATCTTCGCAGGTGATGTCATGACCGAAATGGCGGAACCCCTTTTCGATCCGACATGTATCCATCATGTGTAACCCACAGAGTTTTTGGCCCATATCAAGGCCCGCGGCTGCAATGGTTTCAAACACATGCGCACACTGATCCGCGGACACGTATATTTCCCAGCCAAGTTCACCGACGTAAGTGACGCGGTGCGCACGCGCGACGCCCATACCAATTTCGATGTCTTGAGCGGTACCAAACGGATTGGTGTCATTGGTGAAATCATTCGGCGAGACCAGTTGCAAGAAATCACGCGATTTGGGGCCCATGATCGCAAGCACGCCTTCGCCCGCGGTCACATCCGTGACGACCACGCGAAAATCGCCGATATGGCGTTTGAGCCATGTTTCATCCGCAAGGCGCGTCGCAGCCGGTGTAACGACAAGATACACGGTTTCTTCCAAACGTGTGACGGTCACGTCCGCTTCGATCCCGCCGCGATTGTTCAGAAACTGAGTATAAACGATTTTGCCATTGGCCACAGAATAGTCGCCGCCACCAACGTAATTCATGAAGGCTTCGGCATCTGGGCCTTCGACACGAATTTTTCCGAACGACGACATGTCGTAAATGCCGACGTTTTCGCGCACGGCCAGATGTTCATCACGCACGTTGTCAAAGAAATTTTGACGCGACCAGCTATAGTCGTATTGAGCATCTTGGCCATCCCGCGCGAACCAGTTCGCACGTTCCCAACCAGAAAATTCACCAAAGACCGCGCCGCGTTCCTTAAGCTGCGCGTGGAACGGAGAACGTCGAATTCCGCGCGCTGTTGCTTTTTGGCGGAACGGGTAATGATCAGCATAAAGCAACCCAAGCGTTTCTTTGGACCGTTCCATCAGATAGCTTTTGTTGCCCTGAAAGGGCTGCATACGGCTGATATCAACATCGCCAAGATCAAACGGTTTCTCTCCGTCGTCCATCCACTGCGCGAGCGCCATACCCGCACCACCAGCAGATTGAATGCCAATTGAATTGAACCCTGCCGCGACCCAAACATTGTCCATCTCAGGGGCAAGTCCAAGATGATAGGCATCATCAGGAGTAAAGCTTTCTGGGCCGTTGAAGAATGTGTGTATGCCCGCTTCGGCCAGCATTGGAAGTCGTTCAACGGCTTGTTCCAGAATTGGTTCGAAATGGTCGAAATCTTCGGGCAACTGATCAAATTCAAAACCCTCAGGGATAGGCCCCCAAGGTTTAGACACAGGTTCGAATGCACCAAGTAGCATTTTGCCCGCGTCTTCTTTGTAATAGGCACACTCATCCGGGACGCGCAGCACCGGCATTTGGGTCAGACCCTCGATTGCTTCGGTTACGATATAGAAATGTTCACAGGCCTGCAGCGGAACATTGGTGCCAAGCATTTTTCCGACCTCGCGGCCCCACATGCCTGCACAATTCACCACGTGATCACATGCAATCGTTCCGCTTTGTGATCCGTCGTTCCAATGAACACCTGTGATCCGTTTGCCATCGCGCACCACACCCGTGGCTTTGACCCGCTCTTTGACGATAGCCCCGCGCTGGCGTGCGCCTTTGGCCAAAGCCAATGCAATGTTTGCCGGATCACCCTGCCCGTCTTTGGGCAGGTATACGCCGCCGACCACCCCATCAATATTAAGGTGTTCGTATTTTGCCTTCACTTCGGCTGGTGAAATCTCTTCTGCGTCAACACCAAAGGCCCGCGCCATCGCGGCTTGGCGGTAAATCTCTTCTTTGCGGTCTTCGGTCAAAGCAACCGTGATTGACCCGCAACGCTTAAATCCCGTTGCAACACCTGTTTCTTCTTCAAGCGTGCCGTAAAGCTCCTGAGAATACTTGGCCAGCTTGGTCATGTTTTGGGTCGCGCGGAGTTGTGCGATCAACCCTGCTGCGTGCCATGTTGTGCCAGATGTCAGCTGCTTACGTTCCAATAAGACAACATCGTTCCACCCCAGTTTCGTCAGGTGGTAGGCCACCGAACAGCCAATGACCCCACCACCAATGATGACAACGCGGGCTTTGCTAGGGAGATCAACCATATCAAATAATCCTTAAACGATTTCGTGACCGGCCGCGTTTAGGCGACCAGCAATTTCAGCGATATGCGCAGGGCTAACTTCGCAACAACCACCCACGATGGTCGCCCCATGTTCGACCCATTGCATCGCATGATCGGCAAACATGTCCGGCGTGAAATCACGGCGTTTGCTCAACGCATCAACAGTGGGTTTGTCTTGAAGAAAGCCTTCGGTGATCTGTTCAAACCCATTAGGGTAAGCCCCATACGGTTTTCCCGAAGATGCCAGCACATCCAAAGCGGATAGGATGACCTCGGGTGCAGAGCAATTGACAAGAACCGCCGCCGCATCTCGCGCGGCAACGATTGCATCCGCAAGCGGTTCGCCGGATCGCAACATCGTCCCGTCGCTGTCAGACACAGTGAATGCAATCCAAATTGGTTTGGCTGCAACTGCCGCGCCTTCCATGATAGCGCGCGCATGAGCGACGGACACCACAGTTTCACATTGGATCATGTCAACATGCGGTCCAATCTGTTTGGCGACATCAGCAAATTTTGCGACCGCAATATCATGCTCTGGCAAGACATCGGCACGATAGCTTGCAACAAGTGGGCCGATTGACCCACCGATGCGTTTTGCCCCCGATGCCTTTGCCTCGGCAATGGCGCGCATATGAAGGGCTTGGAATTGGTTTTCCATGCCGGTGCCATCAAGACGGTCTTGATGTATTGCGTAGGTGTTTGTCGTTGCAACAGTTGCACCCGCTGCAATGAAATCTCGGTGGACCTCTTCGACAAGCCCCGGATGGTCAATCATGATCTGAGTTGACCAAAGTGGTGTCGGTTTTTCACCTGCACGGTGAACGAGCTCTTGTCCCATTCCACCATCCAAAAGTGTTATTTTGCTCATGCACGTATTCTTTCATTCTTGGGGTCCCACATGGGCTGATCGTCTTGCACAACGGCCCCGTGGCGCACGCCGAATACATCCACTTCTACCTGCGTGCCAGTGGTCAAAAGGTCTGCTCGCAGCATGCCCAAAGCAATGCATTTCCCCGTACGGTAACCCATGGCACAGGACGTGATCTCGCCCACAATCTCATCGCCATGCCAGATCGGCGCCATGTAGGGTGCATCGGTATCACCTGCTTCAATCTCAAGCGTGACGAAACCCTTTTTGCGCCCTTGTTGCTGTTCGTTCAGCAACGCGGCCTTGCCCGGAAAATCCTGTGGTTTGTCGAGTTTTACAAACCGATCCAATCCGCCTTCAAGCAAGGAGTAATCCGTAGAAAGATCGCCTTTCCATGCACGGTACCCTTTTTCGATCCGCATAGAATTGAGCGCATACATTCCGAACGGGGTCACACCTGCGTTCGCCAAAGCATCCCAGATTGCGGGCATCGCGTTCGGGGCGGCATGAATTTCCCAACCCAATTCGCCCGCAAAGGAAACGCGGATCAAAGCGCACTCTTGCCCCGCGATAGTGCCATCCATAGACACGGTCAGCCATCCTTTGGACAGGTCATGACCATCGACCAAAGGCGCCAACATGTCGCGGGCTTTGGGACCGGTCACAAGCAAACATTCTGCGTCTTTGGTGTTGTCTGAAATTTCGA
>CAYOSK010000098.1:0-10691 GCA_964406585.1 uncultured Octadecabacter sp. | reverse complement strand
GCCTTTGGCGCGGATCACACCTGGCAGCTCACCGTTCAGAACAGCCAGCACTTTTTCAGGAACAAACGGCTGACGCGCACGATAAACGAATGAGGTTACGCCATATTCTTCCGTTTCGGGGACATGGTCCTTAAAGCCATAAAGCTCTTTGGCCCACATGGGATGCTCATGGGCTTGATCGAAATCAAACAGCCCCGTGTCGAGGATTTTTTCGGCGGCCACTTCGGAATGATTGGTTTCAATGATCTCGGCATCTGCGTTCAGGCTGCGAATGATCTTGCGGGCCGCATCCACCTGTCCCGCAGTTGCATCAGCGACCTTGTTGAGGATCACAACGTCGGCAAATTCCATCTGGTCGGTGAGCAGATGAACAAGGGTACGTTCATCTTCTTCGCCCATCACCTCTCCCCGATCGCTCAGGAAATCATGGCTGGAAAAGTCATTCAGAAGGTTCACGGCATCAACCACCGTAACCATCGTATCGAGCCGCGAAACATCGGACAGGCTGTCGCCAAATTCGTCGCGGAAATCAAACGTCGCAGCAACGGGCAAGGGCTCAGAAATTCCAGTGCTTTCGATCAGCAGATAATCAAACCGCCCCTCAGCCGCCAAACGGCGCACCTCATCCAAAAGGTCATCACGTAGGGTGCAGCAGATGCACCCGTTGGACATTTCCACCAAAGTCTCGTCTGTGCGGCTGAGTTCGGTGTCTGCACGAACCAGATCGGCATCGATATTGACTTCGGACATGTCATTAACAATGACCGCAACGCGGCGCCCCTCACGATTGTTAAGAACCCGGTTCAGCAGGGTTGTTTTTCCGGCACCAAGGAAGCCGGAAAGGACAGTGACGGGAAGGCGGGAATCTGACATGATCGTTCTCCAACATGGGCTGCAACGATCACGTAACTTACGCAGTTACTAGACGAATGCAACTGCCATTGTTACATATGACGCCAATCTGGAGAAAAGCTGCGCATGAAGCGAAATAGCCGCCTGTCACTTGCCTTGCATACACTCAGCCATATGGCGGGGGATCCAGACCGAATTCGCACCTCGGCCGATATTGCGGATCACGCTGGCACGAATCCGGTGGTTGTCCGCCGGGTCTTGGGAAAACTGCGCGTTGCAGGGCTGCTGTCATCGGAAAAGGGCCACACTGGCGGGTGGCGTTTGGCGAAATCCGCCGAAAAAATTACCCTGGCAGACGTCTATCTGGCACTGGACGAACGACTAGTGGCAGGCAGTAGTGACAGCGAGCCATCCGACTGCCACGTGGAGTCCGGTCTGCAAACCCGCGTCGCCGAAGTCCTAGAAGACATCGAAGAAAGCCTTGTTCAGCGACTGCGCGAAACAACAATCGTCGATGTGCATCCGAGTTCCTGCAGCTACTGCAGCAATTGAGCGGCTTTCCTACCGAATACCGGGAATTTACGCGTCAGCGAAGGATCATTTCGTCCCGCAAAGCAGCCGACTCGCTTCATCTTACGGGATCAAACAACGCGTCATCCAATGTGCAGTCGCGGATGACGTCTGATCCGCAGGTGCGGGGTTCAAGGTCGCGCGTCAGGCAGATGCGGGCCTCTTGGATGCGGCCGGAGCGACAGGTGATCGTGATCTGATCGGGCTCAAGAAAGGGATTGTCACGCAAAAATGCTTCTTCGATCAAAGACGCAGGCAGGGTCACTGGGTCTTCAAGGCGGCGGAACACGGCTGGACGGGTAATTTTTGCATAGGCGACGCGGGCCAGCGCATAAAAATCATCCGGTGACAGGCCGCTGCAGGACCCATGTTTGTTCCATTGATGCCATGCCGAACCGGACGATCCGAACAGATCAGCCATTGCCGACGTATCACCGCGCGATGGGTTGCGGAACGAATGACGACAATCGGCGGGCCAACCGTTTTCGTATTGCGGCCAAAGCCCATGAAGAACCCAGCCAAAATCTGCATCGTCGTCGCATTGGGGCGAGCCTCGGGAATCGCCCTCAAGCGCGCACCAAGTTGGCGACCAAGACAGGGCCATCACATAGTAATCAAACTCTCCAGCGGTGTGTTGCGCCTTGAGAGGCTGGGCCAGAATCAAAAAGAGGGACAAGAAACGAAGCATTTGGGGTCTTTCCATAAATCATCGGGGCGACTATATACGGATCAAGTTCCCCGACAACGTGAACCCGGCCTGACGCGGTCAGCCCCTTCAAGGGCCTAGGGTAGGCGTGTCGATTTGATATGGAGAAGATGACATGAGCGGTACACCGATTATGGCCAAAGCCACAGCCGTTTGGCTGTGCGACAATACGACAATGACGTTCAAACAAATCGCCGATTTCTGCGGCCTGCACGAATTGGAAGTACAAGGCATTGCTGACGGTGATGTTGCAGCGGGTGTCAAAGGGTTCGATCCCATCGCGAACAAACAGTTGACCCAAGACGAGATCGACAAAGGCGAAGCCGACCCAAAGCACAAGCTGCAATTGTTGTATAACCCTGCCTCCGCTGGCGAAGAGAAACGCCGCGGGCCGCGATACACCCCGTTGTCCAAGCGGCAGGATCGGCCGGCGTCAATTTATTGGTTGGTAAAGTTCCACCCTGAATTGTCGGACGGTCAGATATCTAAACTGGTCGGCACCACGAAACCGACGATTCAGGCTATTCGCGACCGGACCCATTGGAACATCAACAACATCGAACCTATCGATCCAGTTGCGCTGGGGCTGTGTAAGCAATCTGAACTGGATAGCGCAGTTCAAAAGGCAGCCGCCAAAAAGCTGAAGGACGGCGGCGTGATGTCGGATGACGAACGGCGCAAGCTGGTGTCCACCGAGCAGAGCCTTGGTGGTGATGACGAACCTAAGATGCCGGCATCAATCGAAGGGCTCGAGACATTCACCTTGGGTACGGACATGCCAGAACCCGAAGAAGACACATCTGTGCCAGACGCAGACACGTTCTTTAATTTGCCCGATGATGCGGGCGATGACGAAGACGAGGATTAATTTCTAGTCGTCAAGCTATAAAAAGGCCCCAGCGGAACGCTGGGGCCTTTTGTATTGGCCATCCATTTACTGCGTGTTTGTGTTGATTTGGACGGGGTGCCCCAATTCTGCCTTGTTTCGTGTCTATCGGCTATTTAACCTTCAAACGAGACGCCCAAAAAAGGGACGCGCGCCTGAGGAGCAGTAAATGTTAAAAGATGTTCGAGATTTCAAAGACCCCAAGATCCGCAAGCTGGTTCGTCAAGAACGTACAAAGGCGGATAATCTGAACCTGTTTGGGGAACTGCCACCAGAAGAACTGTTGTCAGAATACCCGCTGGACGCCGAAGGCCTAGAGCGGTCTTCGAAGATGCAGCAAAAATACGCAAAGCGCGGGCGAAACATCGAACGCTGCTGGAACCGCGTTCAGTTGTATATGCCAGAGCTTTTGACATCCGAACCCCAAGACGTGCTTGAACTGTCCACCGCACATGGCGCGATGTTGGAAATCTTGCGCCATTATGGACACAACGTGATGGGTACGGACTACGCGAATATGGCTTGGTCAAAAGACGGCAAAGCGATGTCGCAGTTTCGCAAACTGAACGATCCGGATTTTGAACGCGATGTAGATGACCGCGGCAATATTATTGATGCGGAAAAACCCGACTGGCCGTATCGCCATGTTGTCGAAAGCGTCGATTTGCCGATGACAGTATTTGATGCGGGGGTCGCGCCTTATCCGATCGAAGAAAAAAGTTATGACATGGTCATGTGTTTCCAAGCAATCGAACACTATTGTCATCCAACAGATTGGATGGACTTGATCGACGAATTCTGCCGCATAAGCCGCAAGACTGTCTTTGTGATGCTGAATCGATTGATCCCGGAATTTCGTGCGAAACCCGATTACAACGAGGCATTCAATGCCTTTCGGTTGGGTATGCGCAGCTATCGCAAAAACGGTTTTGCCTGCACAGCAACGTTCGTACATTGGGATCAGGCGTTGGGGTTCAAGCTCACGGCGCAGTAGGGTTGCTATGATTTCTATGAAAGGCCCTTCGCACCGCGGGGGGCCTTTTGTCGTTTAATGTGCTTAATGTGCTGGGTTTGACTTGGGTTCTGGCTGCGGATCAAAGCGCCTTGCGCGCGTTTAGCGCAGCAGTGATTGTCCCATCGTCAAGGTAATCAAGTTCCCCGCCCACGGGCACACCTTGGGCAAGGGACGTTACATGCACGCCGCGCAGTTCATCAGCGATATAATGGGCTGTTGTTTGCCCATCTATGGTCGCACCAAGTGCAAGAATGACTTCGCTGATGTTTTCAGTTGTGACGCGGTCGCGCAATTTGGGAATGCGCAATTCGTCCGGGCCAATATCATCCAACGCCGAAAGCGTGCCACCCAAGACGTGATAGCGTCCTTTGAAAACACCGGAACGTTCCATTGCCCAAAGATCGGCGACGTCTTCAACAACACAGATTTGACCAATGCTGCGTTTTTCACTGTCGCAGATATCGCAAATATCGGCCGTGCCGATGTTACCGCAGTTGAGGCATTCGCGCGCAGTCGCGCCAACGGTGCTAAGGGCTTGGGCGAGCGGGTTAAGAAGCTGTCCTCGTTTCTTGATCAGATGCAATACGGCGCGCCGTGCAGAACGTGGCCCAAGACCCGGGAGACGGGCCATCAGGTCAATCAATGCGTCGATGTCTTTTGGGGCTTGGCTCATATCGGAGACTTAAAATAGGGGAAAAAGCCATCTTGCCTTTCCCAGAACTCGGTTACTTTCTCAGATGTTGGATCGTAATTTTTCACCTCAGTAAGCAAACCCTTTGATACCTTGTAGTGAGACCAAACGGCCAAAGTCGGCCACAACAACAGCAACAAGGAAATAGCCCAGATCAATTGGAAAATCTCAGCGGCAGGTCCGTGCGATGAATCGACGATCCATCTAAGAAGAAGCATCAAGCTTAATGACAAGCTAAATTGCATCCAACACGCCGTACGCGCGCGTTTTATCGCGAGAGTAGCTGTATCAAGTGAGACGGGTTTCTTTGACAAATCACCTGCTTCGAAAAAGACTGCGTCCAACAACGCTAAAACGGCAACTTCATATCAGCTGGCAAGCCAAGACCGTCGGTCAATTTTGCCATTTCTTCCTGTGCTTTGTCTGATGCCTTGCCCTGTGCATCTTTGATGGCGGCCAAAATCAGATCTTCGACCACTTCTTTGTCGTCGCCATTGAAAATGGATGGATCGATGTCCAGCGCCTTAAGTTCGCCCTTGGCGGATGCGGTCGCCTTGACAAGCCCTGCACCACTTTCTCCGACGACTGTCAGATTATGCAGTTCGTCTTGTAATGCGGCCATGTCGGTTTGCATTTGTTGGGCTTTTTTCATCATGCCGGCCATATCGCCGAGCCCGCCAAGTCCTTTGAACATCGAAATCTCCTGTTGATTTGTGGCCTTAAAATAGGCGTGCGCGGGGCATGCCGCAAGTTAGCTGTCTTCGAAAGGATCCCATTCATCGTCAACTTCGGGCAGGGCGTCTGCCTGTGCGGTTTGGGCCATTTCTTTTGGGGTGCGGATGTCGGTGATTTTTGCACCCGGAAACTGCTGCATGACAGCTTGAACCAGTGGATGTTGGGCTGCTTTGCCGCGCAATTCGTTGCGTTCTGCGTCGCGCACCATTGCAATCGTGGGCGCACCACCATCGTTGACAAGTGTGACCGCCCAACGGTTGCCTGTCCAAGCTTGCAAACGCGCTCCCAACCGTTGGGCCAAATCATTGGGCGCATCGGGGGCGGGCACGAATTCGATCCGCCCGGGTTGATACGCGGCCAGCATCACGCCTGTTTCGACCTCGACAAGTAATTTGACATCCCGGTGGCGGCGGATCAGTTCCACGACTGAATCAAACGTTGGATAATGGGCCAATGCCTCTTGTGGGGCCAGCGCGGTTGCTGCTCCGCCAGCTGACATGGATGTTCCGCCCGGACCGTTAGACGCAGGCGCAGCATGGGTTGGCATGGGGGCTGATTGTGTCGTCGTAGTGGTCGGCGCGGATGGTGCGGGCCTTGGCCCGCCGCCTGGCAAGGCCGGCGGGGTTTGCCCGTCTAGTTTGCGGACCAATTCTTCGGGGCTCGGCAGGTCAGCCACGTGTGTCAGCCGTATGATTGCCATTTCTGCCGCCATCATGGCGTTTGGGGCCATCGCGACTTCCTCCAGTGCTTTGAGAAGCATTTGCCAAAGTCGTGACAGAACACGCATTGGCAAATCCTGCGCCATCTGCGCCCCGCGACTGCGTTCATCGGGGGACACCGTCGGGTCTTCTGCGGCATCAGGTGTGATTTTTATCACGCTCACCCAATGGGCAATTTCAGCAAGGTCACGCAGGATCGCCATAGGATCGGCACCGTCTGCGTATTGGCTGGACACTTCGGATAGGGCATCGCCCGCTTGGCCACGCAAGATCATATCGAACAGGTCGAGAACGCGACCACGATCTGCCAAACCCAACATCGCGCGGACCTGTTCTGCCGTGGTTTCACCTGCGCCATGTGAAATTGCCTGATCCAGCAACGATTGCGCGTCTCGCGCAGATCCTTCAGCTGCACGCGTGATCAACGCTAATGCGTCATCGGTGATTTCAGCACCTTCCGCCGTCGCGATTTTGCGCAGCAGGCCGATTTGATCTTCGGGTTCGATGCGCCGCAGGTCAAAACGTTGGCAACGCGACAGAACGGTGACGGGGACCTTGCGTATTTCCGTGGTCGCAAAAATAAATTTCACGTGCTCAGGCGGTTCTTCCAACGTTTTCAGAAGCGCGTTGAATGCGCCCGTGGACAGCATGTGAACTTCATCGATGATGTAGACTTTGTAGCGAGCAGAGGCTGACCGGTAATGCACAGAGTCGATGATTTCGCGAATATTGGCGACGCCGGTATTGGACGCGGCATCCATTTCCATCACATCAACATGTCGGCCTTCCATAATTGCGGTACAGTGTTCGCAGGTTCCACAGGGTTCTGTTGTTGGTCCGCCGGTGCCGTCTTCGCCGATGCAATTCATGCCTTTGGCGATAATCCGTGCCGTTGTGGTTTTTCCTGTGCCTCGAATACCGGTCATCATGAACGCCTGTGCGATGCGATCTGCCGCAAAGGCGTTTTTTAGCGTGCGCACCATCGCATCCTGACCCACAAGATCGGCAAACGTTTCGGGGCGATATTTCCGCGCGAGGACTTGGTATTTTTGGGTATCGGATTCGGTCATTGCACTAGGCTACGCCGCCGCCTTGTGATCGTCCACCTACAGTGTTCAACGGATGGGCGGCCTTTGCCGTTTTTGACGCCAAGAAGTGGATCAATTTGAGCAGCCAACCCGTAGAGGGTGAAGACATCTTGCGCCGTTCACCTAAACAGCCTAAATAATCGCTGCCTTAGGGAGGCATCCAGGTTCGCGGAAAGCTGACACCAGCACCCTTCATCCGACCAGAATAGACCATCTTCGGTCTTTCTCATTGTCCCTGCCAGCGAACCTTGGGACCTGTTGATGAGGAAGCCCTATGACAGACCCTTTAGATCAGCTGCGTCGTGCAGCGAAATCCCTAAAATCCGCCGCGGACGTTGGCGATGCGCAGGCACGTGCACGTCTGCGTGCCTATCCGCCACGCGATAATGGCAATCTTAAACATGCGGATTATTTGCATGTGATTGCGCGGGAAAACAATTTTTCCAGTTGGCCTGCCCTGAAAGCCGCTGTTGAGGTCTACGGGCTTGATCGAGCGGCGAAAATTCAACGGCTGAAAATCGCGCTCTTTCAGGGGCAAACGGGGGTCGTTACACGATTGCTCGCGCAAACGCCCGATTTGGCCCAAGGCCAGTTTGGGCTTTTGTGTGCGCTTTTGGATGTTCAGGCCGTTAGGATGATGCTTAGGAACGCGCCTGACCTTGCGGTGAAAACAGATGGAACAGCTTTGCCGCTTGTGCATTTGGCGCGTTCGCGGATGTTTCAGGTTTGGCCTGACAAAGCCGACGATGCGATCGCAATCGCGGACTTGTTGGTGGCCAACGGCGCGGATGTAAATACAGGGACATCTGAAGACGATCACCCATTGTCGCCGCTCTATTGGGCGCTTGGGCATGCTGGCAACTTGCCTTTGGCCACATGGCTTTTGGAAACCGGCGCGAACCCAAATGATGGCGAAAGTCTGTATCACGCGACTGAACTTGGGCACCCTGATGGTGTCAAATTGCTGTTGGCGCACGGCGCTGATCCCAAAGGCACGAATGCATTGCCGCGCGCCATGGATTTTGACAGTGCTGAAATGGTCGCGTTGTTGTTAAGAGGCGGAGCGGACCCTAACGAAGGATCGGATGCGTGGACTGCCGGGACAGGTGTGCAGCACGGTGTTCCAGTTTTGCACCAAGCTGCGCGGCGTATGAATTCGGGTGCGGTTCTTGATCTGTTACTTGATCACGGTGCGGACGGGACGGCCACATGGAATGGCCACAGCGCCTATGTGTTTGCGCGTGTGTTTGGTAATTTTGATCTTGCCCAACGACTAGAAGAACGCGGCCAAACCACCCCTTTAACCAAGGTTGAAGACATGTTGGCAGCCGCCGCAATCGGTGAAACATCGATCGGGTTTATTGATCCAGCAAAGGTCCCTGATCCCTACCGCAACATCCTGCGCGAAGTGCTGCACTTGCCGGGAAAACTTGCGCACCTCAGGGCATTGGTTGCCATCGGTATGGAATGGGATCGCCCAGACAGTGAAGGCATTACGCCCGTTCAGGCGGCCGGTTGGGCGGGATTGCCCGATGTCATGGGCTATTTTCTGAAACTTGCGCCTGATCTTGGCCACGTGAATGGGTATGGTGGTACGTTGCTTGGCACTATTATCCACGGATCAGAAAACAACCCCAATCGTGCTGATGGGGATTACGTCACCTGTTTGCGTTTGGCGCTTGAAGAAGGTGTCGCGCTGCCGAAACGTGCAATTGATATGGCCGGTGATGAAGCAGTGCGTGCATTCCTAGCAGATTGGGCAAACCGCAAACCGGGGCAGGTGGTCGAACATGGACCAGCGTGATTTCCAACTTTTCCCGCTTGGCGTCGGGACAGGGCAAATCGCCCTGTCTCCAATCCCGGGGCGCTTGGGTGACTACGAAGGAGATCTTTCAAAGGTCTTACAGTGGTCGCCTAATCTGGTCCTAAGCATGACGACGCAAACGGAACTGGATCGAACAGGGGCGGGCGATCTTGGTGCGGATTTGGTCGCGGTGGGTGTTGATTGGATCCACGTACCAATCGTCGATTTCGGCACGCCGAAGGATGATGGTGATTGGGTCACTGCGACAGATCGCGCGCGCCACGTATTGTCGCAAGGGGGTAAGATATTGATCCATTGTTTTGGGGGCTGCGGACGATCAGGTATGGCTGCGTTGCGGTTGATGGTTGAATCCGGTGAAGCGCCGAACACGGCCCTTAAACGGTTGCGCGCCGTACGGCCATGTGCGGTCGAAACGAATGCGCAAAGGGATTGGGCGTTTATCGACGTTTAGACTGACCGCGATCTTTGCCCTCATTGTACATTTTTTGAAGCCGCTTTAAGTGCGCGCGGTTTTCACCAACGGTTGCAGTGTTAAATCGGTTTTCTTTTTCGAGCTTGCGCCAGCGTTCTAACCGGTCTGCATCTAAATCACCTGCACCAATCGCTGCACGTACGGCACAGCCCGGTTCCGTCTGGTGTGCGCAGTCGTTGAATTTGCACTCTGCGGCCAGATCGGTGATGTCGCCGAAAATCTCTTCTACACCGGCCTCTGCGTCCAGCAATCGCAATTCGCGCATCCCTGGCGTGTCGATCAACCAGCCACCTGCCAAAGTTGGCCGCAAATTGCGATTGGTCGTTGTGTGACGTCCCTTTGCGTCATCCGTGCGGATATTTTGGGTAAGATCATCAATGCCGGTTAGCTGGTTCTGGATCGTCGTTTTGCCAACACCGGATGACCCGACAAGGGCAAGCGTTTGACCATTCTTACACCACGCGTTCAAGCGTGTGACATCATCTGAATTGGTTGCGTCGATCGCGATCGCGCTTAGAAGGGGGGACAGGCGTTTGGCCTGTCGTATGAAATCATTTGCATCATTGCACAGGTCGGCCTTCGTTAAGATGACCAAGGGCAAACATCCTGACGCGGCGCACATTGCCAAATAGCGTTCCAATCGCGCCACGTTGAAATCTGCGTTGCAGCTTGTGACAATTCCCAAGGTATCAACATTTGCGGCAATCAGTTGTGGCTTTGATTCTTCGCCTGCTGCACGGCGGGTGATTTCTGTGGTTCGGTCCAAGGGTTCAGACGCAGACGCCCCCGTGGCAATCACCCAATCGCCGACCGCATATAAACCTGCGGCAGCTGTCGGGGACAATGATTGCAGCCCGCGTTCTGAAAATCCGTCAATTCGCGACCGGTGAACCGCCGACACGCGGACAGGATACGGCGGAAGGTCGGCGTTTGGATCAGGTGCGAATTGACCTGCAAAATAGGGTGACCAGCCAAGATCAGTAAGCGTGTGCGTCATAAATTGCAGGGTATCCTATTGAATGACGCCACAAAAGCCGGCTTTTGCGGTGTCATTCCCGTCGCAGCAGATCTGCGAAGTAGGTGAGAGGTTGGACATCGACCCAAGTGGGGCTCGTTGTGGCTGCTTCCTTCC
>CAYOSK010000097.1:0-10732 GCA_964406585.1 uncultured Octadecabacter sp. | reverse complement strand
CCGATCACCTTGGATGACACAAGCTCTGAACCGGATGTCTTTAACGATGATGAACCCGGCCAACATACCATCATCGATGGTCGCGGGCTTGTGGCGGACGGCGCATCGGTGGAATCCGAAAGTTTTCATTTTTTTCGCGCGTTGGACGCGGCGGGCAACCCCACGGGCGACATCATCACGATCACCGTCTTTTCAGAAGGCGGAAATTTTTCGAATATTTGGGGAATGGCTGCGGACGCCGAACTTCAAGAAGGTGTTCGGTATCAAAAGGTCGGCGGGTCAAACAACGGGGATTCTCTTTATGAGACGTTCGTGCCCTGTTTTACGCCGGGCGCAATGGTGAGCACACCGACAGGTTTGATCCTTGTACAAGACCTCAGGGTTGGTGACCGCGTTATGACCCGTGATCATGGCCTGCAGGAATTACGCTGGATTGGGCGCAAAGAAATGTCCCACGCAGCATTGTCCGCAGATGCACGGTTCCGCCCGATCCGCATCAGCAAAGGGGCATTGGGCGATGGTATGCCCATGCAGGATATGTTGGTGTCGCCCAACCACCGCATGCTGATCGCAGGCCCGCAGTTGACCGTAAACTTTGGCGAAGAAGAAGTCCTTGTTGCCGCAAAGCACCTTGTCGGCCTGCCCGGCGTCACGATGTCAGGCCCGCGTGACATTTGCTATTTGCATTTGCTATGCGATCGCCACGAGGTTTTGTTGGTGGACGGCACATGGACCGAGAGCTTCCAGCCCGGCGACGTTGCGCTGAATGGTTTGGCATCTGATCAAGCTGGCGAGGTACTTGCCCTATTCCCGGAACTGAAAAACCCGACCTTGGAATTGGGTTTTCGCGATGCACGAACTGCGCTGCGTGGGTTTGAAGCCCCGATCGCCAAAGAAGCTCTTTCAGCTTAACATCGCGCTGTAGGAAATTGATATAAAAATAAAAAAGGCGCCCGAAAAACCGGGCGCCTTTCTATTCTGACGGTCAGATCACATACGGGATGCGACGTTTTCCCAGTTCACAAGGTTGTCCAAGAAATTCGTAAGATACTTTGGACGCGCGTTGCGGAAATCGATGTAATAAGAATGTTCCCATACGTCACAGCCAAGCAGTGCAGTCTGGCCGAAGCACAGTGGGTTCACGCCGTTTTCTGTTTTTGTCACGGCCAAGGATCCGTCTGCGTTCTTGACCAGCCACGCCCAACCGGACCCGAATTGTCCGGCACCAGCGGCGGAAAATTGTGATTTAAACTCGTCTACGGACCCGAATGCTTCGACAAGCGCGCTTTCCAGCTCGCCCGGCATTTTGCTGTCGCCCGGCCCCATCATTTCCCAAAACTGGTTATGGTTCCACAGCTGGGAAATGTTATTGAAGATACCGTTTTGCGCAACGGCATTGGCGTCATAGGTGCCGGTGATGATGTCTTCTAGGCTTTTGCCAGCCCACTCTGTGCCCTCGATCGCCTTGTTGCCGTTTGTGACATAGGCGTTGTGGTGCAGATCGTGATGGTATTCCATCGTTTCAGCAGACATGCCGTGTGCGGCCAGCGCATCATGGGCATACGGAAGATCGGGAAGTTCAAAAGCCATTGGGAAACCCCTTCTAGGAAATTCAGTTCTACCCCGTAACAAAGCCCTCTGTGCGCGCGCGTCAAGGCAGATTGAGTCAATTTGGTCGCATTCGCGATTGTTTCCCCCTCAGCAACAGTGGACTTGCGGTCTGTGTCCGCTATGGTGACCCCAATTAGCCGGGCGAACGGCACTGGGCAAAAAGCACCCCAAGAAAGCAGTTACATCGTGAACCACCTAAAGCGGGGCCGCATTTAATGGCCAAACACAAGTTTACAATCCTGTCGATGATGAAGGACGAAGGCCACAGTCTTGTGGAATGGGTCGCTTATCACAAACACATCGGTTTCGATAATATCTGCGTTTACACCAACAACTGTGGTGACGGGACGGATGACATGCTCATCCGATTGCAAGAACTCGGCTGGGTTCAGCATTTCGAAAACGAGGTTCCAGAAGGCAAGAAACCCCAACCCAATGCGCTGATGCTGGCCACGCAAAACCCCGAAGTCATGGATTCTGAATGGATCCTGACAATGGATGCCGATGAATTCCTATCAATCAAGGTAGGGCGCGGCTGGATTACCGACATCGTTGAACGCATGGATCCAGCGGCCAGCGCTATGGCGATCACCTGGCGCTTCTTTGGATCGAATTCGATCACAGACTGGAATCCGGGCCTTGTGATAGAAAACTACACGCAGGGCGCGCCGGATATGTTCAAAAAGGGTTGGGGTGTGAAAACCATGTTCAAACCCTATCGCGATATCAAACTGGGCATCCACCGTCCGCACATTAAAAAAGCCAAACAAGAACCTGAAAACGCAAAGCTTTTGTTTGATCAGCTGTGGCTGAACGGATCGGGCAAGCCAATGCCGGATGAATTTTCTTTGTCTGGGTGGCGGTCTACGAAACCGACCCTTGGCTACAAATGGGCCGAACTGAACCACTACGGCGTTAAATCATTCGAAGCCTACCTTCTGCGCCGCGTACGGGGCAACGTGAACAACAAGGCTGGCAAATACGATGCCGCCTACTTCGCCCTGTTTGATCGAAACGAAGAAGAGCACGTGAACGTGCAACGCCACGCCAAGGGCACCAAACGCAAAATGGCGCAAATCCTGTCCGATCCGATCATGCGTGATTTGCAGGATAAAGCACTGGAATTCCACGCAAAACGTGTCGAAATGCTGCGTGCGTCCGGTGAATACGACCAATGGCTCACCGATTTAAAAGAGGCCTCCGCCGTCGAGATCGACAAGCTGGATGAAATCCTGTTCGTGCAACACCTTCCTAAGGAGTGGCAGGAAAAGGTGAAAGAACTGCAAGCCGCTGGTATTAAAGACAAAAAGATCGCGAAAATGATCGCGCAGACACAAACCGCCAAAAAGGGCGAAACCCGTCAGGCGCTTCTGGCCGCAGCGGGTGAAAACGCGGAAGAAAAGCTCGACGCGCACCAGTTGAAAGATCGCAAGTCTTCTGGCGATACGTTGGACAACCCGTTTCTAAACACCGAAGCCGCCGCGGGGCTGGGCGTACCGTTGATGAACGAACGCACACAGAAAATCGCGCTTGCCGCGCAGGCTGCTGATCCAAATGACGCGGCCAGTGCCAATCTGATGGCAAAGGCCGCTGTGGCACGACGGGCACTCGATGCGACGAAAAAGGCCGAACCGTCCAGCACAGCCACCATCGACATGGATCAACCTGCCCCGCCCATCGATCAAATCATTGATGACGTCACTATTGAGGCATCCACCACCATAGAAAGCCCGGCCGGCACCGTGCCCGCCCCCGAAGATGTGCCGACCAAGGCAAAGGCGACTAAAAAGACGACGACCAAGAAAACCGCCACGAAGAAACCAACGACGCGGAAGACCACGACTAAAAAGACAACGGCCAAGAAGCCTGCGGCACGCAAAACGCCGGCCAAAAAGCCGCGCACTAAGGCGGCAAGCAAAGCCAAATCGACAGCTGCCAAGTCCACGACAACCAAATCGACATCCACAAAATCGACCGCCGCCAAGTCAACGGCATCAAAATCGAAAACGGCGACCACAAAGACCGCCGCCAAATCAACCACACCCAAAAAGGCGACAAGCACATGACCACGGCCCCCAACGCGGGCCGCAAGGTCCTTGTGTCTACAATGAAAAACGAAGGCCCCTACGTACTGGAATGGCTGGCCTATCACAAATCCATCGGGATCACCGATTTTTGCATCTTTTCAAATGATTGCACCGATGGAACGAACCTGATGCTGAACCGTTTGGATCAAATGGGTGTGGTCAAACACTTTGACAACCCGCTTGGCCCCCGCATGGACCCCCAGCGCGCGGCCTATTCACGCGCCAATAAAACCGATTGGGTCAAAGCGGCCGATTGGGTGCTGATCGTGGATGCCGATGAATTCTTGAACATCCATGTTGGGGATCGATCGGTTGACGCGCTAATTGACGCCTGCGGGGCGCCGGATGCCATTTCCATCAATTGGCGCCTCATGGGGTCACAAGGCCAAGCCAAGATGACGACAGATCCTTTCGGAGGTGATCTTGTCACCGAACGATATACCCGAGGATCTTGCTTTGATGATCCCGAAAACGGACTGGTGTGGGGGTTCAAAACCCTGTTTCGTCCCGGAAAGTTCGGATTTTTCGGGGTTCACCGTCCCAAGTTTTTAAAGAACGTCGAAATCACGCCCGGCATGGTTACTTGGACCAATGGTGCGGGCAAACCGATGGGGGACAAATACCTCGCGAAAGGTTGGCGCGGCAACGCGGAAAACGTCACCAACGAATTTGCGCAGGTGAATCACTACGCCATCAAATCACGCGAAGATTTCTTGCTCAAACGTTTGCGCGGGACGGCCAATTCCAAAAATAAGGGCCGCATCGACATGGATTATTGGGAAAAATACGACATCAACACCCACGAAGACACAACCATTCGCACCGATGGCATCCGTGAACAAATGAACGAATGGCTCTCTGATCCTGATCTTGCAGCGTTGGCACGGGCCTGTGCAGATTGCAGCCAGCGGGTGTTGGATTATCAACTCACGGTTCCGGAATTTCGCACCTTTATAGACACGGGGCATTTCCCCAAAACCAAGGACGACTAACCCATGAGCGCGCGTTTCATCTGTATCGGCACCCACCACAAGACCGGCACCATCTGGATGCGTAAAGTGTTCCGTTTGATCGCAAACGAACAGGACATTCCGTTCATGCAATGCTACCGCGCCAAACGTCTGGCCGACGCGGCTGAAACAGGGCCGCAGATCATTGTGAACTGGTCGTCCAGCTTTCCAAAACCCCTGATGGACATGGACCACGCCCGCTTTTTGCACATTATCCGCGATCCGCGCGACGTTTTGTTGTCTGGCATGCGCTATCACCGGATCGCGCCACTGGGGAATGAAAAATTCTTGCGCGAGGAACGCGATGAATGGGGCGGCAAGAACTATCAAGATCACCTGAACGCCATGCCTGACGATCACGCGCGCCTGATGTTTGAAATGGAAAACAAACACGACAAAACGGTTGGTGAAATGCTCAAGTGGCGCGATCTGAACGCTGGCGCCGAAGGCCGTACCGCAGACATCAAATACGAAGACCTGATAGAAGACACCGATTGCGCCCTCTTTCGTGGCATCCTTGAGAGGTTTGATATAGAAGGGCTCGATATCGACAAGGCTGTGCAAAGCTATTGGGAAAAATCACTGTTTGGCGGATTGGCGAAAAAAGACGATCGCGAAGACCGCGTCGCGCTGCATGTCGCGTCGGGCAAAAAGGCACAATGGACGACAAAACTGCCCCGCGAGGTCGCAGAGCCCTACGCAGACCGCTACGCTGACGACCTCAAAACACTGGGCTATGCAGAAAATTCGGATTGGGTGTCAGAATGCCTGCCCGCGGCTGACATTCAAACAGCCTCTGCTGCCTAGGCGCGCTGCCCACCGCAATTGGCAGCGGCAACTTTAGTCAAGCGCTCCGACTTTTGTACCTTGCGCTGCGTTGCGCAGCAGCTCTTCGGCGTAATCGGCAACGGATCGGAAACAGATCACATCAAATCCAGTGTCATGGCACCAAAACGCCGCCGCTATCTGGGCCAATCGCGTCCGACGAAACTGGCCCGGGCCAAAGCTGTCTTTGTGCATATCAACAGGACAAACCCGCGCAAGAACCTCGCGCGCATCTGCGCCTGTGATGCTGAAGACCGCCCGCGCATCAGATACATCCACGGCCAAATAATGGCTGCCCTTTAGCGCGCGATCAATTGCATCAAGCGCGCCTTTCACATCCCCGTAAGGCACCATCACCAGCAGTTCATCGGGTGACATCCATGCGACGCCAGTATGGCCTTTGACATGGGCCTGACCGGTTGCAGGCACACCCTGCCCCGTGACCGATTTGATCACTTTTATCAGCGCCTTAGATGACAAATCCCCGCGCAATGTGATCATCCCGCGTGGGCCGCGACGTTTGATGTGTGCAAGCTCAGACATTCTGCTTCTCCCCTTCGGGATCATAAAACACGGGCGATACGATCTTGGCCTGCACCGCGCCCCCATCTACCTTAGGGAATGTAATGACCTCGCCCATGCGATCCGGGCCGTTGTGCACCAACCCCATCGCGATACCACGATCCAGATTGGCGCTGTAATAGGTCGAAGTCACGCGCCCTTGGGTATTGCGCTGCCCGTTCGCGTTCTCCCCGTCCGCGACGGCATAGGCCCCATCAGGAATAATCGATCCATCAACGCTTTCCAGTCCGACCAACGTCCAGCGGTCCGGATCAACCATATGGCTGCGCAACTGCCCGCGTTTGCCCAAGAAATCGTCCTTCTTCTTGGAAATCGCCCAATTCAACCCAAGATCCTGCGGGATCACCGTGCCGTCGGTTTCATCCCCGATCATGATAAACCCTTTTTCAGCCCGCAGAACGTGCAGACACTCCGTGCCATACGGCATCACGCCAAATTCAGCGCCTGCCGCCAACAGCGCGTCCCAAAAGGCCGGGCCTTGGCTGGCCTTCACCGCGATCTCATACGACAACTCCCCAGAAAACGAGATTCGGAACGCCCGGCAGTCAAACCCGCCAATCGTGCCGTCCGCCCATGTCATGAACGGCAAGGTCTCTGCGCTGACATCCATACCGCCCAGCTTTTCCAGAACCTTACGCGCATTGGGGCCAACGACAGCGATCTGCGCGTATTGTTCGGTAACATTGGCGACATAAACGTTCCAATCCCACCATTCTGTCTGCAACCATTCTTCCATGTGGGCATGAATATGATCCGCACCACCCGTTGTCGTATGGCACAGCCATGTATCGTCATCCATGCGCGCCACAACGCCATCGTCCATCAAAAAGCCCTGTTCGCCACACATCAACCCATATCGGCATTTACCAACTGCCAGATTGGACATCATATTGGTGTACATCATGTCGAGGAACTTGCCTGCGTCCGGCCCCTTGACGATGATCTTGCCCAGCGTGGACGCATCCAAAAGACCAAGGTTCTCGCGCGTGTTTTTGACCTCTCGGTTGACGGCGTCGTCTACGGTTTCCCCACTGCGCACATAGGCATAAGCACGTCGCCACTGCCCAACAGGTTCCCAATCCGCGCCGTTGTTTTCGCCCCATGAATGTAGTGGCGTCTTGCGCAACGGCTGGAACAAATCGCGGCTTGCTTCGCCCCCGATCGACCCCAGTGAAATCGGGGTATAGGGGGGGCGGAACGTGGTTGTTCCCGTTGCGGGAATGGGCTGACTCAAAGCATGAGAAAGAATCGCCAAACCGTTAATATTGCTAAGTTTACCTTGATCAGTGGCCATGCCTAATGTGGTATACCGCTTGGTGTGTTCAACGCTTTCGTACCCTTCTTGCGCGGCAAGCTGAACATCGGACACTTTCACATCGTTCTGATAATCCAGCCACATCTTGGATCGCAGTTTATAACTGGCACCTTGTGGCATCATCCAGACAGGCTCCATCGCGGCTTCGTCGGGGGCGTCGCCCTTGGGCGCTTTGCCGGCTGCGCCTGTGGCGCCTGCCATCGTCGCGGCTGTGGCGCCCATGTCATGTCCGCTGGTCAAACAATCGCGTGTGGACATGGCGCCGTCCGCGATCCCTGCCACGCTGACAAATCCTGCGCCATCCGCGCCAATCGGGGGGCGGGTTCTGTCGGGGCGGAAATGGCTTTGCCCGTCGTCCCAGATCAATTTTCCGCCGCAATGGGACCACAGATGCACAACCGGAGACCAGCCGCCCGACATGGCCACGGCATCACAGTCGATGTCTTCCAACGCCGCACCTTCGCCCGCTTGCGCACAAATAGACACGCCAGTCACCCGCGCGCCGCCTTTGACCTTGGCGATCCCTTTGCCTGGCAATATCCGAATGCCCAAATCACGGGCCTCATCCGCCAGCGGCCCTGCCGCCAAGCGTGCATCCACAATCGCCGGAACCTCAAGACCGGCGTGTTTCAATGCGATCGCCGTGCGATAAGCATCATCATTGTTGGTCACGACAACCGTACGATCCCCGACCGATGCGCCGAAATTCACCACATAGTCGCGCACCGCGCTGGCCAGCATCACACCGGGAATATCATTGCCAGCAAACGACAAAGGCCGCTCGATCGCACCTGTCGCCGTCACGATCTGGCGTGCGCGAATGCGCCACAAACGGTGGCGCGGGCCATCCTTTTGGGCGGTATGATCTGTCAGACGTTCATAGGCCAAAGCATAGCCATGATCATAAACACCTGCACCCATGCAACGGGCCACCACGGTCACATTTCCCATGCCATCAAGGGCGTGCAGCGTATCTTTCACCCAAGTCTGCGCATCTTGTCCGTCGATCTGTGCGCCATCCACAACAGCGCGCCCACCCCAATGGGCTGTCTGTTCTACCAACAGGACCCGCGCGCCACTGCGCCCAGCAGCCAACGCCGCAGACAGGCCCGCAATGCCGCCCCCGACAATCATCACATCAACATGGGTATAGAAATGTTCATAGACATCTGCGTCACGCGCCTTGGGCGCTTTGCCCAACCCCGCCGCCTTGCGAATGAAGGGTTCATAGACATGTTTCCACAAAGGGCGCGGATGGATGAACATCTTGTAATAGAATCCGGCCGGCATGAACCGACCCAGCTTGGCGTTCACCGCCCCCACATCAAATTCCAACGATGGCCAGTGGTTTTGTGATGTCGCCTCTAGGCCATCAAACAAATCCTGGGTGGTGACGCGCTGATTGGGTTCAAACCGCCCATCTACGCCAAGGTTCACCAACCCGTTGGGCTCTTCGGCGCCTGATGCCACGATCCCGCGGGGACGGTGATATTTGAACGACCGTCCCACCAACATCTGATCATTGGCCAACAGCGCTGACGCCAGCGTATCACCTTCGTACCCACGCATCACCCTGCCGTTAAACCGGAACGTGATCTGCTTGCTCCGGTCCAAGAACTGCCCGCCCTGTGCCAAACGTGTGCTCATGACAGATCCCTCCAGTTCCAGCCCGGTCGCGTGGCCGAGATTTTGTCTTTCAAATCTTGTGGCGGCTCTGTGGTTTGCGCGCTGTAGGTGCCAAACACCTCAAGCGTCACGGTGCAGCGCGCGGCATGAAACCACTTGCCGCAGCCGTATGAATGCCGCCAGCGTTCGAAATGCACGCCCTTGGGGTTTTCGCGCACGAACAGGTAACCTTCGAAATCGTCCTCGCTGGAGTCCGGACCGAACCGTTTCAGGTGGGCTTCGCCGCCTGCGGACAGCTCAGTTTCATCACACATCACCCCGCAGTAGGGGCATTCAAGGATCAACATGGGGAAACCTCCGGCGCGGAGGACATGCCCCCACCTTTAGAAAACGGGGTAAACGACCGAACGGTCAGGATCGAGGCGTTCGCCGCCATGCGGCACGCCCGTAAGCACAACAACCATGAACGTGGTGAACACCCAAGCGCCCAATGTGCCTGTCGCAAGTCCCGCGATTTTGCCGCGGTGGCGATAGGCCCAGTCTGAAATGTCGCTGCTGGCGGGGATACGGGACAGGATTGCGTCCATGGGCGATACTCATTCACAAATGTCAGTCGCGCATGAGGTATAGCCGAGCGGGCAAGGGTCAACCCCCGCCCGCCTGAATTGTCACGTGAGTGGTGGGCGTTATTCGCTTGGCACCGGCGCAGGGGCAGCGGCAGGTGCCGTTGCTTCGGCTGGCGGTTCGGGCGCATCCGCGATGCCGACCCCACCAAAGATGCCGTATAGAACAACAAGCACGATAACGACGCCCACCAGCGCCAGACCAAGCCCGCCGGTGCCCGACCCGTCGTTAAGCGGTATCCGGTGCGACCGATCCGGCGCCGGTTTTGAAAAGTCATAGTCAGCCATACTAAATCCTCCTGTTTGGGAGAGGACAGAATGGCGGGTTTGGCAACGTTTGGAATATGAGCGGGAAACGCCGGAGCGTTTGGGCGGTGGTTGGCCGTTCGGCGCAGATTTCGTGCGCTGGAACCCGCCACAACAACTTGGCGCGAACGCGCCCGGCCCGACCTCCCCCCCGGGAGGGCCGTTTTCGCATCTGATGCTCCGCGCTCCGGCGATTCCAGATCAAGACCAACCGATGCACCCTGCCCAACTGGCCCACCCGAGGTCGGGCCAGTCTCAGCTGCGAAAGGATCAATGGTTTTGGCCAATTTTAATGCGGCGGAGCCGCCAGAGGATTGGCAGGCAACGTAGGTGCATAGTCGGAAATCCGAATCTAGCTGAGAATGTGGCCAGACAATCAAATCACAGGCAGGAACTAGAACATATGACGATTTGGCCAGCGGAAATAGAATTGACGGACTGGGCGGAAAATCATCCAGATCAAGAGGTTCGAGACCAGTGGAGAACCTTTCTCTGCTTTGGGGAGAGAACAGAAGGTCACACTGTTGCATTACAGCATTTGACAGATCGTTGGTGGTTTGAAACGGACCCGAGGAGAAATTGGTTGACCACTCCATCAATGCGCCACCCCCGCAGCCACTGACTCATCTATGAACTTTCCTTCCCTAAACCGGAACATCGAAAACTCGTCCGTCAGCGGTGACGCGCCTTTGGCCATCAGCTCAGCCATGGCGAACCCAGACCCCGGTATCGCCTTGAACCCGCCCG
>CAYOSK010000096.1:0-10742 GCA_964406585.1 uncultured Octadecabacter sp. | reverse complement strand
CGCATTGCGGTCATCGGCGCAAAATGCGACGAAAGTCATGTTCTCGAAAACGGTCGTTTCTGAGTTCTCGATAGCCATCGCTGGCGTGCTCACTGTTGCCCAACAATACCATACTCCAAAATTATCAATAACCCCTATCGTAACGAATCGACGAGACCATTATCAGTTATATGAGTTTCGAGAAGGAGATTGAATGAAGATCGGATATGCACGTGTTTCAACCGATGGGCAAAATGTGGACGCTCAAATCGACAGCCTGAAGAGCGTGGGATGTGGGAAGATATTCACGGAAGTTGCATCAGGTGCCAAACGGGATCGCCCAGTGCTGATGGAAGCGATGGCGTACCTGCGCCCAAAGTCTGATGACGTTCTCGTCGTATACAAGCTTGACCGTGTTGCACGAAGCCTGCCACACCTGATCGAAACCATGAATGAATTAAGCGTACGCGAATTAGGGTTCCAAAGCCTCACCGAGGACATCAACACGTCCACACCCGGCGGAAAATTGCTTTTCCATATTATGGGTGCAATCGCCGAGTTCGAACGCGACCTAGTCCGTGAGCGAACGCAAACAGGGCTGAAGGCGGCTCGTGCCAAAGGCCGTATTGGCGGTCGCCCACGTCAGATGACCGAAGATAAAATTAACGCTGTCCGTGAACTTCTGGCATCAGGGACACCCGTCAAAGATGCAGCGGCGGCGGTAGGGGTTTCTGTGCCGACGCTCTATCGATGGCTTCCCGGCAGTCAACGCTAAGGGCGTATTTCGTTGAAAAACTCGCCCTTGATTGCCGGGTAAGTCGCTGATTCAATTCGTCCTGTAGGGAGGGATTGGCGATGATGGGACCAAGGCAGGAAGCACAGGCGGCGCTCTTCTATGAGTTCTCTTTGGAAGATCACGTTCCCCAAGATCATCTCCTACGGTCGATTGATCGCTTCGTCGATCTGAGCAGCATTCGTGCCTATCTGGCGGAGTTTTACAGCCACACAGGTCGGCCATCGGTTGATCCAGAGCTGCTAATCCGCATGCTGCTGGTCGGCTATTGCTTCGGCATCCGGTCGGAGCGGCGGTTGTGTGAAGAGGTGCATCTGAACCTGGCGTATCGGTGGTTTTGTCGTCTCGATTTGACCGACCGCGTCCCGGATCATTCCACATTTTCCAAGAACCGTCATGGCCGCTTCCGCGAGAGCGAGCTGCTGCGCCATCTGTTCGAGACGACTGTGGCACGGTGCATCGAAGAAGGGCTGGTCAGTGGCCAGCGGATGGCGATTGATGCCAGCCTGATCGAAGCTGATGCCAACAAACAGAACTCCACTCCGAAGAAAGAATGGGATGCTGCAGGCATCGATCTCGCCAATGCGCCCCGTGCTGTGCGTGAGTATCTCGACACGCTGGATGAGGCTGCATTTGGTGCGGCCAGCGAGGTGCAGCCGAAGTTCACGTCCCATTCCGATCCGGCCAGCCAATGGACAGCAGCACGCAAAGGCCCTGCGTTCTTTAGTTATTCGGACAACTATCTGATCGACACGGACCACGGCGTCATTGTCGACGTGGAAGCCACCCGCTCAATCCGCCAGGCCGAGGTTGGATCGACCAAGACCATGCTCAACCGGGTGAAGGCCAAGTTCGATCTGCATCCAGAGCGGCTGATCGCAGACACCGCCTACGGCACCGGGCCGCTTCTGGGTTGGTTGGTCGACCGCAAGATCGCGCCGCACATTCCGGTCTTTGATAAAGCGGGCCGATCCGATGGCACATGGTCTCGTGCAGACTTCGAATGGGACGCGGAGAATGATCAATACATCTGCCCCGAGGGGCATGAGCTCAAACAGTTCCGTCGCAACTACTCAGACCCGAACCGAGGGCCGACCGGCAAGGGCACAGCCAGATATCGGGCGTTGAAGGAGATCTGCCAGGCTTGTCCATCTAAAGCCAAATGCTGCCCGAACGCTGATGCGCGTAAGATCACCCGTGAAGAAACCGAAGACGCTCGCCAAGTCGCACGCGACATCGCCAAAACCCGCCAGTACGCCATCTCAATGAAGCTCAGGAAGAAGGTAGAGATGCTGTTTGCCCACCTCAAACGCATACTCGGGCTGGGACGGCTCCGATTACGTGGACCATGCGGCGCAAACGATGAATTCCTCCTCGCTGCCACCGCTCAGAACCTCCGCAAACTGGCCAAGATCTTTCCTGCACCGCAGCAACCGCAAAAAGCCTGACAAGAAGGGCACGCGGGCCCGTTCAAACCGCGACGTTCTGCGCCAGCAACACGTTGTTTTTCCACAGAATCGGCGGAATGCCGACTTTCGCCGCATTTGCAAAGTGTACGGAATGGTGTTGGACGCAATTATAGCCAAAGCAGGATCAACTGGTCATCGCTTGGGCGTTTCTCTTCTCTCAACCCAACCAAACAAGCGACAAATCGGAAAGTAGGTGGTAGAGCTTGATGATCCTCTGATCCTCATTCATCAAAGTATGCGCTATGCGTTGTATAGATCGCATCGACGGTTGGTGAGAGGCGATCCAGATGAAGGCGGAGCGTCTCATCAGCCGCTGAAGCGTCTCCTCCAAAAAGTGCGGTCAGCATCTTTGCGTGATCGTCATAGAGCACCTCCATCGCTTCCTTGCTTGTGAGAGCGAGCATACAGAGCCGATCTACCTGTGCTTTGTTTTCGGCAATAATCCCAAATGCGAATGATTGCCGCGCTGACTGGCATAGAAGCTTGTGAAACTCATAATCCAACGCATGAAACCGTGCGACGTCATTGGCTGATATTGCAACGTCCTGCTCGCGCAAGTTGGATTTGAGTGCTGCATCTATTGAGACATCACGATCTTTCGCGGCTGATCGGATCACTTCCAGTTCCACTGCCGCTCTGACGAAGCGTGCGTTGGCGATCAAACGGCGTGAGAATGGCCGCACAACGGTTGCTCGCTGTGGCCGCACCAACAGTAGGTTGAGATTGGCAAGGCGGGTGAATGCCTCTCTGACCGGTTGGCGCGAGTAGCCAAATGATTTCGCGACGTCCGATTCTGAGATTTTTGTTCCAGGCAAAAGCTCTAGGCGCGTGATTTGGTTGAACAACGTGTCGAAAACAACATCGCTGCTTGTCGTACGTTCAAGAGTTCCGAGTGCTGCCATTGTAATTTCTTCAACCTCCAATTGGGTTCACATTGGCAGATTTTCTCTGAACCTCAAAGGGAAATGTTGTATACTAAAAAACAATAAATCACTGCATTGTGGGGATATTTTAACCAATTTGAAGATTAATTCAAACATTTATGTTGACTAGTATCCCAGTTTGCGATTTCAATACGGTCATGAGCGAAGGTCTCGCAGCCGCGCTTGCCAGGGGAGGAATTTAGTCATCACTCATATGGTGGCAATGACACTGGTCAGGCAACTTGCGAAATCTTCAGTTCCATATTTTGGCCAAAAGACCGGCCAGTCAGAAAGAGATTTGGACGGGATCTGGGAGGATAGAATGTTCAACTACACACTCAAAGGCATGGCCGTTACGGCTGTCCTATGCAGCAGCACCGCTGCTTTCGCTGACGTGACCTTGCGCGGTGCAAGCATGTTCGACGAGGACCATGCATTTACCAAAACGATGCGCGAGTTTGAAAGGCTCGTTGCCGAAAAATACGATGGTGACGTCAGCTTTGATCTGCGCCTGAATGGCGAACTCGGCGTTGAATCTGACTACGTGACTTACCTCAACCAAGGTGTCGCTGTGGACTACACGATCCTCGCCCCATCCAACATGGCGGTCTTCTCCGAGTCGATCCCACTCATGGACATGCCGTTCTTGTTTCGCGATCTGGAACATTGGGATGCTGTGCTGTCATCCGATGCCTTTGCGCCGCTTGAAGCGGATCTGCGCGAAGCAGCTGGCATTGTAATCGTCGGCTATCATGGCGGTGGTGTGCGCAACCTGGTGTCAGCAGAGCCTATCACAAGCATGGAAGAGCTCGCCGACCACCGTATGCGCGTCATGGGAGCTCCCATTCAGGCGCAGACCTTCGATGCTGTTGGTGCGGCACCTGCGGCTATCGCTTACAATGAAGTTTATAATGCGATCCAGACCGGCGTAATTGCCGGCTTCGAGAACGAAGCAGCTTCTGTCCAGAACCTGAAGTTCTATGAAGTGGCTCCGCATATTTCACTCACCCAGCACACGATCACCGTGCGCCCAATTGTGTTCTCTGCGAAAGTCTTTGATGACCTCGATGCCGACCTTCAGGCGGCCATCATGGCGGCTGGCGCAGAGGCCGGTTCGTTTGGTCGGGCGTTGGAATCCAGTGCCGATGGCGAAATCCTGATGGAGATGGAAGCAGCCGGTCAAATTGTCATACATGACTTTGACGGCCGCGAACAGATGCTCGAATTGGTTGGTCCCGTACAGGATGCCTACGCAGCCGAACTCGGCGCGACAGAGCTTCTTGAAAACGTACGCGGAATGTAATCTCCCAGTTAACGGGCGGAGTAGTCTTCTAGCCTCTGCCCGTTGACACATAATTCTGATGCGGCCTGACCGTATCCATCTGTGATTTAGGGCAGAGCATGTTTGGAAAATTTCTTCATAGGTTCTGCACAGGTCTTCGCATTCTGCTTGGCGTGCTGATGGGAGCGTTGGCCGTTCCCGTCGCGATGCAAGTGATCTCGCGCTACACTGGTCTCATTCCCACATTCCTTTGGACAGAAGAGCTTGCGACGTTTCTCTTTATCTGGATCGTGATGATCGGGTCCGTGGTTGCCGTATGGGATGGTACCCACTTTGATGTTCGGATCACGCGGGATGCGATCCGACCTTTTGCGCGCCTGATACAGCAAGGCGTCGTGCATGTCGCCATCATGACATTTGGCGCGTTGTTTCTCTTTTACGGGATCGAATACACGGAATTTGGTAGCAACCAGCGATCAGTGATGATGCGCGCCAATTTGGCCATCACACATATTTCGGTGCCAATTGCAGGTGGGCTTTGGTGTCTGTTCTCCGCCTTTCGGCTCTTTGAAGCCATCACCGAATTTCGCGGACATCCAGGAACTCAGGCATGATCCTTGATACTGCGACAGCTGCATTGATGTTGATCGGCGTATTCCTTGTCCTGATATTCATTCGGATTCCGGTTGCCTTTGCATTGGGCCTTTCGACGATCCCGGTTGTTTTACTCGAGCTGCGACTGACACCTTTCATAGTACTGGACCGAATGTTTCAGTCCTACAACTCCTTCATTCTGCTCGCGGTGCCCTTCTTCCTTCTGGCAGCCAACCTGATGAATTCAGGCAAGGTCACAGACCGTTTGATTGAGCTGGCGCGTGTCTTAACCGGTTGGCTCCCTGGTGGTCTGGGGCATGTGAATGTGGCGGTATCGATGCTTTTTGCAGGCATCTCAGGATCTTCGACAGCAGATGCAGCCGGTATTGGGAAAATCCTGATCCCAGCGATGCAAAAGGAAGGTTATGACACTCGGTTCGCAATCGCAATCACGGCCTGCTCTTCGGTCATGGGCGTAATCATTCCACCATCGATCTTGATGATCGTCTGGGGTGGCGTGATGCAAGTTTCAGTTGGTGCATTGTTTCTGGGCGGGGCAATTCCCGGGCTGATGATTGGTCTCGCGCTGATGGCGACTGTGTATTGCTTCGCCAAAGCGCGAAACTATCCGGTCACCGCTACGCCAAACTGGGGTGAGTTTTGGGCAGCTTGGAAAGGTGCAGCGCTCGCACTCCTGACGCCCATCTTTGTTATCGGGGGCATTGTCGGTGGGCTTGTTACACCAACTGAAAGTGCGATCATTGCCGCAGGATATGCGCTGATCCTTGGCATGTTCGTTTACAGAACGGTGACCCCGGAGGATCTTGGTGGTATCCTTTATGACACCGCACGCTTTGCCGCGATCTCGCTTTTTGCTATAGGAACAGCCTCGGCGTTTGGCTGGCTATTGTCGTTCTACAATGCTCCACGTCTCATTGTGAGCGTGTTGACCGCGTGGGAATTTGGACCCTTCGGCACTGCTCTACTGATCGCTGCGTTGTTCTTGATCTTTGGCCTCTTCATAGACGCGATCCCAACCATCATCATACTTGGCACAGTACTGATGCCGGTCGCCCAGGCTGGTGGCGTTGATCCAATCGCCTTCGCGATCATCGGGATTGTCTCTTTAGCGTTTGGCCTGGTCACTCCACCCTACGGTCTCTGCTTACTTATCTCAGCGGCGATTGGCGGCCTTAACGTTGTCCAAGTGCTGCGCGAGGTCGTGTTCATTCTTGCACCGATGCTAATCATTTTGATTTTGCTCGCCGCTTTCCCCGAAATCATTCTCTGGCTTCCGAAGACCGTGATGCCGGGAGCGTTTCAATAACATCGGCCGTCCGGCCATCCAGTTACCAGCTTTGCGACACTGATATTGCGCAAAAGAAAGGATCATCATGAAACTTGCAGGCAAAACCGCCATCGTGACTGGAGGAGGCCGCGATATTGGCAGCGCCGTCGCGATCAAGCTGGCTTCAGAGGGCGCCAATGTGGCCATCAACTATTATTCAAGCTCCAAAAGCGCAGATCGGACGGTTGCAACGATTAAGGCCGCGGGCGGGAAGGCCTTTGCCCTGCAGGGTGACCTCAACAAGAAAGAAGATGTAACCGCGTTGGTCGCTGAAACCGTCTCAACTTTCGGCAGTATAGATGTTCTTGTGAACAATGCAGGTGGTCTTATTGCACGCAAAAAGATTGCAGAAATGCCCTTAGATCATTGGGAGGCCGTTATGCGCCTCAATGTCACGAGCACGTTCCTTATGACCAAGGCTTGCCTCGCGAAGATGAAGTCTGGTGCAATCGTCAATCTGGCTAGCCAAGCTGGGCGCGATGGTGGCGGTCCCGGTGCGGTGGCCTACGCAACCGCGAAGGGCGCAGTTATGACAATGACTCGCGGACTGGCGAAGGAGTTGGGCCCTGACATTCGTGTCAACGCGATTTGCCCTGGCATGATTGATACGGACTTTCACAACATCCACACACCCGATGCAGGCCGCCGTGGATTTGAGGCCAATGCCCCGATGAAGCGCCAAGGCCATGTCGATGATGCAGCCAACCTTGTTTTGTTTCTAGCCTGCGATGACAGTGCCTTTGTCACTGGCACCAACGTTGATTTGAACGGCGGTATGCTGTTTTCATAACGGAAAGGAGCAGCCTGATGTCCGAATTTCCAGTTGTCCTGACCGGCGAAAATGTCACGCGGCAAGTGCTGTCTGATCATCCCGATCTTATGGTTGTCGCTTTTCGGTTTGCTGCGTCTGGCGCGATTGGCGCATTGCATGATCATCCGCATGTGCAATCGACCTATGTGGAAAGCGGCCGATTTAGGTTCACACTGGGCGACACTGAGAGGGTGTTCGGTCCAGGCGATAGTTTCGTGATCCCTTCGGGGCAGACACATGGTTGTGTGTGTTTGGTGCCAGGCACTCTCGTGGATAATTTCACGCCGCGTCGCGACGACTTTTTGTAGCAGCGATGCGTTTTCTGGCGATAGGCGAATGCATGGCAGAGCTTGCCCCGGCCGGGCAGCCACGCGATTTCAGGCTCGGGTTCGCCGGCGATACTTTCAACACCGCGTGGTATCTGGCACGGTTAGCACCAGACATTGATGTCAGCTATTTGACGGCTGTGGGCGACGATAGCATTTCGCAGGATATGCGTGCCTTCATGCGGCGCAGCCGGATCAGCGATGCGTATGTCCAAGTTATTGATGGCAAGACGGTTGGCCTCTATCTCATCCACCTCAAAGAGGGTGAACGCAGCTTTTCCTATTGGCGTGACACTGCCGCCGCCCGGCAGTTGGCCGTGAACAAAGCGGTCCTTGATGATGCAATGCAAAACGCTGACGTCATTTACTATTCGGGTATAACACTAGCGATCCTTGATCCGGATTCGCGGGGGAACCTATTTGATGCATTACAGCGTGCGCGCTCTCGGGGCAAAACCGTCGCGTTCGATACAAACCTTAGGCCAAGGCTTTGGACGCATCCGCAAGAGATGAAGGAAATGATCAGACTTGCAGCCGGACAAGCAGACATTGTCTTGCCGTCTTTCGAAGATGAAGCGGCTTGGTTCGGTGATCGTGATGCCTATGAAACGCTCGCCCGATATACCCGAAATGGCGCCCCCAACGTCATCGTAAAGAATAGCTCAGAACCCGTTCTCTTTCAGCAGCAAGGTGAGGTCAAACGAGTGAACGTTGAGCCGGCATCAACAGTGCTAGACACGACTGCGGCGGGCGATAGTTTCAATGCCGCTCTGCTTGCCAGCTTCATGAAATCGATTGATTTCGAAGAGGGAATCAAAGCTGGTTGTCAGTTGGCGGGTCAGGTGGTCAGGCAAAAGGGCGCGCTCGTCCCCGTCGATTTTGAATTGCGAAAGGTGGAAACGTGAGGGAGACTTGGCGTTGGTTTGGGCCGGACGATGCAATCTCGATCGATGAGATACGGCAAACAGGTGCAGTGGGTGTCGTCTCCGCTCTGCATCATATTCCACCTGGCGAAGTTTGGTCATTTCCAGAGATTAAACTGCGAAAGGAACTCATAGAGAAACCGGATGGAATTGTATCAGGCCTGACATGGGACGTTGTCGAAAGTGTTCCCGTGTCAGAGGCAATCAAATCACAACGGGGGCCGGTTCGAGATCATATCGCAGCCTATAAGGAGAGCTTGATAAACCTAGCTGCCAACGGGATCAAAACGGTCTGCTACAATTTCATGCCCGTGTTGGACTGGACCCGCACTGATCTGAAGTACCCGCTAAAGAACGGTGGAAACGCGTTGCGTTTCGATTTGGTCGATTTTGCTACGTTCGACTGCTTTATACTTAAGCGCGTAGGTGCCGAGAGCGATTACTCAGAACAACACATTCATGATGCGCGTTTGCGTTTTGAAGGGATGAGGAAAGAAGATCGCGCGGCTTTGTCGCAGAATATCGTTGCCGGACTGCCGGGTGCTAACGATAACTGGTCATTGTCTGATGTGATGGATTGTCTGAATGTTTACGGGGACATTTCGGCAAAGACGCTGCAATCGCATCTTCTTGATTTTTTGTTGGAAGTTGTTCCAACAGCAGAAAAACTAGGCATGCGCCTTTGTTGCCATCCTGACGATCCCCCATTTCCACTTCTTGGGTTGCCCCGAGTATTGTCGAATCTGGATGACTTCGTAGTCGTACTCGATGCCATTGATAGTCCCGCAAACGGAGCGACCCTTTGCACAGGGTCCTTAGGCGCGTCAGACGTGTTTAATGCAGTTGAATTCATCAAGTTGGCTGGTGACAAAATTCATTTCGCACATTTGAGAAACGTCATTCGATCAGAACCAAGAGACCGCGGCCGTACGAGCTTCGCAGAAGCAGAGCATTTGAACGGTGACGTTGACATGATTGCAGCGCTTCAAGCACTCCTTAACGAGGAAAGTCGGAGGCGGGCTGAAGGGCGGGAAGATCACGAAATACCGATGCGCCCAGACCATGGGCACGCGTTGCTCGACGACCACAATCGGAAAGTGCAGCCCGGATACCCCTTGATCGGGCGCATGCGCGGTTTGGCGGAGCTACGCGGCGCGATTGCCGCCATTAACAAAATCCATGGTTGATGGATACTTTGACCGTCTGTGAGCACCATCTCCCAAACCGGGAATAGTATGAGAACACTCTTATCAAGGTTGAAAAATCTAAGCACATACACACACGCGCATTGAATAGCATCTGTATGGATCATCAAGATCATCGAGGCACCATGGTTCGCAATGGCCCTTATGGGTGACTGTAGTTAACACGAAAGACGGTACGCCACACAAGGTTCGGTCCCGCCAACCGGCCACCCACGCCCAGCGAATCCAATGGGTTGTGCGAATGTCATGTGTGGATGGCTCCTGCATAGCAAGACATTTTTGATCTGATTTGTGCATTTGTCAGAAGCAGTCATGTGTCCGGCCTGTTTGCGCGGTTTTGACCGCTGGCCCTGATGGGTTCCGCAAACCAAGTTCCTTACAGCAATGCGGGCTATTGCGCCCGGGACATTCGGCGGAGTGTCTTGGTTTTGGCGGCAGACTTATGCACCATCATCTCGCAGGTCTTGCTAACTCATTGTTTCTTTCGTCTCAGGCTGCCGCACGGGGGCTGTAGGGTTCATTGCGGGTTAGGACAGCCCAGACGATCCGGGCGGTCTTGTTGGCCATGGCGACCGTTGCGACACGTGTGGCTTTGCGTTCTGTAACCCGTCACGGCCTTTGAGACAGACAGCCTTGTTTTGCTAAAGGAGTGTCTTTCGCTCATCGTAGCCTTTGGAGGGATACGAGATGAGAATGAAGACAGGGCCGAATGGTTCGGTTGACAGACATGTAAAAGAAATCAAGCGCAAGACGCGCCGGAAATTCTCTGCAGAAGAGAAGATCCGGATTGTTCTGGATGGCTTGCGCGGAGAGAGTTCGATTTCTGAGCTCTGCCGCCGTGAAGGGATCGCCGAAAGCCTGTATTACAATTGGTCAAAGGACTTCATGGAGGCTGGGAAGAAGCGCCTTTCCGGCGATACAGCGCGCCAGGCGACGTCCGGCGAAGTTACCAGTTTGAAGGCTGAGGCGCGCGATCTGAAGGAGGTCGTAGCCGAGCAGACGCTTGAGTTGCGCCTTCTCAAAAAAAGCATGCTCGGGGATGGGGACGATGCAGAATGAGGTATGCTGCATCGGAAAAGCTGGAAATCA
>CAYOSK010000095.1:0-10754 GCA_964406585.1 uncultured Octadecabacter sp. | reverse complement strand
CAAGGCCGGACGTTCCAAACCCTCAGGAGGATCATCGAAAAACGTCTGGGTTACATTCTAAAGTACCAAGTCATCAATTCGGAAACCGTTGTTCCTCAACGGCGAAAGCGATGTTTTATGATCGCTTTTCGCGAAGATTATGATGCTGCGAACTTCGAGTTCCCAAGCTTCGATGGTCCATCTATGCCACTTCGGTCCGCGCTCGAAGCGGTTGTGGAAGATAAATACACAATCTCAGATCGGAGTTGGGAAGGGCACAAACGCCGTACAAAGAACAACCTTGCCCGAGGCGTCGGGTTCACTGCGTTTGAAGCTGACTTGGATCGTCCATCCAATACGATTGTTGCGCGATACTATAAGGATGGGAAAGAGTGTCTTGTGCCTCAGGAGGGCAAAAACCCTCGGCTTCTAACGCCACGAGAATGTGCCCGCTTGCAAGGTTTCCCAGATAGTTTCGAACCTCACCCAACGAGATCAGCAGCTTACAAGCAATTCGGAAATGCTGTGCCGGTTCCAGTGGTGCGTAGTATCGGAAAGAGGATTCTTGAGGCCCTAACAAACTCAGAGCAAGAATTTTCGAACAGTTCGCCCAATAAGAGTCAGATTGTGGCGGCCGAGTAGCAACCCCACCGACAAATCCCACTCCCTCGCACGTACAACCCTTATCCAACCAGATGAGGGCAGCATGCATTTCCTTCCACACCTATTCCTGATCACCGCCGGTGGGGCGTCGCTTTTGGTGTTTCTCACCTCGATCTGCATCTAAATCAGCGCCGGGCCCAATGGGTGGCCAGCCACACGGCGGCCATACCAGACCCATATTGCGTTTTAGGCCAAAAACGCCCGCACCGCCGCCTCAAACTCTCGCGGTTTTTGCGCGTGCAACCAATGCCCCGCGCTGGGCAATTTGGCGAACCGCGCGGTGGGAAACAGGCCCTTGATCACGGGGCGATGATCGCGTGTCACGTAATCGCTTTCTGCGCCAGACAGGAACAGCGTCGGCCCGTCAAACGCGCCTGACACCTGCGGAAAGCCGATGATTTTTGGCATCTCAGCCTCAAGAACATCAAGGTTCAGCGTCCATTTTTTCCCTTTTACATCAAGGGACTGAAGTAAAAAATCCCGCACCTCGGGGTCCAATGAAGCGCCCGCTTCGGATCGGCGGGTCACGGCCGTCAGGTCAACCGCGCGCATGGCGTCGATCTGGTGGGTTTGGGTGTGTGCATAGCCCACAGGCGCGATGTCCGCGATGATCAATTTATCAATCAATTCAGGGTGTTGCAGCGCTAATACCATCGCCGCCTTACCGCCCATTGAATGGCCAATCACATGGGTCGGCCCCTCCAAAAGAGCCGCCAAATCATCGGCCATGTCATAGTAACTTTGCGTTTCAAACCAAGGGCTTGAACCATGATTTCGCATGTCAGGACAGATCACATGGAACGTATCCGACAGCCGTTTGGCAATCACACCCCAGTTGCGCCCTGACCCGAACAGACCATGAGCGATCAGCAATTTGGGCAGCGCAGGGTCGCCGTGGGTGAGGACATTCAGCATCGCTTTGATCTAGACCGTCACCGCATGAATTGAAAGAGGGGAGCGGGCAAGGTAGGGCACCGGAATGGGCCAAATTCCAGTTGATACATACGCAGAAGAGGTGCGCCGCCTTATCGAAACGCGCCTGCGATTGAAGGCGCGCACGTTGGATCGCGCATTGTCAAAGGCGGGGCGGTTGCTCCCCAAATGGGCGCATCGCGATGGTGCCTACCTTGCGGATGCCCAGCGGTATCTGAACCATCCAAAATTGCGGCTGATGATCGACGAAGCAAAAGCCGAGCAGGCCTATAAGGCGCTGATCTCGTATCTGGAAACGATCGATCCAAAGGAACGCCGCAAAACGCGGATTTTAGGCACCTTGGGCGTGGTAAGTTTCAATTTAATTTTGGTTGTGGCTGCTTTGATTGGCTTCTTAGTGTGGCGCGGGTATCTCTGATCAACGGGTCGCGGATGACCACTGTGACTGTGACGAAGCTGACGTAAAGCAGCAGGTACCAGCTGCCCATTTTGGACAAAGACGCCCAATCGAATTCGGCTGATCCCGCATAAACCCATGTGCCGGTTAACGTGCCAATGTTTTCGGCAACCCATAGGAAAAAGCTCGCCAGAAACGCGGCGACTGGCAAGGGCATCCAGTAGGTTTTGCCGACGGTAAATGTGATCCGTGTGCGCCCAAATATGACGACCGTCGCAGCGAAGAGGCCCAATCGGATGTCGGGGCCGAAATGATGTGTAAAGAAGTTCACGTATATCGCGCTGGCCACAATGACTGTCACCCAAAACGGGGGGTAGGGCGCGAATGTCATGTCGAAAATACGGATCACGCGTGCGATGTAGCTGCCCACAGACGCGTACATAAACCCGCTGAACATCGGCACACCAAGGATCATGAACATCGCGTCTTCGGGGTAGGCCCAGGATCCGGCGCTCACCTTGAAAAACTCCATCGCTGTGCCGGTCAGGTGAAACAGGGCAATCACCTTCGCCTCGCGTAGGGTTTCCAATTTTAACAATAACATGGCGGCCTGAACGGAGATGGCGAACGCGAAAAGCGCGTCGTATCGGGCCACTCCCCAATCATCGCCCCATATGGCATTTGTGAAAATCACCGCCAGCAACAACAGCCCGCCGAAAAGTGCGGCCCAGCCTTGTTTGAGCGTGAACATCACGAATTCTACGATCCCGTTCGGAAGCGCAGTGCGCATGCGCCGACCTAGGGTTTGTTCAAGGGTTCGGGTCTGTTTCATAGCGGCACGCTAGCCTTCAAAGCGCGGGGTTAACACGCCCTAAATCAGCAGGTCTTGTGCAGAGGATCAGGGCTGGAAATCCTGACCTTTGCAAATTGGTTGACGTTGCGGTAACATTATCGTCATTTGAAGGAGTTATTTTATGAAGAACGCGATTTTGGCAATCGCCGCGACGGCGGCATTGGGTGGTTGTTTGGGCGGCGTAGGCGGCGGTGATTTGGTCACGCCGGGCACCGCAACAGGCACCCTGAATTTGATCAACAATTCCGGAGCGACATTCACGGTTGTCACGATTTCCGAATGCAGCGCGCTGAGCCACGGGTTCACGCGGTTGAATTCGGGCGAAACGGTTCGGTCCGGTGCATCACGCGCTTGGACAGTTTCGGCGGGCTGCTGGGACGTACAGGCCGGCTACCCGACGTCGGGGGGTTACGTGGCCTCCGATGACCGGATCAACATTCCCGCCGGACAAACATTTAACCTAACGATCAACTAAGACAGATATAGAACGGAGACATTTATGAAATTTTCAATGACCGCATTTGCCGTGGCCGCCGCAGTTGGCTTGTCCGCATGCCAACCCACGCCAACGACCGTTAGCACGGCGGGCACATCTAACCTGAACATCGTCAACAACAGCGGGCAAACCGCGTTCTACATCTACCTGTCGCCATGTGCGTCCAATTCGTGGGGCCCGGATCGTCTGGGGTCGGGTGAGGTTTTGTCGGCTGGTGGGGTGCGCAACATTTCCTTGCCGTCCGGGTGTTGGGATATGCGCGGATCGGCTGATGTGACGAACCCGGACGCAAGCACATGGGTCCAACGGAACGTGCAGTTGTCTGGCGGGTCGTTCGACTGGACGCTTCTGCGCTAGAACCTGCCCTGTCAAACCAAAAAAGCCCCGCCAATTTGGCGGGGCTTTCGTGTTTATCGGTATGTGATCAAAGGTTCGGATACATCGGGAACGTATCGCACAGGGCTTCGACTTCGGCCTTAACCTTTGCTTCGACGTCCGCGTTGCCGTCTTCGCCGTTGGCTGCCAAACCGTCCACAACTTCGACGATCCAATCCGCGACCATCCGGAATTCGACCTCGGTGAAACCGCGTGTCGTGCCAGCGGGTGAACCAAGACGGACGCCGGACGTGACCATCGGTTTTTCGGGATCAAACGGGATGCCGTTTTTGTTGCATGTGATGTGCGCGCGTTCCAACGCACGTTCTGTCGCGTTGCCTTTCACCCCTTTGGGGCGCAGGTCAACCAGCATCACATGGCTGTCTGTGCCGCCTGTGACAATATCAAGCCCGCCCTTCATCAACTGATCGGCCAGTGCTTGTGCGTTCTTCACAACCTGTTCTTGATAGGCTTTGAATTCAGGGCGCAGGGCTTCGCCAAACGCGACGGCCTTACCGGCGATCACGTGCATCAGCGGTCCGCCCTGAATGCCCGGGAAGATGGCAGAGTTGAATTTCTTGGCCAAGTCTTCGTCGTTCGTGAGGATCATGCCACCGCGCGGGCCGCGCAGGGTTTTGTGCGTCGTCGTTGTCGCCACATGTGCATGGGGAAACGGGGACGGATAAATGCCAGCGGCCACAAGGCCTGCAAAGTGTGCCATGTCCACCAGCAGATAGGCACCGACGCTATCCGCAATCTCGCGCATACGTGCGAAATCAATGATCCGTGGAATAGCAGACCCACCGGCGATGATCAGTTTGGGCTGATGTTCAGTCGCCAAGTCTTGCACTTGGTCGTAATCCAGCAGGCTGTCCTGTTTGCGCACACCATATTGAATGGCGTTGTAAATTTTACCGGATTGGTTGGGTTTGGCGCCGTGGGTCAAATGGCCCCCTGCATCCAATGACATTCCAAGAATGGTGTCACCCGGTTTGATCAGTGCCTGAAACACACCTTGGTTGGCCTGCGAGCCGGAGTTCGGCTGTACATTTGCAAAGCCACAATCAAACAGTTGCTTGGCGCGGTCGATGGCAAGGTTTTCGGCGACATCAACGTGCTGGCAACCACCGTAATACCGGCGACCGGGATAGCCTTCGGCGTATTTGTTGGTCATCACGCTGCCCTGGGCTTCCATGACGGCTGCTGACACGATGTTTTCGGATGCAATCAGTTCAATCTCTTTGCGCTGACGACCAAGTTCGGCGCCGATAGCAGCTGCAATTTCTGGATCACGGGTCGACAGGCTTTCTGTGAAGAAACCGTCATCTTTGGTGCGGGCGTTCATGGCAGACTCCTTAGCGGGTAACGTTTGGCGTGTTCATATGCGTAAGACATGGGCCATAAAACCCCAAATTCCACATGATGTTTATGGTCAAAGCGACCGAGCGGACCCGATGCACGACTTGCGTTTCCGATGCGGGCGTTGGACAGTCGTTTGAAATATCTGGGAGATCGGGCATGCCCGCACACAAAAAGCTTGCATTTATGGCTAGTTCCGCGCCCATCGCGCAACAGGCACAAAAGATGCTTGGCGACCAATATGGCAGCGTGGCGCCGGATGAGGCGGACATCATTGTGGCCTTGGGCGGCGATGGGTTTATGCTTGAAACGCTGCACAACACCCAAGACTTGCCCGCACCTGTCTACGGTATGAACCGTGGTACCGTCGGTTTTTTGATGAATAACTTTGGGGCGCAGGGACTTCGTGAACGGCTGGCCCAAGCCCAACAAGAGGTTATCAACCCGCTTCATATGAAGGCCATTTGCACGGATGGCACCGAGCACCGCGCCCTTGCCATCAACGAAGTGTCGCTGCTGCGCGCGGGGCCGCAGGCAGCGAAACTGCGTATTTCGGTGGATGGCAAATTACGGCTAGATGAATTGGTGTGTGATGGGGCGTTACTGGCGACACCGGCGGGGTCCACGGCCTATAATTATTCCGCTCACGGCCCGATTGTGCCTGTGGGGTCGGATGTATTGGCCCTGACAGCCGTTGCCGCGTTTCGCCCACGCCGTTGGCGCGGCGCGCTGTTGCCCAAAACATCGCGCGTCACATTCGAAGTCACCAACACCGAAAAGCGCCCCGTGAACGCGGACGCAGATGGTGTATCAGTAAAAGACATTAAACGGGTTGAGGTCTGGTCCGCGCCTGAAATTGAACACCGTATTCTGTTCGATCCCGGACACGGATTGGAAGAACGCCTGATCAGAGAGCAATTTGCATGAAACACATCGCAATATTCACAGCCGCCGTCACACTGGCTGGATGTATGGATCCCGTTCCTTCCGCACCGGATGGCGCAATTTCGTTCGTTCAGCTTATGGCTGAAACGCAAGGCCGCCCTTTTGAATGTGTGAATTATGATCGCGAGACAGATACCTGTTCAACCGTGTCGCGGTTTCAATTGGTGAACGAGACGACATACCGCATGACAAGCTTTGCCCGGATGGCATCTGATGTTCCTGTACTGGCGTTTACTGTGACGATGCGAGATCAGAATGCGATCCAGTGCACGGATTTTGAAGATGTTTCTGTTCAAGTCGCGGGGGGCGAAACGAATTTGGCGCTCGAAGCTGCGCTTGCGCAATTCGAAGCAGACATAGCGCAATCGCTTGAACCGTTTTGCGGATACTATGAGGCAGCGGCATCGGGCTATGTCTTTACCGTAGTATCTGGCAGCCCCGAAGCTTTAGCAGAACCGCCGCAACGTATCGAATTTTTCGCGCAACCCAAGGATCTGCGCCTGCGCGAATAGCGCAGGGCGACTGTCCGTTAGTCTTGCGCATATCCCATCGGCTTCAGCGCCTCTTTGATCTCATCCAAGATCGCAGGGTCGTCGATGGTCGCTGGCATTTTGAACGTTTCGCCGTCAGCGATTTTGACCATTGTACCGCGCAGGATTTTACCGCTTCGCGTTTTTGGTAGGCGATCAACCACCGTGCAAAGTTTGAACGCAGCCACGGGGCCAATTTTGTCGCGCACCAATTTGACGCAGCCTTTGACGACCTCTTCGTAGGATGTTTCGCAGCCATTGTTGAGGCAGACAAACCCCATTGGCAATTGACCCTTCAGGTCATCCGTCACACCTATCACAGCGCATTCGGCCACGTCTGGGTGAGCGGCGAGAACTTCTTCCATTGCCCCTGTCGAGAGACGGTGCCCTGCCACGTTGATCACATCGTCCGTGCGCGCCATGATGTAGAGGTATCCATCTTCATCAATCATACCCGCATCGCCGGTTTCATAGTAGCCGGGGAATGTATTGAGGTAGGATTTCAAGAACCGTTCTTCGGCGTTCCAAAGGGTTGGCAATGTGCCCGGTGGCAGCGGCAGCTTGACTGCAATCGCGCCCAATTCGCCTGCGGGCAGGGGGTGCCCTTCGTCGGATAGAATTTGAACATCATATCCGGGCATCGCCACGGTGGGCGACCCAAGCTTAACGGGCATTGGTTCGATTCCCACCGGATTGCCCGCAATGGTGTAGCCCGTTTCGGTTTGCCACCAGTGGTCGTAGATCGGTTTGCCCAAATGGGTCTGCATCCATTCAATCGTGTCCGGATCCGCGCGTTCGCCGGCCAGATATATCTGATCAAGGCAAGATAGATCGTAGTTTTCGATCAGCGCGCCCTTGGGGTCTTCGCGTTTGACGGCGCGAAACGCGGTCGGCGCGGTAAAGAAACTGCGCACGTTGTGTTGTTCAATAACCCGCCAGAAGGTCCCTGCATCTGGCGTGCCGACCGGTTTTCCCTCGAACACGATCGTGGTGTTGCCGTGAATCAGAGGTGCGTAACAAATATAGCTGTGGCCCACGACCCAACCCACATCCGACGCGGCCCAGAACACATCCCCCGGGTCCACGTTATAGATGTTCTTCATTGTCCAGTTCAGCGCAACAAGATGGCCCGCTGTGGGGCGAACAACGCCCTTGGGTGCGCCTGTCGTGCCGGACGTATAGAGGATATAGGCGGGGTGGGTGCCTTCGACCGGAACACAGCCAGCTGGTTCAACGCCGTGCTGAAATTCGTGCCAATCAAAGTCCTTTGGGCCAAGTTCGGCGGGCGCGCGGTCCCGCTGCAAGATCACTGTGAACTCGGGCTTGTGATCGGCAAGGTCAATCGCGCCATCTAGCAGTGGTTTGTATTCAACGACCCGCGCAGGTTCGATCCCGCAAGACGCAGCAATGATTGCTTTGGGCGTTGCATCATCCAGACGCACGGCAAGTTCATTGGCCGCAAATCCACCAAACACAACGGAATGGATTGCGCCGATGCGCGCACAGGCCAACATCGCCTCTAGCGCTTCGGGGACCATTGGCATGTAAATGATGACGCGGTCGCCTTTCACCACGCCTTTGGCGGCCAAAGCGCCCGCCAAAGATGCGACGCGCGTTTGCAGTTGTGCGTAGGTTATTTTGGAAATGCTGTTAGTGACAGGGCTGTCGTGAATAATCGCGACACGGTCTCCGTGTCCGGCATCAACGTGGCGATCAACGGCGTTGTAGCACGTGTTCACGCGGGCATCGCGGAACCATTCGTAAAGGGGGGCATTGTCATCAAAGAGTGCCTTGGTAGGTGGTGCATGCCAGTCAATGGCCTCGGCCGCCTTCAACCAAAATCCTTCCGGATCGTCCTGCCAGCTTTGATAGACGTCGCGATATCCCATGGTAGTCCTCCCTATTGCTTTAGGGATAGGCCTATGGGCCAACCGGGGGCAAGCCCTGCGAAAGGTTTGCGGCCGTGACTTTGCAATTTGTCGCAGTTTCGAACTGCAAAGATTTGCAAAGCGTCGTGTCGTTGCGACCAATTGCTAAGCCCAAAAGGACAATTTGCAAAACTGCGAAGGCCGCGCAAGACTTCTATTGCAAGCAGGCCACGCGCCGCTCAATACTCGAAAGATCAATTTGACTGAAAGACCAACTATGATCCGATCTATGTTCTTTGCACTTGGGGCCGTTGCTTTGACAGGGTGTATGGCAACAGAACCGAATGGCGCCATGCCGACATCTTTGGCAAACACCCGTCTTGATCTGACGCGCATCAGTGATCCAGAACGCACCCTGACATTGATACTACGGGCCGATGGAACCGGAACTAACCAGCAGGACTTCGGGCTCGGAGAGGGCCGCGCCCTGCCGATCGTTTGGGAGCAACGGGGCGATCAGCTTTGCCTTGAGGAGACGGATGTAGCTGATCGCGGCCTTGATTGTCTAACGTTTGTAGTTTTGGGTGGCACGTTCATGATCTTCGCTCCCAATGGCTCTGACGGGTTCCAAGGGTCGATTACACCGCTTTAACCGTATTGCTGCACGGGCGTGCCCGCGATGGCCGCCATGTTCAGCAGGCCGCGGGCCGTAATTGCAGGTGTCACGATATGGGCCCGGTTGCCCATGCCCATGAGGATCGGGCCAACTTCCAACCCGCCGCCTTTCATTTTCAGTATATTGCGCACGCCCGAAGCGGCGTCCGCGTGACCGAAGATAAGGACATTGGCTGCCCCTTGCATCCGGTTGCCCGGCAGCAACCGTGCACGCAACTCTGGGTCAAGGGCAGCATCGATGTTCATCTCGCCTTCATAAGCGAAATCAACGCCTTGCGAATCGAGGATCTTCATTGCTGCGCGAATGCGCGTGCCTGTATCACAGTCTAAATTGCCAAACTGGGACTGGGCGCAGAAGGCGATGTTGGGCGTTAGACCAAACCGTTTAACGTGCCGAGCCGCCCCTATGGCGGACAGAGCGATCTGTTCCGGCGTGGGCTCGGACCGCACATGGGTGTCCGTGATGAACAGCGGCCCATCTTCGAGGATCATCATGCTCAGCGCGCCTTGAACAAAATGATCTTTGCCAAGGATCTGTTCAATGTAGTTCAGATGCCAACGGAACTGACCGAAGGTGCCGCAAATCATGCTGTCGGCTTCGCCGCGCTGCACCATGACGGCTGCGATGGCAGTTGTGTTTGTGCGCATCACGGCCTTTGCAAGGTCGGGTGTCACGCCTTTGCGGGCCATAAGCGTATGATATGTTTCCCAATAATCGCGGTAACGTGGATCATTCTCAGGATTAACGATGTCAAGATTGTCGATGTTAATCTCAAGCCCGGCACGTTCGGCGCGGGTTCGGATCACATCGGGACGACCAATCAGAATAGGTTGTTCTGTGGTTTCTTCGAGCACGGCTTGTACAGCGCGCAGTACGCGTTCGTCCTCGCCTTCGGCAAAGACGATGCGCCGCGATGCCGTAGCGGCGGCCTGAAACACGGGGCGCATTAAAAGTGCGGATTTGAACACCGACGCGTCCAGTGTTTCCTTATAGGATGGCAAATCAACAGGGCGGGTCGCGACCCCCGTTTCCATCGCCGCCTTGGCCACAGCCGACGCGACAACGCCCATAAGGCGTGGATCGAACGGTTTCGGGATAAGATAGTCAGCCCCGAACATCAGCTGTTCGCCCTGATAGGCGGCGGCAGCTTCTGCCGATGTCGTCGCGCGGGCGAGGGCGGCAATGCCTTCGACGCAGCCGATCTGCATGGCGTCATTGATTTCTGTCGCACCCACATCCAATGCACCCCGAAAAATAAACGGGAAACACAGCACGTTGTTGACTTGGTTTGGAAAATCGCTGCGGCCGGTGGCGATGATGGCGTCTGGTGCCACGCTGCGCGCAAGATCTGGCAGGATTTCAGGATTGGGATTGGCCAATGCAAAGATAATCGGTTGATCGGCCATTTTGGCCACCATGTCCTGTGTCAAAACCCCAGGACCAGACAGGCCGAGGAACATATCCGCGCCGTCGATGACATCGGCCAGTTCGGCGGGCACCGAACCTTGGGCATATTCGGCCTTTTGCGGTGTCATGTCTTTTTCGCGGCCTTCGTAGACCAGTCCTTCGATATCACAAAGCCAGACGTTTTCGCGTTTCACACCGAGTTTCAGCAGCATATTCAGGCAGGCGATCCCCGCCGCTCCGCCGCCGGTACTGACGATCTTTATGTCCTCGAAC
>CAYOSK010000094.1:0-10771 GCA_964406585.1 uncultured Octadecabacter sp. | reverse complement strand
CACTGGCCAAATACTGTGTAGATTTGAATGTCAAAGCCCAAGAAGGCGATGTTGACCCCCTGATTGGGCGCGATCACGAAGTTGAACGCTGTGTTCAGGTCCTGTGCCGCCGTCGCAAAAACAACCCCCTTCTGGTGGGCGATCCAGGCGTTGGTAAAACCGCCATTGCCGAAGGTCTGGCGCGCAAGGTTGTGAACGGCGAAGTCCCCGAAGTTCTCTCCGAAACGACAATCTACTCATTGGATATGGGCGCATTGTTGGCCGGAACCCGGTATCGCGGCGATTTCGAAGAACGCCTAAAGGCCGTCATGACAGAACTCGAAGATCATGATGACGCCGTGTTGTTTATCGATGAAATTCACACCGTCATTGGCGCGGGTGCCACATCTGGCGGCGCGATGGACGCGTCCAATCTGCTGAAACCCGCCCTTGCGGGTGGCAAACTGCGGTGCATGGGATCGACCACGTACAAAGAATTCCGCCAGCATTTCGAAAAAGATCGCGCGCTCGCCCGTCGTTTTCAGAAAATTGATGTGAACGAGCCCTCTGTCGAAGACAGCATTAAGATCCTCAAGGGTCTCAAGCCCTATTTCGAAGATCACCACAGCATCAAATACACCGCCGAAGCGATCAAGACCGCCGTTGAACTGGCCGCGCGTTATATTAACGACCGCAAGCTGCCTGACAAAGCCATCGACGTCATCGACGAGGCTGGCGCTGCGCAGCATCTGGTGACGGAATCCAAACGCCGCAAAACCATCGGCGCCAAGGAAATCGAAGCCGTGGTCGCAAAAATTGCGCGCATACCACCCAAGAACGTGACGAAAGATGACGCTGAGGTTCTGAAAGATCTCGAAAGCTCGCTCAAACGGGTGGTGTTCGGGCAAGACGACGCGATCGTTGCCCTATCTTCCGCGATCAAATTGGCCCGTGCGGGCCTGCGCGAACCTGAAAAACCCATCGGCAACTACCTGTTCGCAGGCCCAACTGGCGTGGGCAAAACCGAAGTCGCCAAACAATTGGCCGACACGCTGGGCGTTGAGATGCTGCGGTTTGACATGTCCGAGTACATGGAAAAACACGCCGTGTCCCGCCTGATTGGCGCACCTCCGGGCTACGTTGGTTTTGATCAAGGCGGTATGTTGACAGACGGTGTGGATCAGAACCCCCATTGCGTGCTGCTGCTTGATGAAATGGAAAAAGCACACCCAGATGTCTACAACATCCTGTTGCAGGTCATGGATCACGGCAAACTGACAGATCATAACGGCCGCACCACGGATTTCCGCAATGTGATCATCATCATGACGTCAAACGCGGGCGCATCCGAAATGGCCAAAGAAGCGATCGGATTTGGCCGTGACAAACGCACAGGCGAAGACACCGCCGCGATTGAACGCACGTTCACCCCAGAATTCCGCAACCGTTTGGATGCTGTCGTGTCCTTTGCCCCCCTCGGCAAAGAAGTGATTCTGCAAGTGGTCGAAAAATTCGTGCTCCAACTCGAAGCGCAACTCATGGATCGCAATGTGTCCATCGAACTCAGCCGACCAGCTGCCGAATGGTTGGCCGACAAAGGGTACGATTCCAAAATGGGCGCACGCCCGCTGGGCCGTGTAATTCAGGAACATATCAAAAAACCACTGGCCGAAGAACTGCTGTTCGGCGCGTTGGCCAAGGGTGGCCACATCAAAGTGGGCGTCAAAAAAGGCGAACTGGATTTGCAATTCAACGCGCCCGAAAAGGCCCGTATCAGCAAAGACAAACCGCCGCTTCTTGCAGCGGATTGATGCGTCTTTCTATCCTGGCAACATCCTGCGCCCTTCCTGTGATGGCGCAGGATTTTTCGTTAGAGGTCCCCATCGACTGCGACCTTGGCGACACCTGCTATATTCAAAACTATGTCGATCATGACCCAAGCGAAGGCGCATCAGATTTTTCGTGCGGAACGCTGACCTATGATGGCCACAAAGGAACAGATTTCGGCCTACCTTCGCGCGCCAGCATGGACGCCGGCGTCAATGTCTTGGCGGCGGCACCGGGCGTTGTCCGCGGCGTACGTAACGATATGCGCGACGTTCTCTACACCCCCGAACTTGATGGTGAAATCAACGGACGCGATTGTGGGAACGGCTTGGTTGTGGCCCATGGTGACGGATGGGAAACCCAATATTGCCACATGCGCGAGGGGTCTGTGACCGTGCAAACCGGCGATATGATAGAAACCGGCGACGTTTTGGGCCTTGTTGGGCTCTCCGGACGCACGCAATTTCCTCATCTTCATATTTCTGTGCGCCGTGACGGGGCGATGATCGACCCGTTTGATCCCGATGGGGCCATCACTTGCGGCGCCCCTTCGCAATATACCCTTTGGGCCGATACGCTGGACACCCCACCCGGTGGGTTGATTTCTGTTGGCTTCGCGGACGGTGTGCCTGATTATGACGACGTGAAAAACGGCACAGCCGCCGCGCAATCGCTGCGGACGGATGCTCCGATTGTTGTGTGGGGCTTTGCCTTTGGTGCGCAACCGGGCGACGTTATTTCGCTGGAAATTAACGGCCCGCTTGGCCCCATTTTCCAAACCGAAGATGTCTTGAACCGCCAGCAGGCCCTTGTCATGCGCGCTGGCGGGTTAAACCCGCCCGACGGCGGATGGCGCACGGGCACCTACAGCGGCCTTGTTATTCACAGTCGCGACGGTGTGGAACTTGATCGTCAAACCACGCAGATTTCACTGCCCTAACCGGTCCCGGCGGGCGATTGCACCCAGCTCCAAGGATCATGGGCGGCGCAGCCGCACAATCAGGTCAGCGCTCTGTCAGTTTCAATTCGATACGACGGTTTTGCGCGCGCGCGTCATCTGTGTCAGCAGGGTTGATCGGTTGGTATTGCCCGAACCCGTTCGCGGCCAACCGTTCCGGCGGGATCGCAAGGAAATTCACCATATACAGCACCACCGACAGCGCCCGCGCTTGGCTTAGTTCCCAATTGTTTGCGAACGCCCCCGCGCCTGACAACGGAACATTATCCGTATGCCCATCGACGCGGATCACCCAATCAATTTCGTCCGGAATTTCGCCCGCCACATCGCGCAGAATTTGGGCAACCTTGGCAATTTCGCCCCGCCCTTCCGCTGACAGTTCTGCGGCGCCTTGTTCGAACAGAACTTCGGAAGAAAACACAAATCGGTCCCCTTCAATTCGGACCCCGTCCACGCCTTCCAGCACCCCGCGCAACAGGCCAAGGAAATCGGATCGGAAACGTTCCAATTCCTCGGCCTCTGCGGCCAAGCGTTCCAGTTCGGCTTGCTCCAGCACGCCCGCGCGCCGCTCTGCCAACAATGCACGGGCCATGGCCGTATTTAGGCTCTCAGACAGGGCTTCGATTTGCACGTTGGCGTCCACATCTGCGTCATTGGCCAAATCCAGCAGGGCTTGCAGGCGGCCCAATTCGTTGCGCAGAGTGGTCACCTGTTCGTTCAACAAGGCGACTTGGCGCTGACCATCCGCTGACAGGGCTTCTTGCGCGCGCAGGGCTTCGTTTGCTTGGGCCAACAGCGCCGTCTGACGGTCAATGTCGTCACTGGCCGCAGTTTGTGTTGCCGCCAAAGCCGCCACCGCCGCCGCCAATTCATCGCCAAGGGCGCTACGCTGCGTGTTGGCATCCAGCAATTGCTGTTCCAACCCGTTGCGCACAACCAACGCTTCGGCCAATTGCGCCCGCAGGGCTTCAACATCTTGCGATGCGGCACCTGTGTCTTCCAACGCCGCAGCAAGTTGCTCAGCCAAGGCGCTGCGCTCTACACCCAAATCCTGCGCCGCTGTTTCGGCGGCCTGTTGTGCCAACAACGCAATAGCAAGGTTTTCATCCAGATTGTCGCGCGCCGCTTGGGCGGCCGCCAACAGTGTCAGTGTGTTTTCCGCCTCGCGGCGTTGTTCTTCAAGCGCGAGCGTCATCGCCGTCAGTTCCGCGTCTGCATTCGCCAAACGGTCCCGAAGCGCCTGCGCTGCCGCGGCATCGACCAACCGCGCGGCTTCCAATTCGCTGATCTGTTCACTGGTGTTTCCTTGGGCTGCACGTAGGGACGCGATCTGCGCGTTGGCGACATCCCGTTCGTTTTGCAACGCAGCGATCTGTGCGTTGGCATCTGCGCCCGCCCCCTCAAGCGCCGCAATCTGGCCCGCGTCTGCGTCACGTTGGGCCTGCAAAGTGGCGATTTGGCCCGTGACCTCGGCCTGTTCTGCCTGCATCTGTGCGATCAGCGCATTCAGGGCATCGGCGCGGGCTGCGGCAAGGCGGGCTGCCTCGGCGCCATCATCAATCTCGGATCGCGCACTGGCCAGCGCAAGGTTCAGCGCCTCTTGATCGGACAAGAGTTCAGTTTCACGGGCTTGGAGGGTGTCGATCGTCTCATCGGCCTCGCGACGTTGTGACAACAACCCAGCAACCTGTGCTTCGAACCCAGTAATGCGCGTTTCCGCATCAGATAACGCGGCAGACAGATCATCGCGTTCGCCCGTTAGGCGGGCGATGATGGCGTTTTGCTGAACCAAAAGGCCTTCGCTTTCGGCAAGATCAACGCGCAGATCAGACAGTTCGTTGGACAAGGTGCCCACCTGTGTGCCCAGCGATGCCGAACGGTCCTGTTCAAGCCCCAATGCCGATGACAGCGCAGCAACCTCGGCGGACAGTTCGGACAGTTCGTTTTCTTGACCTGTAATCGTTTCCTGAAGAACGAATTGAAGGACCATAAAAATTGTCAGCACGAACATCAGGACCAGCAAAAGTCCCGTCATAGCATCCACGAAACCCGGCCAAATGGACGCCTGAAACCGCGCGCCGGTTCTGCGGCTTAGGGCCATGGCCTAGGACTCCTCGGCGGCTTTGCGCGCGGCGCGATTGCCTTGGCGAACGGCCTTGGTCAGGCTCGCCATATCGGCCCGCAAATCCTGCACGACTTCGGTGCGCCCTGCTGCCATTTCTTCAAGAATCCGCAAAAGCCCGACATCAATAGACCGCAGCCGCATCCGGCTTTCGGCATCGATCCCTTCCATGCCTGTATCCTTCAACGCGGTAATCAGCTGTTCTTGGGCGTCAGCCACGCGGGCCAACTGCGCGCCGGATTGGTCTTCGGTTTGCCCCCGAGCGAGGTGTTCAACAACACCTGCAAGCGCTCCAAGCCGCTCGTTTGTTTCAAGGCGGCTCGCTTCTGATGCGGCAAACATGGACTGCATCCGCTCCATTTGTTCAACCATATGATCTACAACGCCCGCCATCGCGACCTGATCACCATCGGCCTCATCGCCCGCCGCAAGACCCACGCGCGTGATGGACGACAGCCATTCTTCAAGTTCACGGTAAAATCGGTTCTGACCGTGGCTTGCGAACAGTTCCAAAAGCCCAACCACCAAAGACCCTGCGAGACCCAGAAGGGAAGACGCGAACGCAACCCCCATCCCGTCAAGCTGGCTTTCCAAGCCGGATTGCAAACGGCCAAACACATCGGCTCCGCTTTCTCCTTCTTGCGGAGTTAATGAACGTATCGTGTCAACCAAGGCGGGCACGGTCGTGGCCAGCCCATAGAACGTTCCCAAGAGACCCAAGAAAATCAGTGTGTTAACGATGTATCGTGTAATTTCGCGGTCTTCATCAATCCGCTGGGACACGGAATCAAGAATTGACCGTGTCGACGACGACGCAAGCTGCATCCGCGCCCCGCGTGACCGCATCAGCGTGGCCAATGGGGCCAAAAGCCCCGGCGCCTTGATTACAGTTGCCCCCAGCTTTTCACCCGCAAAGGCCTCGATCCAGCCGACAGATTTGATCAACTGCCAAACTTGCCCGAAACACGACACAACGCCGATCACGAACACAACGAAAATGAAACCGTTCAGATAAGGGTTGGCCAGAAACACTGGACCGACCCGTGGATAGGCCAGATAAACACCTGCGCTTACCAACGCCAAAACCACCAGCATCGAAATGATCTGGCGCCAAGGTTGGGAAAACTGCGGCTCGGCCTTTTGGTCCCCTGTTTCCATGGGATCAGGCACCTCTTTGTTGTTTGTTAACGTTACAATAGGGGTTTGCACGCCAAAGCCCAAACAAAATCACGTCAAATCCCGCACACGGGCGACAAGCCATGCCATATCAGGGTCATCAATGCCCATTTCGGACAGATGTGCGGCAGTATTGTAAAGATATTCCGGGTTCGGCCCACGCCCGCCCACGGATCGCGCGATCATCTGAGCCTGTGTTTCCAGATCAAATTGGCAATACTGTTCATGGTCGCGGTTGATCACATAGGCCAAGGCCTCCACCGCGCGCCCGTCTTGCAACGCCAATGGAACATGTTTTTCGACATAGGCGCTTGAAATCAGTTCGCGTTCGCGCAGCTGGGCCAACACCGCGCCTTCTTCGGCCTGCGCCACACGAAAGGCCACGCCAGTACACATGGCGTCGGCTTCGTCCAATGCCAAAACCAATCCGGGGCGATCAACGGTGCCACGATGATGGATCGATAGCATGCAAAAACTTCGGCTGAAGCCTGTCAAATCTGCCGCAACGGATTCAACTGGCGCGAAACCCGGGTTCCACAACAATGATCCGTATCCAAACACCCACATGGTCATCTGTTATGGCCCTTCTGCTCGGGCGCCTGTAAACACCAATCAGGGTTTTGGGGAAAGAGCCAAAGATGCGCAAACTAATTGTCCTTGTTGTTCTCGCGGCACTTGCCTACGGCGCGTATTGGTTTGTGGGCAAAAACCAGATCCAAGCACGCCTTGTGGATGCATTGGCGCAGGTCGACGCGGGCGATATCGACCTGTCCTATGACACGTTAAACACACGCGGATTTCCGTCGCGTTTTGATACAACCCTTACCAATCTTGTGGTCAGTGATCCGGCCGCAGCACTGGAATGGCGTGCGGCGCTGTTTCAGCTGTTTGCGCTGTCCTATCGCCCAAACGAGGTCATCGCCGTTTTCCCACAAGAACAAACGTTCAGCATTGATGGCAACATTTACACTCTGTTTACAAACGACATGCGCGCATCCGGCAAAGTGCGTGCAAATGCGGCCCTGGCGTTTCAAACCGCCACTATGACGATGGACAATCCCCGCCTGCGCACGAATGAAGGCGCGGAATTGGCATTGGCAAGCGTTCTGGCTGCGATGCGCCTGACACCAGATACACAGCAAACCTACGATGTGTTTCTTGAAACGCGCGCGATCGTCTTGCCTGAGAACATTCGCGCGATGATTGACCCACAAAACCAACAACCCGCGATCATTCAGAACCTGCGGTTTGACAGTGACGTCGACCTGACGGCACCAATTGAATTGAACGGTTCCGGCCCGCAGCCCGAAATTGCGGCGCTCAGTATCAAGGAATTCGCGCTGACATGGGGCGATATGTCGGTGTCGGCAATCGGGGATGTTGTGCCGGGTTACGCGGGTATTCTGGATGGCTCCATAACGATTTCCGCGCGCAACTGGATGCAGGCGGCGGACCTAGCTGTATCAAATGGCACGCTGCCACCAGAACGCCGAACCCTTTTAACCAGCATCGTAAGCGGTTTGGATGAAACGCCCCATATTGCTGACACGCTAACGGTGACGCTGACGATCACGAACGGTAACATGTTCCTTGGTGGTTTCCCGTTGGGACGCGCCCCAGCCCTGCGTTAGCGGCAATAGCTTCCTGATCGGTATTCAGCGGTATCAAAATGGAAATGATCACGGTGAAACCGATCCGCATCTGGCCCAAGAACCGTGCCGAACGGACCACATGCAGCCTCCCACATTTGGCGCAGGCGGCGGCCATCATCGCCCACATTCCATCCGCTCAGAACTGTGATTTCGCGCCCATCCCGCAGCCCAATGCCCGCAATATCAATGGCGCGGCCACTGGCATGTTCGGACAAACGCGCGCCGGCTTGGTTGTTGCGGGTCCGGCAGGCATAGTGAGCCACCACACGGATCGATGCCACACCGCCTCCTTCGTCCCCTACGGCCGGAATTAGCCCCATCACCGCCCAGGTGCGCAATGCACGCGCCGTACTGCATTCTATGACCGCCGGGGTGGATAGTGTGATTCCTTGGACTTCGCGCAGCCGCACGGCATCGCGCACGCCGCAGCCCCCCGGCCCCTCGACATCCCCAAGGACATCCCCCCGCAATGCAACATCGCCGCAAACGCTGCCCTCAAGGGGCAACTGTTCTGCGTCATCATCTGACCGATCCGTTGCGCACGCGACCAGCACCAAAACAGCAGCGATCGCCAGAACCGTCTTCACGACTTCACCGGATTTCGGCCAAAGTTCGGTGCATCCGTGTCCTGTCCGGCTTCAATGATGCCCCGTCGGATCGCCCGGGTGCGGGTGAAATAATCATGCAAATGATCCCCGTCCCCCTGCCGGATGGCCCGCTGCAATGCGAACAACTCTTCGGTAAAGCGGCCCAATATTTCCAGCGTGGCTTCTTTGTTGTTCAAAAACACATCACGCCACATGGTCGGATCAGACGCCGCAATACGTGTGAAATCCCGAAATCCAGCGGCAGAAAACTGCACGACTTCGCTGTCTGTCACACGTCCAAGATCATCGGCCACGCCCACCATCGTGTAAGCGATCAGGTGCGGCGTATGCGATGTAACAGCCAGAACAAGATCATGATGATCGGGCTCCATCTCATCCACATTTGATCCCAAAGCTTCCCAGTACCGGCGCAATTTTGCCGTTGCGGAAACATCCGCACCGTTCGGGGTCAGAATGCACCACCGATTATCAAACAATTCCGCAAAACCGGATTCAGGCCCCGATTGTTCTGTTCCCGCCAATGGGTGCGCGGGAATAAACACAACATCCTCACCCAAATGCGGACCAACCGCGTCAATCACCGCGCGTTTGACGGACCCTACATCAGACACCACCGCGCCTGGCTTCAAGGCAGGTGCAATCTCTTGTGCAACAGCCGCCATCGCGCCCACTGGCACACAAAGAATGACCAGATCAGCCCCTTCGCAGGCCTGCGCCGCGCTGTCACAAACCCGATCACACAACCCAATATCGCGTGCTGTGGCGCGGGTTGTTTTAGACCGCGCATACCCGGTGACTTCGCCTGCCAAACCCGCCCGTTTCATCGCCCAAAACATCGACGATGCAATAAGCCCAAGACCAATCAACGCCACGCGATCATATATGACGCTCATGTCGTAATCCCCTTGAACTGCGCGATGGCATGCACCACTCGGCGACACGATGCTTCATCCCCGATGGTAATCCGCAGGCCATTCGGCAACCCGTACCCCCCGACATAGCGGGCCAAAATACCCTGCGTGCTCAGGTAATCATTGCAGTCCACGGCCTCTTGCTCGGATGCAAATCGCGGCAGAATGAAATTCGCCGTGGATGTGTCCGATGGCAGGCCCATTTCCGCAAGCGCCCCGGCCATCCAATCGCGCATCCGCGTATTTTCATTGCGGCATTTTTCGGTGTGTGCTTCGTCGCGCATCGCCGCTTCAGCAGCTGCAAGCGCGGGGGCAGACAGATTGAATGGCCCCCGCAGGCGCATCAAAACATCAATAATCTCTTGCGGCGCATACCCATAGCCGATCCGCAGCCCCCCAAGCCCGTAAATCTTGGAAAAGGTGCGGGTCATGATCACATTGTCGCGCGTGTCCACCAGGTTTTTACCCGCGTCATAGCCCTCAACATATTCAGCGTAGGCCCCATCCAGAACCAAAACCGCCCCTTTCGGGATACCGTCTGCCAAACGCGCCAAATCCGCCTCGCTGATCATCGTGCCTGTCGGGTTCGCCGGATTGGCGATATAAACCAGTTTTGTGTTGTCGGTGCAGGCCCCCAGCAAAATATCCACATCAACGACCCGCTCTCGCTCAGGGACAACGACAGGCGTGGCCCCATTTGCATTGGCATAGATCGGATACATGGCAAATCCATGTTCTGTGAACAAAACCTCATCGCCTGGCCCCGCATAGGCCTGCGCGATCATCATCAAAACCTCGCCCGAACCGGCTCCGCAAATGATCCGTTCAGGGTCAAGCCCCCAGACATCGCCGATGGCGGCCCGCAAACCGGCGTGATCTGTGGATGGATAGCGATGCAAATCATGCGATGCCCGCAGCAAGGCCTCCTTGGCGGCTTCAGATGGGCCAAACGGGTTTTCGTTTGACGACAGCTTGAGCACGTTTTCAATGCCGTCCACGTGGCTTTTGCCGCCCTTATAAAGAGCAATATCCATAACCCCGGGCTGTGGTTTGATCCCCATGATTTTTGGTCCCTACATCCGCAAACAAAAAGGCCCGCCACGTCAACGTGGCAGGCCCTATTCCTATCGACGCTTGCGCGCCCTGCCCAGTGCTTAGTTCTGAGCGTAATATTCGATGACGAGGTTTGGTTCCATCATCACCGGGTACGGCACATCGCCCAGACCCGGGGTGCGCACGAAGGTGGCGGTCATTTTCGAGTGATCCGCTTCGATGTAGTCCGGCACATCGCGCTCTGGCAGCCCAACGGCTTCGAGCAGCGCAACCATTTGCTTGGAACGGTCACGAACCTCGATCACATCGCCTTCCTTCACGCGGTAGGACGGGATGTTCACTTTCTTGCCGTTCACCTTCACGTGGCCGTGGTTCACGAACTGACGCGCGGCGAACACGGTGGCGACGAACTTGGCACGGTAGACAACTGCGTCCAAGCGGCGCTCCAGCAGGCCGATCAGGTTTTCACCGGTATCGCCTTTTAC
>CAYOSK010000093.1:0-10807 GCA_964406585.1 uncultured Octadecabacter sp. | reverse complement strand
CGGGGGATGTTTTGTTGACGGGAACACCGTCAGGAACAGGGATCGAAACGCAGACCTACCTTGTCGATGGCGATGTTGTGCGGGTCGAGATAGAAGGTCTGGGGCACATTGAAAACACCGTGCAACCAGAGTAACCGCTAAGGTATAATTGATCTGTCCGACTCCGAACGCACCCGCCTGCTTATGAACGCGACACCCGGCTGGGCCGCGATTGCTGAGGCCAGCGACCTGGACGATGAGACTGTTGATGCGGTTTTGGGCGAAGCGGCAAAGCTTGCGTCCGAACAGCTGAATGCTTGCGGGCGACGCTGAAGGTTGCAAGCTGGCGGACGGTCGCGTGAAGGTTCCACAATGCTATCACGCCGCCTTCGCCGCTTTGGCCGAAGGTGGGTGGCAGTCGATGGACCTACCCGAAGACTTCGGCGGTCAAGGCCTACCCACGACATTGCACGTCGCCGCGTCGGTCTTTTTCGAAGCCGAAGCGATGGCATTTATGATGAGTGCATCGCGCCCCGCGGCGCATCTGATCCATGGACTTGATAAAGACCTCGCTGCAGAATGGCTGCCCAAGCTCGCCGCAGGGGAATGGGCAACAACGATTTGCATCTCGGAACCCGATGCCGGATCGGACGTTGGTCGCATCCGAACCAAAGCCACAAAAGACGGCGACGGTTGGCGTGTGACGGGCACGAAGTGTTGGATCTCATTTGGGGATCACGACCTGACCAGCCGGATTGGGCATTGCATGCTCGCCCGTACCGGAACACCCGAAGAAGGCACGCGCGGGCTGAGCCTGCTCCTTGTCCCCGATCGCCACGAAGACGGCACGAGCAACGGCGTTAGCGTCAGCCGGATCGAAGAAAAGCTGGGCATTCATGGCTCACCCACTTGCGTGATGGCGTTTGAAAATGCGCATGCCACGCTGCTCGGCCAAGAAGGCCGCGGCATTCAGCAAATATTCCGAATGATCGAGCTGATGCGCTTACAGACAGCTTGCCAAGGTTTGGGTATTTCGCAACGCGCCACGCGACTTGCCACGAACTACGCGATGGAACGCAAGCAAGGCGGCAAGCCAAGCGAGCCTGCGCTGCCCATCATCCAACATATAGATGTTCGCAGGCAGTTGACGGTGATGGCATCCCAAACAGAAGTTTTGCGTGCCCTCCTGATCGAAATCTCGGTCCTTTTGGATCAAGCAAGAGCAGGCGATGAAGACGCCGAGGCCCTTGCCGCTTTCCTGCTCCCGCTTGCCAAAACATTTGGCGGAGAAACCGCGATTAACGTCGCAAGCGGTGCGATCCAAGTGTTCGGCGGCGCAGGCTATACCCGCGAATGGCCGGTTGAGCAGCTCTGGCGCGATGCGCGCATCATCACAATCTACGAAGGTACGACCGGAATGCAGGGGCAAGATTTCCTGCACAGGCGACTGCTGCGGGACAACGGAAAGGTCCTGGATCACTTCCTTGAACGCGCCCGACGTGACGTTGCAAACTGCGCAAACCGACAAGCCGCAACCGAGGTTGCAAGCATCCTTGATGGATTTGAAGCGTTGTCGCGCGCACTCATCGCGCGGGACGATACGGTGGCACGCCCCGATCTGGCAGCCGATGGCTATCTACGAGCGGGTTGGTTCGCCGTTTCAGCAACGATGGTTCTCCGCTTGCTGGCGAGCCACCCAAGTTTTGAAAAACTGGCGTTTTTCAGAATGCACAGCTTAGGCGTCGAATGGGCACAGGCCGACGCTCTTTGCAGAATACAAGACGACCTTGTTTAGTTTTTAGGTGCACATTTTCCTACACCACAATTTCAGTCAAATTGAACAAGTTGGAAACTGAATCGGCCGGTCCGAAAGAGCATTTATACCACCTTGGGTCGCGCCATTTCGGTGGCGATTGGTTGCCAAGCTAGGTTTGCCGGCCGGAGATCGTTTTGCTCAGGCCTGTTGTCGGTGGGGATACTCTTGCCTGCTTCTTTGTACTGCATTGAACGCCTCAACCGCTCAACAGCAGCGCAGCAGGTAATCAGATTTCGGGCGTGCAACTTTCTCTGCCCGATTCCGTGCAAGGGGCAAGCGGACGACCGAGAACATGGCATGTTCCTGTTGTGTCAGTCTTGTGCCAATCGGAAACCCGTGTTCCTGAAAAATTCTGCTTTTCACGACATTAGCCGTCAAACGAAGTGTCTTTGCCTGTTGCGGTTTTTACTAGGGGTCCGTATGTCCGTCGGTGGGACACCCTTCCCCAACGAAGGGCATATATCTGTAAGGATAACATTTATGGCTACTCAGACCCCGGCAACTTTGCTGGCAACAAAACCCGTCTCCGTTCCGGAGAATCCGCGTTTTTCATCTGGCCCCTGTGCCAAACCCCCCACCTGGACACTTGATGCGCTTAAAGACGCTCCTTTGGGCCGTTCGCATCGTGCGGCGGTGGGCAAAGACAAACTAAAGGCTGCAATTGAAGGGACCCGCGACGTGCTGGGTATTCCGGCAGATTACAAGATCGGCATTGTTCCGGCATCAGACACCGGTGCTGTTGAAATGGCGATGTGGTCGCTGCTTGGGGAACGCCCTGTGCAGATGGTCGCCTGGGAAAGCTTTGGTGCTGGCTGGGTTTCGGATGTTGTCAAACAGCTTAAGATCGACGCATCTGAGCATATCGCCGAGTATGGACATATCGTTGATATGTCTGCCTTGGACTACGACCAAGACGTTGTCTTCACATGGAATGGTACGACATCGGGCGTGCGCGTCGCCGGTGATCCGATCCCCGCGGACCGTGCAGGCCTGACGATTTGTGATGCGACATCCGCGGCGTTCGCGCAGGACCTGCCTTGGGACAAACTGGATGTCACAACTTTCAGCTGGCAAAAAGTGATGGGCGGTGAAGCTGCTCATGGTATGTTGATCCTTAGCCCCCGCGCCGTTGCCCGTCTTGAAAGCTACACGCCAGCGTGGCCTCTGCCCAAAATTTTCCGCCTTACGAAAGGTGGCAAATTGATCGATGGCATTTTTAGTGGAGCGACGATCAACACGCCTTCGATGCTATGCGTCGAAGACTATCTTTTTGCGCTAAGCTGGGCGAAGTCTATCGGCGGCTTGGATGCATTGAAAATGCGAGCGGATGCAAACGCGAATGCCATCTGGACCTTTTGTGCGACGCGCGATTGGATCGATAATCTGGCGGTTGATGCTGCAACACGATCCAACACGTCCGTATGCCTTAAGTTTACTGACCCGCGGATCACAGACGGCGCGGCCTTTGCGAAAGCCATTGCAAAACGTCTGGAATCCGAAGGGATCGCGTTGGACATTGGTGCGTACCGCGATGCACCGGCTGGCCTGCGGATCTGGTGTGGTGCAACGATCGAAACCAGCGATATCGAGGCCATGCTGCCTTGGCTCGACTGGGCTTTTCACACCGAAATAAATTCCTAATCCAGCGGCGGGATAAATCCCGCCCTACACACCCTACACACGTAGGGCGGGATTTATCCCGCCATCCTCAAAGGACATAAAATGCCCAAAGTACTCGTATCCGACAAACTCTCAGAAACCGCTGTTCAGATCTTTCGTGATCGCGGTGTGGACGTCGATTTCATGCCTGAGCTTGGAAAAGACAAAGACAAGCTTGCCGAAGTTATCGGCGACTATGACGGCCTTGCTATTCGCTCTGCGACAAAGGTCACAGCAAAGCTGCTTGAACATGCACCGAACCTAAAGGTCATTGGTCGCGCCGGGATCGGCACAGACAACGTCGACAAAGAAGCAGCGTCCAAGAAAGGTGTGATTGTTATGAACACGCCGTTCGGCAACATGATCACAACCGCAGAACACGCGATTGCGATGATGTTCGCTGTCGCGCGCCAAATCCCCGAGGCTTCGGCGTCGACCCATGCCGGTAAGTGGGAGAAGTCAAAGTTCATGGGGGTTGAACTGACGGGCAAAACCCTCGGCGTTATCGGCGCTGGCAACATTGGTGGTATCGTATGTGACCGCGCCCGCGCCCTGAAAATGAAAGTCGTCGCATTTGATCCCTATCTGGGTGAAGAAAAGGCCGACAAAATGGGTGTCGAAAAGGTCGAATTGGATGATCTGTTTGCCCGCGCCGATTTCATCACGCTGCACGTCCCGTTTACCGATCAAACCGCCAACATCCTCAGCCGTGAAAACATCGCCAAGCTCAAGAAAGGTGTGCGGATCGTTAACTGCGCACGCGGTGGCCTTGTCGACGAAGACGCATTGGCCGAAGCGTTGAAATCCGGCCATGTTGCCGGCGCCGCGTTTGACGTGTTCAAAACAGAGCCAGCCACAGATAGCCCATTGTTCAATCTGCCTAATGTCGTCGTGACACCGCACCTTGGGGCGGCAACAACCGAAGCACAGGAAAACGTGGCCCTTCAGGTAGCCGAACAAATGGCCGACTACCTTATGACGGGGGCGGTAACGAATGCGTTGAACATGCCGTCGGTTACGGCCGAAGAAGCCAAAGTTATGACGCCTTGGATTTCCCTGTCGGGCCATCTTGGTAATTTCATCGGCCAAATGACGGATGAACCGATCACTGCCATCAATATTCTGTTTGACGGGTCTGTGTCCGACATGAACCTCCAAGCGCTGACGGCCGCGACCGTTGCTGGCATCATGAAAAAGGCAAACCCAGACACCAATATGGTGTCCGCCCCTGTCATCGCAAAGGAACGCGGCATCAAGATCAGCACCACCAAGCAGGACAAAACGGGCGCGTTTGACGGCTACATGAAGGTAACAGTGGTCACGGCAAAGCGGGAACGCTCTGTTGGGGGTACAGTATTCAGTGACGGCAAGCCTCGGTTCATCCAGATCAAGGGTATCAACATTGATGCCGAGATTGGTGCCCACATGGTCTACACGACGAACGAAGACGTTCCCGGCATCATCGGGACGCTGGGTCAGACGATGGGCGCGCACAACGTCAATATCGCGAACTTTACGCTTGGGCGGTCTGAGGCCAACGGCGAGGCGATTGCCCTGCTGTATGTGGACGAACCCGTGCCATCCCAAGCCCTGACTGATATTGAGGCAACCGGCCTCTTCACACAGGTCAAACCGTTGACGTTCGACGTTGCATAAACCAATCCAGCCCCAATGTTCCGGTAATCAGGAACCTTGGGGCTGGGTTTTTGATCTTTCGGTCTGAACACATTGAGGAACATTCCATGCTGTACTGCATTGGCGACATTCATGGCTTTACCGATCAACTGGATCGCGCTTTAGGTTTGATTGCGGCGGATGGCGGGGCGGATGCGCCGATTGTATTTCTGGGCGACTATGTAGATCGCGGACCGAACGGCAAAGGCACCATTCAGGCATTGATGGATGGTCAGTCAGAAGGACGTGATTGGACCTGTTTGATTGGCAATCACGATCTGATGTTCTGGAGATTTGTGACCCAAGGCATCACGGCGGATGCCCACATCAAATCCCATAAAGGGTGGTTGCATCACCGGCTGGGCGGCAACACGACCCTTGCGTCCTACATAGATGCCGAAACCTTGCGCGCTGCAACAGGCCTTGATGATTTCGCCACAGACGGGCTTGATCCGACGCCGCAAGAGGCACGCGATCGCCTGCTTCATGCGGCCCGCGAGGCCGTTCCACAAGCGCACCTTGATTGGATCGCCAACCAGCCACGTTTACACATTGCGCATGATCATGTTTTTGTTCACGCCGGATTGCGTGTGGGTATACCGCTGCACGATCAAACTGAAGACGATCTGACATGGATACGGGAAGGTTGGATCGACAATCTTGATGCGCACCCGCAGATGGTTGTTCACGGGCACACGGCCCTAGACTTCCCGACCCATCATGGCAATCGTATCAATCTAGATGGTGGAACAGGGTATGGACGCCCGTTGGTTCCCGCTGTTTTGGACGACGGTGTATGGTACACACTGAATGACGCTGGGCGTTCACCGCTGGTGCCTGCGTAATCCGATCCTGCTTTCGGTACGCGCGTGTGTCAGGTAAGCGAAAGGTATGAAAGCAACCTTTGCGACCCTTAGTGCCATCCTTGATCACGACTTTGATGATGTGATCGACGTGCGATCCCCTGCGGAATATGCAGAAGATCACATTCCCGGCGCCATTAACCTGCCTGCGTTGTCCAACGAAGAACGCGCGCAGGTCGGTACGATCTATGTGCAAGACGCGGCGTTTAATGCCCGCAAAATTGGGGCCGCCTTAGTGGCACGCAACATCGCACGTCATCTTGAAGGACCCCTGAAAGACATGCCCGGCAGCTGGCGTCCTTTGGTTTATTGTTGGCGCGGTGGCCAAAGATCGGGGTCCTTCGCAAGCTGGCTAACCCAGATCGGATGGCGGGCCGAGGTCGTAGAAGGCGGGTATCAAAGCTACCGCAATCTTGTGTACAGCACGCTGTATGAAACGCCCATTGCACACCGCATTGTCCTGCTGGATGGCAACACCGGCACTGCCAAGACGGATATTCTGAACAGGCTGGACGGGTTAGGTGTTCAAACCCTCGATCTGGAAGGATTGGCCAATCATCGCGGATCTCTGTTAGGGCAAATGCCGGGTGGCCAACCCGCCCAGAAAGCATTCGAAACTGCGATATCGCAACGGCTTGCAAGGTTTGACACCGCGCGGCCCGTGCTGATCGAAGCCGAAAGCAGCAAGGTCGGATCACGGATCGTTCCCCCATCCTTGTGGAACGCGATGAAGGCCGCACCGCGGATCGAAATCGATGCTCCGTTGCCCGCACGTGCGACCTATCTGGCCGATGCCTATCGCGATATTTTGGCAGACCGTGCGCCCTTGGCCGATAAACTAGAACAGCTGCGGCGCCTTCGCGGATCTGTGATTGATCGCTGGATGGAAGTTTGGGACACAGGCGACATGACGGCACTGACGACCCGCCTTATGGAGGATCATTACGATCCGACATATCGCAGTGGGCGGGCGCGCCATGCAGCGACGGTTCTGGAACGGTTCGCAACCGCTTCGTTAGACCCGGACGCCCGCGTCGATCTAACCGCACGGATCGCAGCGTGGGTCGACACCATTAGCTGAATGTCACGCCTGACGTATCGGTAATGTCCCCGATGATAGTGAACGGCAATTCAGGATGCAGATGCACGATGTCGTCAATCGCAGCTTTGGGCAGAACCGCCAACAATCCCCCCGCCGTCTGGGGGTCAAACATAAGCGCGGCCTTTGCCGTATCAGGCGCAGTCACGCGCGCATCCGCGCGGTTGTCCGCATACAGGGATGATCGAATACCCCCTTTGGCCAGGTCCAATGCACCTGACATGAACGGCACGTCATCAAGACGAACCTGCGCCCCGACACCTGATGCATCGCACATTCCCGCAAGATGCCCAGCAAGCCCAAACCCCGTCACATCCGTCATTGCATGGGCATAGCGCAGCAATCTGCTGGCGACATTTTGTGGCTGCGTCATCAGGCGATGGCAGGCGATTACATCTTCACCGCGCGCCATGCGACGCATGTCCGCCGCCAAGATCGTTCCAGACCCGATTGGTTTGGTAAGAACGATCACATCGCCCGGTTTCGCACCCGCAAGCGTTACAGGCGTTGTTTCGCACAAACCGGTCACTGACAGACCGACAGTTAAGTCTGCACCCAGTGTTGTGTGCCCGCCGACCAACGCAGCACCGAAGCCGTCAAGAATTTTTGCAACTGTTTTGGTAATTTCACCCACAGTGCGGCGCTGCAATTGGGCCGTCATACGCGGCAAAGTCAGCGACAATACGGCCGCTTGCGGCGCAGCACCCATAGACCAAATGTCACCCAGCGCGTGCATCGTCGCGATCCGTGCCATCATGACCGGGTCATCTGTCACCGCGCTCAGGTGGTCCGTGGTCAGAACCTGCCGAACTCCCCCCATTTCAAGGATCGCCGCATCATCGCCAGGCAAGGATTTCACGTCGTTGCGCGTCGTCACAGGAAGGTCAGCCAATGCGCTTTGCAAGGGTCCGCGCCCCACCTTTGCACCGCAACCGCCACAAAGCGGACCATCGCCCAACGCATCCTTGACGCCATCAGCAACGCGCAGGGGCAGATCAACCTCCATCTGCGGCAGGCCATCGAACTGGTTCATGAATTTGCGATCGATATGATCTTTCCAACGCCACAACAACGCGCCCCGACGCGCTGTCCCCAGCTTTTCGGCAAGCGCCGTTTTACCGCCCAACGATATCAGCTTGAGGTAATCTTTCTGCGGGCGATAGTCCTGCATCGTACCGCCAGACAACCGCGCGCGCAGGTTGTCATAAAGGTAGGGCGCTTCGCGTACAGCAAATACGCCCGCCTTGGGGCGCGGATCGTGGGACAGGTGCGCGCAATCGCCCACGGCAAAGATATCTTCGTGCGACGTTTGCAGCGTCGGGCCCACGGTCAAAAACCCATCCGTGATGTCCAAGCCAATGTCAGCGACCCAATCATGGGGTCGCGCCCCCGCAGCGCCGGTTGTGAAATCAGATTGCACCAACGTACCATCAGCCAAACGTACGGCCTCTGGCAGAACCTCAACCACGTCTGCGTTTTCAACCAATGTTACGCCGAGTTCATCTAACGCCGCCAACAAACGGTTACGAGCCGGCGAGTTAAATCCGTCAAGGACAAGCCCTCGATCAATCAACGAGACCTGAGGCGCCTTGCCGCGCAGCGCATAGGCCATCGCCATCGCCAGTTCTGCACCAGCAACACCGCCGCCGATGATCGCAACCTTTGGCGCGTCGGCGCTGGTGCGAAACGCATCCCATCGGGTTGCAAAAACCCCAAGCGGTTTGGCTGGTATGCCGTGATCCGAAAAACCCAGCAAACGGGGCATTTCGGACGTTATCCCAACATCAATTGCTGCCACATCAAAGGCCACATCCGGGCGATCCGGCACTTGAATGGTTTTGGTAATAGGATCAATGGAAATGGCTTTACCAGAAATCAGGCGCGCGCCAGCAAAACGCGACAGTTTCACCAGATCGATGTCCAGCTCGTCACGGGTATAATGCCCGGCGACAAACCCCGGCAGCATTCCAGAATAAGGCGCCGTCGGCCCTGGATTGATCACGGTGACGCGTACACCGGGCAATGGGTTCATCCCCCATTTGCGCAGGACAAGTGAATGGGTGTGACCGCCGCCGACCAAGACAAGGTCGCGTGTGTAGGGAACTGTGTGCTTCATGCCCTTGTCTTAGCGCGCGAAACCCGACCGTGCGAGGGGGCTCACGAAGACGTCACTGGTAACCGGTCATTTCCAAGTATCCCACACCAGTATGGCTGCCCGAAACAGCGACGGGCCCTTCCCAATAAGGCACCGATGTTGTCATCCATGCCTGATCATTGATTGCCTGAAGTGTTACATCGACATCGCGATCCGGCAAGGTCACGCGCCAGTGGGTCGGAATGTCGCGCCCGGCGACCTGCGCGCGCGACAAAGGGTTCGCCTGAAACGCTCCATCCGGGTATGGGGTCGTGGTCCCATCTGGCGCGATCCAAGTGGCAGATGTGTAAAACGTTCCATCCGTCTGACGCAAACGAAACCCCATTAGTTTTCCGTCCCCCAAGGACAACGAAAACCAATCCCACCCTGATTGATTATCTGCCAACGGTTGAGACGACCATTCGCGATCAAGCCACGCCGTGCCAGTGACAGTCACGTCGCCATTGGGCAGGGTCAATGTGCCTTCAATGTCGTAAAACGGCTGCGAATAATAATAGGATGCCTGCCCTTGCGCCGATTTGACAGAATAGCCCGCGTCGCCATGAAAAACCAGTGGGCCTTGGGCGTTGAGCGCCATGTCATAGGCGAAATCTGGGGCGCTGGCCGTCATGCGCAGAGTATCGAAATCAGGCCCCGAAAGCTGCCAATCATCGATCCACGCCTCAAATGGCGCGGTCCCTACACCCGCCTGACCGATACCACCACGCGCAAGACGTTCGGACACAAAATGGCGATCCGGTGTCGTCACAGCCGCGTGGCCCATCCATAATTGTGGTGACGACCAACCATCCCCCTGCCCCGGCGCTAAAGCGGTGCGAAACAATGTCCATTGCAATCCATAGGGGGTGCCGTCTGACGCGGTCAGGTTGGCCGTTAGATACCACCACTCAATCCGGTAATCCGAATGGGCGCCATGATCCGCTGGAAAATCGAACACCGCTGGGCGCTGCGGGGTTGCGAAATCATCAGTTGCGGTGCCAAGCCCTGCGAACCCCTGTGCCCATGCAGACAAAGGAAACAAGACAAGCAACGCAATACACCTAACGTTCATTGGAAAACACTTTCAACAGATCGGCGGGGCGGGTCCGTGCCAATTTGCGCGCTGGCCAAAGGGCCGCCAAAACAGCCGCAATCAGCGCAAAAACCGCAAGCCGCAGGTAATCAAGGGGGAACAAAAACATCGGCAGCCGCCACCCAAAGGCTTCGACGTTGACCACCGCCAGCAATGTCCACGCAAGTGCCAATCCCAATGGCAAGGCCAAGCCTGCCGTGAGAAAGGCCAGCAAAACAGCACGCAAAATCTCGATCCGCCCAAGGCGCGCGCGGGTCAACCCCTGCGCCCAAACTGGGGCTAGTTGCGGTAAGCGCATAGTGGCAAGGGTTAGAAGGCTCATCAGGATGGCGAAACCCGCCACCGCGAGCGTCAGGACATTCAGCGCACCCGCAACGGTGAATGTGCGATCAAAAACATCAAGAGAAAACGCTTTGATACCTGCTTGGTTGACCATGTTCGCCTCTGACAGGCCAAAGGTGTCGCGTAGCTGGAGCGTGAGGGCCGTGAC
>CAYOSK010000092.1:0-10912 GCA_964406585.1 uncultured Octadecabacter sp. | reverse complement strand
AAGGTGGTACAGTCACGCATCGTCGTCACAAGAAGGTAACAGATGCAGCGAAGGGCTATTATGGCCGTCGTTCCAATACCTTCAAGGTGGCTCGTCAGGCCGTTGACAAGGCGAACCAATACGCAACACGCGACCGTCATAACCGCAAGCGCAACTTCCGCGCTCTGTGGATCCAGCGGATCAACGCCGCGGTGCGTTCGGTGGACGAAACACTGACATATTCCCGTTTCATCAACGGTTTGAACCTTGCCGGTATCGAAGTGGACCGCAAAGTCTTGGCTGATTTGGCTGTGAACGAGCCCGACGCCTTCGGTGCGATTGTCGAAAAAGCCAAGGCAGCAATGGCGTAAGTCAAACAGCCCATGAATTTTGAAAGGCCGCTCCGTTTTGGGGCGGCCTTTTGCGTTTGCATCCGTTCAAACCGGTGCGATGCGTCCTTCCGTAAGAGAACTTGAAACCGTCGACGGCACTGAGTTGGTGTCTAAGCCGGATGGCGAACGCAAAGTGCTCGAATGGAGTAGACCTTATTTTGGCGTCCGATTGACCCAAACCTAAGTGGTCGAACTGATTTCAGAACAAAATGGTGATGTGCCAAGCCTTATCGTAGCTCAGGCGGGATGTCTTTCAGGCGCGCGCTTACGTCTTGAACCTGTGCGTCCGTCCATTTCGAGACATATCTTTTCGTCCCGCCTGGGCGGTTCGACAAACCTAAGTCTGTCTGCCCTGCATCCGCGCGAACGGGTCTAATGGGTCGGGGGACAAATCCGCCGCCGCAGGTCGGGCACACATTCTGTAGGACTTCATCTACACATGTCGCGCAGTAGGTACATTCGTAGCTGCAAATGCGTGCGTCTTCTGACGCAGGCGGAAGATCGCAATTGCACCATTCGCAGTTAGGTCTCAGTTCAAGCATAGTATGTCACCCAGTTCCTTTTTGCCTTGATACGATCATCCTATGTCTGGCATAAATGACGTTATGCCCCCTTTTCCTGCCAAATCGCTCTCGCTGCGCCGAACCGTTGCTTTCATCGTGTTTGAGAAAACAAAGCTGCTCGATGTAGCGGGCCCGCTTCAGGTCTTTAACGACGCCATCCTCCCGAACGGGATATCCGCCTATGATGTGGTCCTGATATCCGAAACCGGCGGTCGGGTAGGAACAGACACGGTTTGTGACCTCAACACCCTCCAGTTCAGGGAAAGCCCAACTTTGGACTGGGACACAGTTCTCATCTCGGGGGGGGAAGCGGCAAAATTAGCGATGCAATCGACCAGTTTGCAAAACAAGATTAGCAAAGCCGCCGGTTCCTGCAGACGATTGGGGTCGATTTGTTTGGGTGCCTTCATTCTGGCCAAGGGCGGCTTCCTTGACGGGCGCTCTGCAACAACTCACTGGGAAGGATGCCGAGATCTTGCCGCCCAATTTCCTGATGTACAGGTCGACGAAAATGCCATTTTTGTTGAGGATCGCGGAGTTTGGACCTCGGCCGGTGTGACCGCGGGGATCGACATGGCCATCGAAATGGTCAGACGCGATCTCGGAGCAGCCGAGGCATTGCGCCTTGCAAAAGCCCTTGTTTTGCCGGCTATGCGCAGCGGGGGGCAGCGCCAATTCGGCACCGCGCTTGCTGCTCAAGCAACGAGTAAAGGTAACCGCTTTGCTGGCTTGATGGCCTCATTGGCGGCAAATCTTGAAAAAAAGTATTCAGTGTCTGACATGGCCGCAGAAGTGGGGATGAGCGAGCGAAATTTTTCACGACAGTTTTCGAGCGATGTTGGATACAGTCCAGCCCAATTTGTAGAGAAAGCCCGCGTCGATTGTGCGGCAAGCCTTCTTCATCGCACCGACATCACGTTGGCAACGGCGCAGCAAAAAGCTGGTTTCTCTAATGACGAACATATGAGACGCGCCTTTCAACGACAGCTCGGGGTATCCCCATCCGCATACGCTGCGCAATTTGCGACGCCCGCCCGATAGTCGGCTGTTCGCCACAGTCGTAGGTTTCGAGGGGTTTTGATCGAGCAAGACATTCCTCGTATCCTTGGCACCAGCCATTTGTACCACTGGGCTCAAGGCTGACCATCGCTGCTTCATTGATCTACAATGCACCTGTGCAAAGTTAGATGATCTATCATTCACGTCACGTGTGAACCCTTTAGGGTGCGCCTGATAGGCTGCAAACCTTGCCAACCCGTCCCCCTTTCGCTACCTGCTTTTTAACCGCAAAAGGGCAGGCACCATGGACGATCTGAAATCAAAATACCTCGACTTGATAGGCAACGCCGCTGACGAAGCTGCGCTTGAAACGTTGCGGGTTCAGGCCGTCGGCAAGAAGGGTGAGATCAGTTTGCAAATGCGCGAACTGGGTAAGATGACGCCCGAACAACGTCAGGTCGCTGGTCCCGCGCTCAACGCGCTTAAGGATGAAATTAATACAGCCCTTGCCGCCAAGAAGGTCGCACTTGGTGATGCAGCGCTTGATGAACGTCTTAAGGCCGAATGGCTGGATGTGACTTTGCCCGCACGGGATCGGCGTGTTGGGTCTATCCATCCGGTGAGCCAGGTCTGGGAAGAATGCACAGCGATCTTTGCGGATATGGGGTTTGCGACGGCCGAAGGCCCACAGATCGAATCTGACTGGTACAATTTTGATGCCTTGAACATTCCTGGCCATCACCCTGCACGGGCCGAGATGGACACGTTCTATACCCACCGTGCAGAGGGTGATAACCGACCGCCCCACGTACTGCGTACCCACACCAGCCCGGTTCAAATCCGCAGCATGGAAGCACAAGGCGCGCCCATTCGCATCATTTGCCCTGGCCGCGTTTATCGTGCGGACTATGACCAGACCCATACGCCAATGTTCCATCAAGTCGAAGGTTTGGCGATTGATAAGAACCTGAGCATGGCAAACCTGAAATGGGTGCTTGAGGAATTCTTCACCGCTTATTTCGGCACCTCCGTCAAAACCCGTTTTCGCGCGTCCCACTTCCCGTTTACGGAACCTTCGGCTGAGGTTGATATCCAGTGTTCGTTTTCGGGGGGCACCGTAAAAGTGGGCGAGGGCGATGATTGGCTCGAAGTTCTGGGGTCTGGCATGGTTCACCCCAAGGTGTTGGCAGCCGGTGGCATTGACCCGAATGAATACCAGGGCTTTGCCTTTGGGATGGGCATCGACCGTATCGCGATGTTGAAATATGGCATCCCTGATTTGCGTGCGTTCTTTGAGTCCGATCTGCGCTGGCTGCGCCATTATGGGTTCAGCGCCTTGCAAGTACCGACGGTGCATGCCGGGTAGGAATTATCTCCGCACCCTTTATACAAATTTTAACTTTTACATCTCGCTAACTGGCAACTGATACGACCCTTGTTCGCTGATCTTTGCGGACGAGGGGTGCGCGGTGTGATCTTTTTTTGGCTCATAATGGGTGTCGTTTTTGGGTACGCGAGCACGATTGCCGCGGGTTTGCGCAATCGCGACCCGCTGTTTTGGTATTGGTGCGGCTTTATTGGATCGATCTTTGCGTTTGTCGCTATCGTGTCCCTGCCGCCCCGCGCAGCAGCCCCTTCCGTGCCGACGCGTGATGGATTAGACCCCTGACAAAAGGGGCCGGCCATGAACGACAATATCGAAGATTTGCAAGACACCTACCCCGGCGCGGGAACGTTTCGGTTTGGACACAGTGCGGAGACGTCTGGTACGTTGGTCCAATTGGTGCGCGACGGAAAGAAACGTGCGATCTGCGCGCCCTTGGCCGAATTTGCCGATGATCCTGCCGCGATGCCCGTCGAAGGCCGCACAGATATTGTGGCCCATTGGGATGGAACGCCAGCGCTGGTTGTAAAAACTGTGCGTGTTCAAGAACTGCGGTTTTGTGATGTCACGGCCAACATGGCACAGGCAGACACTGGGACGCGTGATCTATTGGCGTGGCGCAAGGCCAACAAGGCCCTGATCCGCAAAGATCACGATTTTCATCCCGAAATGATGATGGTGTTTGAATATTTTCAGCTGATCGAAGACCTTGATGGACGACAGATTGAACCGCGTTCCTAACGGATCAGCCTTTCCCATTTCGCTGCCGTCCGTTAAACCCGCGACAGCAGCTTTTTCGCAGGACGCAGACAGATGAAATTCACGCTTTCTTGGCTAAAATCCCACCTCGATACAGATGCGTCTGTTGATGAGATCGCCGATACCTTGACCGACCTTGGGCTTGAAGTTGAAGGCATAGAAAATCCTGCCGCCAAATTGGCTGATTTTGTCATCGGCAAAGTGACGGCAGCGGAAAAGCATCCTGATGCGGATAAGTTGCGGGTTTGTACGGTTGAGGCCGGCGAAGGCCCAACACAGATCATTTGCGGCGCGCCCAATGCTCGGGAAGGAATCACCGTGGTTGTGGCCAAACCGGGCACGTATATCCCCGGCCTCGATATCACAATTTCTGTCGGCAAAATTCGTGGCATTGAATCGTTCGGTATGATGGCGTCCGAACGTGAGCTTGAGTTGAGCGAAGAACATGACGGCATTATTGAACTCCCCGCTGGCGAGGTGGGGCAGTCTTTTGCCGATTATCTTGCGCAACATGATCCTGCCCGCGTTGATCCTGTGATTGAAATTGCCATTACCCCTAACCGTCCTGATGCATTGGGTGTTCGGGGCGTGGCGCGCGATCTGGCGGCCCGTGGTCTTGGCGTGATGAAACCGCGCGATGTGGACGTGGTGCCCGCGACATTCCCGAACCCCGTTACCGTCACCATAGATGACGATACATTGGATCAGGCGCCTGTATTTTTTGGCCGTGTGATCAAGGGGGTGAAAAACGGCCCCAGCCCGGATTGGTTGCAACAACAACTGCGCGCGATCGGGCTGCGGCCAATTAGCTTTTTGGTCGATGTGACCAACTGGTTTACCTATGATCTGAATCGCCCGTTGCACGTGTTCGATGCTGATAAGATCACGGGTGATTTATTGCGGATGCATCGTGCGAAGGGGGATGAGACCCTCGTTGGTTTGGACGACAAGAACTACACCTTCCCCGAAGGCGCGACGATCATTTCTGACGCCGAAGGCCCTGAATCCATTGGTGGTGTGATGGGTGGCGCGCGCACAGGGTGTTCGGACGACACCGTGAATGTGTTTGTTGAGGCCGCCTATTTTGACCCGGTCCGTACCGCCTACACGGGCCGCGCGCTGAAAATCAATTCGGACGCGCGGTATCGGTTTGAACGTGGAATTGATCCGGTGTTCACGCCCGAAGGGTTGGAACACGCGGTGCGAATGATCGTGGATTATGCGGGCGGTGAAGCGTCCGAAGTTGTTCAGGCAGGTGCCGTGCCAGATACAGCGCGCGCCTACAAACTGGATACAGATCGCTGTTCTTCGCTGGTTGGAATGGACATTCCTGCCGACACCCAGCGTAAAACGTTGACCGCGCTTGGCTTTGTAATGGATGGCGACATGGCGCAGGTGCCAAGCTGGCGACCTGACGTGCAAGGCGAAGCCGATCTGGTGGAAGAGGTGGCGCGGATCGCTTCGCTGAGCAATCTTGTGCCTGTTCCGATGCCGCGCGCCCGTGCTGGCGTGCCCGAACCTGTATTGACGCCGATACAAAACCGATTGCGCATGGCGCGGCGGACAACAGCGGCGTTGGGGTACAACGAATGTGTGACCTATAGCTTCATTGACCAAAAGGCGGCTGAATTGTTTGGCGGTGGGACGGATGCAACCATGCTTGCCAATCCAATTTCATCAGAAATGTCGCATATGCGTCCCGCTCTGCTGCCGGGCCTCTTGCAGGCCGCGGCGCGCAATCAGGCGCGTGGGCAATCCAACCTTAGTCTATTTGAGGCGGGGGATGCGTTTCATGGCGGCGAACCAGGCGAACAGCACACGCAGGTTACTGGAGTTTTGGTCGGCAAGACCGGGCCTAAAGACGTTCACGGCATGTCCCGTGATGTCGACATCTATGACGCCAAAGCAGACGCAGAAGCGATCCTTTCGGCAATGGGCGCGCCCGCGAAGGTGCAAATCTTGCGGGGCGCCGGCGATGCATGGCATCCGGGCCGTCACGGGATGATCTGCCTTGGCCCTAAAAAGGTGCTGGGCGTGTTCGGGGAAATTCACCCCAGAATTTTGGCAGCGCTTGACGTCAAAGGCCCTGTCGTTGGATTCACGTTGTTTCCCACTGAAATTCCGCTGCCCAAGAAAACCACCGCAAACCGAGGCGCGGCATCTGTTCCAGATTTGCAGGCGGTTGAACGTGACTTTGCCTTCGTGATGGACAGTGGGGTTGATGCGCTCATTGCGGTGAATGCGGCTGCGGGTGCAGATAAGGCATTGATCGAAGACGTGCGTATTTTTGATGAATTCATCGGCGGGTCCTTGGGGGAAGGTCAAAAATCACTTGCCATGACTGTGCGGCTTCAGCCCAGTGATGCGACCCTCAAAGAGGCGGACATCGAAGCTGTCAGCGCCAAAATCATCGAAAAGGTAACTAAAGCGACGGGCGGGACGTTGCGCAGCTAGGTGCGCCTCGCGGCCAGCGCTTTGGCCAGCAGATCAAAGACCAGCCTGATTTTTGGGCTGGTGTGAATTTCGCGGTGCGCAACAAGCCAAACAGGGTAGGTGACGTTCAGTTCGGATGGTAGAATCCGTTCCATGCCGATGGCAGCGTCACCAGTGGGTGCTTCCATCGCGCAGACACCAAGGCCCGCTTTACCCATTTCCCACGCTACGATCCCGTCTTGTGATGATGTGCGAAAATTATCTGCCGTGAGTGACAGGCCCAAACCATTCATGTAGCTGACCATCCGGTCCGTGTTGCCATATGACACCCAGTCCATGCTGTTCAGGTCCGCGATGGTTTTGGGGCGACCCACGCGGTCAAGAAACGATGTGGCCGCATAAAAATATCCCGTTTCCTCGCAAACCAGCCGTGCAATTAAATCCGGTTCGTCGGGTCGCATGTGACGGATCGCGATATCAGCTTCGCGTCGCATCAAGTCAGAGACGTCATTGGTGGCGACGACATCAACGCAAAGTTGCGGGGCGACCTTGCGCAGTTCAGTCACGATAGACGGCATAAGCTGGACCGACAAAATATCACTTGCCGTGATCCGCACCCACCCAGTCAAATCGGATCGCTGTCCGCTTGCGGCGAGGCTTGTGCGTTGTGCGGCCGTGCCCATGTCGCGCACATGTGTAAGCAGTTCCCGTCCAGCGTCTGTAAGGGTCAGTCCGCGCCCGACACGTTCAAACAACAACAGTTCCAAATTGTCTTCGAGGGCCGAGACCTGCCGACTAAGTGTCGGTTGGGTTAGACCCAAACGGCGCGCGCCAGCTGACAATGATGCTTCCTCGGCCGTTGCAAGGAAGGCGCGTAAATGGTTCCAATCGATGCGGCTGGGATCAATATCCATACGAATACGTATAGATATCTTGTGATTTTCGTCAATTCCCGCCTGATCCATGCAGATGTAGGGTGGATGCAAAGGAGATTCCAATGAAAGATGCAGCCGCCTTCTGGAGCAAAATCGCCCCCAAGTACGCCAAAGATGCCATCGCAGACATGGACGCCTATACCTACACGTTAGAACGCACACGGTCCTATCTGGGAACCGACGACCGCGTGTTGGAAATGGGGTGTGGAACCGGATCCACCGCGCTCTTGTTAGCCGGGAATGTGGCGCATTTCACAGGAACCGACATTGCGTCGGGTATGATCGACATCGCGCGCAGCAAAGTTCGTGCGGAAAATGTCGATAATATCGTGTTCAACGTGGCAACGGCGCAAGAGGCCACGCAAGAAACCGGCCCGTTTGATGCCGTTCTTGGGTTCAACCTGTTTCACCTTGCACCCAACGCAGAAGATTTGTTCGCGGGCATTCACCGGATGCTCCCCGCTGGTGGGTTGTTTATTTCCAAAACGCCCTGCCTTGGTGACCGATCCGTCGGCTGGAAACGCTTTGCGTTTCGCGCGTTGATCCCCGTGATGCAGTTGATCGGTAAGGCACCTGCAGTTCGGTTTCTGACACAATCCGAACTTGAGGCTGCGATCACCTTCGCTGGTTTTGAAATCGTCGAGGCCGGAAATTTCCCTGCTATTTCACGCTACATTGTGGCCCGCAAAGTCTAACGTGCTAAGTGTTCTCCAGCTAAAGGAGGGCGTGATGCTCAGAGTATATCTTTCTGGTGAAATACATACGGATTGGCGGGAACAAATTATAGAAGGTGCGGCGGGGCTTGGTGTTGAATTTAACAGCCCTGTGACAGATCACGCTGCATCAGATGATTGCGGTGTTGCCATTTTGGGGGATGAGCCAAACAAGTATTGGCACGATCACAAGGGGGCGATGGTAAACGCCATTCGCACCCGCAAAGGGATCGCTGACGCCGATATCGTTGTTGTCCGGTTCGGTGAGAAATATCGGCAATGGAATGCGGCATTCGATGCAGGATATGCATCCGCGTTGGGAAAGTCGCTGATCGTTCTGCAACAGCCCGATCATGATCACGCCCTAAAAGAAGTGGATGCCGCCGCTTTGGCTGTGGCCCGCGATCCGTCTCAGGTCGTTGAAATTTTGCAGTATGTTTTGAACGGCACTTTGCCGTCATAAAACGCACACCGCCCCTGTCGTTCAGGGGCGGTGCAAACGATTAGGTTGGACGGGCAGGTGCGTTTTTGCCGCGTTGGACAGCGGGGCGCGCGTTGAAGCGATCTAAATAGCCCGGCACATTCCTGAGATCGTGAAACCCAACAAGGTCCTGTGCGCCATAGAAATCCAAAGCACCGATCCAAGGCGCAATGGCGATATCGGCGATGGAGTAATCGTCAGAAATCCAGTCCTTCCCGTCCAGTTCACGATCTAAGACAGCCAGCAGTCGTTTGGTTTCAGCCACGTAGCGGTCACGAGGACGCGGGTCCTCAATGTCGGATCCTGCGAATTTTACGAAAAAACCCATCTGTCCGAACATTGGGCCGATGCCACCCATCTGGAACATCAGCCATTTGATGATCTGTGCTTTTTCTGACGGGTTTGTCCCTATCAGCTTGCCGGTCTTTTCGGCCAGATAGATCAAGATCGCGCCACTTTCCCAAAGTTCGATTGGTCCGTCAGGGCCATTGGGATCGATTATTGCGGGGATTTTGTTGTTCGGGTTCAGGCTTAGGAACTCCGGTGACTTCACATCTGTATCGGACAACGTGACCAAGTGCGGTTCATACGCAAGGCCCATTTCTTCAAGTGCAATCGATACCTTCACACCATTTGGTGTCGGATAAGAATAAAGCTGAATGACATCGGTATTTTGGGCTGGCCATTTGGAATTGATTGGGAAAGTGGAAAAATCAGCCATTTGGGGGTCCTTTTGCATGTAGGCAACCAACATAGGGGGAATTCTGTAGATTTTAACCCTTTGGTAATAATCAAAAATTGCGGTAAAGGGGTTTTCAGGGGCGCATGCGACAGGGATCGCAGCGTGTAACTATACTAAGGGAACGAAAAATGATTAACGAATTCAAAGACTTCATCGCTAAGGGCAACGTCATGGACATGGCCGTTGGTATCATCATCGGTGCGGCATTCACTGCGATCGTTGGCAGCTTGGTTGCTGACATCATCAATCCGCTCATCGGTATCTTCATGGGTGGCGTTGATTTTGGTGGCTTGTCCGCATCTGTTGGCGACGCTGTCTTCACATATGGTAACTTCATCATGGCGATCATCAACTTCCTGATCATCGCATTCGTGATCTTCATGTTGGTTCGCTCTGTGAACAAAATGAAGAAAGCAGAAGAAGAAGCACCTGCTGAGCCAGCTGGTCCAACACAGGAAGAGCTGCTTGCTGGCATCCTGGAAGCCGTGAAAAAGTAATCATCCAATTTGGATGTTGGAAGGCCCGCCCATCGTGGCGGGCCTTTTGCGTTTAGGCCGTGGCTTTTAGCCAGCCATCGTGGGCCATCCACCCCTTAAACAGCTATATCGGTGGGGTTGCGATCTTCGCGATATTGATAAACCTTTTCATGGGAAAAGGCGCAATGTCTCCGTTCATTGAGCAAGGCCTTTGTCGGCTGAAGTTTTTCAAGATTCTCGCTTAGTTTTCTTGTGGTGCAACATATCATGGCGTCAAAAGGTCATATGGTGCAAGAATGACCTCAGAATTTGACACTCCCTAAAGGTATCGCGCATTGAACGATCTTGATGAAACCGACCGCCGTCTTCTGAGCGCCCTTCAACGCGAAGGGCGGCTGTCGAATGCGGAATTGTCCGACAAGGTAAACCTGTCGCCGTCGGCCTGTCACCGCCGCGTGGGGCGTCTGGAAAAGGATGGGTATATTTCGGGCTACGTCGCGCTGGTGAACCCGCGCAAGGTGGATCGAAAGACAACCGTGTTCGTGGAAATCACTCTACGCGCGCAAGCAGACGACGTGCTGGATGCGTTCGAAAAATCCGTCGCGCGGATACCGGATGTTTTGGAATGTCATCTAATGGCGGGGCAGGCGGATTACCTACTGAAGGTCGTTGCCGAAGACGCCGAAGATTTCGCGCGGATACACAGGCGCTATCTGGCGAGTTTACCGGGCGTGCAGGGGATGCAAAGTTCGTTTGCTCTGCGGACAGTTCGGCAAACGACGGCGCTGCCGGTTTAGGTTGAACGGTAAGAAACCGTCCCGGAAAAATGGTACAAGCACGCTCCCGATCAGGCAAGCGCTACCACTCCAAATCATCAAGAAGCCGATTGCGATAACTGCTTCCGTCATTGCCTCTAACATTCTACCTCCATGAACTTTTCGAATTGAACCAAGGTTACTCCAAAAGAAAAACCCCCGTACCAGACAGCACAGGGGTTTCCCAATTCAAAACATGTTCGAATGGTCTTAGACCATCCCCTCACGCTGTGCTTTCTTC
>CAYOSK010000091.1:0-11068 GCA_964406585.1 uncultured Octadecabacter sp. | reverse complement strand
GAACAATTGCGGCAGACGCGGATGTGTGCCCGAATTCTCCGCCGGTGTGTGTTGGACCGTGTTGCAGGCATCCGTTTATGGCAACGCCGCCACCAACCCCCGTTCCCAAGATCACGCAGGCGACACAGTTATGGGCTTTGCCGGCGCCGAACACGGCTTCGGATAGGGTCATTGCCCGGCTATCGTTTAAATAGGTCAATGCCCGTCCGACAGCGGCGGAAATATCGGCAGGCAGGGTCCGGCCGTTTGCGTTAAGATTGGCTGTAACCGCGCGTCCGGTTTCAGGGTGAATGATCCCCGCCGCCCCTATCCCGACGGGCAAATCTGACCGGTAGTCTGTTTCGATGCCTGTGATCAAATCAGCAAGTGACCGGATTAGGTTTTCGTAATTGTCGGGCGTGGCGACGCGGCGCGTTTCGATTGACTGCCAGTCAACATCAAACACCTGTGCCTCGATTTTGGTCCCCCCAAGGTCAAGGCCAATGGCCTGCGCAGTGTGATGCATCATGATCTGATTGTGTCCTATGTCGTAAGGGGATCGATCGGGCCGGAACCTAAACCAAAACGTAATCGGCGAGTGCGGCGTCAGCAACCGATCAAGGATAAATTTGCCCAATCCCTGCACTTAACGATTACAAAAGCGGCAGTTTGAGAGAGTTCTGGCCATTGTGTCGCTCATCGAGGGGTGCTTTTCTGCCCTTCATGGCGGCAAACCGCATAGACGGAGGAGCAATGAACATTCAAACGACACTGCCCGATCCGGCTCTTGTGGCTGCAACCCCGCGCGCGCGGGGCCGCGTCCGCCTTTCCGTCAAATCCACACCGCGCGGAACGGCATTGGATGGTCTGCATCAGGCGGGATCTGCTAAGGTTGTGTTTCCACGCGCAGCAACGGGTCTTCAGGCGGTTACGGTAAATACCGCAGGCGGTATTACGGGTGGCGATCAATTTGAATATGCTTTTACGGCTGGGGAAGACGCGCATTTGTGCGTTACCACGCAAGCCGCTGAACGCGCATATGGCGCGCAGGTGGATCAAACCGGACAGCTGAACACGACGTTAAAGGTGGAGACGGGCGCGCGGCTGGACTGGCTGCCGCAAGAAACCATTCTGTTTAACACTTCTCGATTTACGCGCGACATGCGCATTGAACTGGCATCGAATGCGCGTCTGTTGTTCGTCGAACCGCTGGTGTTCGGGCGCGCGGCGATGGGCGAGGTCTGCACAGATATAGCGTTTCGCGACCGCGTTGAAATTTACCGCGATGGCTCACCTTTGTTTGTGGATGCGATGGCGTTGATTGGCGACGCGCAGCACAAGTTGCAGCGCGCCGCACTGGGTGCGGGCGCGCTTGCGTCGCTCGTTTATATCGCGCCTGACGGTGCGGGCCACTTGGCTGCGATCCGTGCAGGCCTGCCAGACAGCGCAGGTGCAACTCTGATCGGGGATGATGTATTGCATCTGCGATTTTTGGCACAAGACAGCTTTGCGTTGCGTGCCGCGTTAATCCCGGTGCTGGAGCGCCTAACCGACAATTCCCTTCCCCGAGCATGGATGATCTAAAATGCAACTAACCCCCCGAGAAAAAGATAAGCTTTTGATCGCGATGGCCGCCGAGGTGGCGCGCAAGCGCTTGGCGCGCGGTGTGAAATTGAACCACCCCGAGGCAATCGCGTTGATCACAGACGCAGTTGTTGAGGGCGCACGCGACGGGCGCAGCGTCGCCGATATGATGGAAGCTGGGGCACAGGTGATCACCCGTGATCAATGCATGGATGGGATCGCCGAGATGATCCACGATGTGCAGGTTGAGGCGACGTTCCCCGATGGAACAAAGCTTGTGACCGTTCACAACCCGATCCGATAGGAGGCTCAGATGATACCAGGTGAAGTTATGACAGCCGAGGGTGATTTGGTTCTCAACGAGGGATCAAACGCAATCACGTTAATGGTGGCCAATACGGGGGATCGACCCGTACAGATCGGGTCGCACTACCATTTCGCCGAGGCCAATTCCGCGCTTGAGTTTGACCGCGACGGCGCGCGGGGCATGCGGTTGGATATTGCCGCCGGAACGGCCGTTCGGTTTGAACCGGGCCAGCGGCGCGAAGTGAACCTGATCCCCTTTGGTGGTGCGCGCCGTGTGTTCGGGTTCAATCAGGCCGTGATGGGGGATTTGTAAGATGGCAACGAAAATTTCACGCAATGATTATGCCGCAATGTTTGGCCCCACCGTGGGCGACAAGGTGCGGCTAGCAGATACGGATTTGATCATCGAGGTGGAGCGCGATTACACCACCTATGGTGAAGAAGTGAAGTTCGGCGGCGGTAAGGTGATCCGCGACGGTATGGGGCAATCTCAGGCGACGCGGGCCGAGGGGGCTGTTGATACCGTGATCACCAATGCGCTGATCGTCGATCACAGCGGCATCTATAAGGCGGACGTTGGTCTTAAAGACGGGCTGATCCACAAAATCGGTAAGGCGGGAAACCCGGACACCCAAAGCGGAGTGGATATCATCGTTGGGCCCGGCACCGAGGCAATCGCCGGTGAGGGGCGTATCCTGACGGCTGGCGGCATGGACAGCCATATTCACTTTATCTGTCCTCAACAAATGGAAGACAGTTTGCATTCCGGTGTCACCACCTGCTTTGGGGGCGGCACGGGTCCTGCGCATGGGACATTGGCGACAACCTGTACGCCGGGGCCTTGGCATATTGGGCGCATGTTGCAGTCGTTCGACGGCATCCCGATGAACATCGGTTTGTCAGGCAAGGGCAATGCATCCCAACCCGCCGCGTTGGTCGAAATGGTCAATGGGGGTGCCTGTAGCCTAAAACTTCACGAAGATTGGGGAACGACACCGGGCGCGATTGATTGCTGCCTGTCTGTGGCAGATGACATGGACGTTCAGGTGATGATTCACACGGACACATTGAACGAAAGCGGCTTTGTCGAAAACACCGTTGCGGCGATAAAGGGCCGCACGATCCATGCGTTCCACACCGAAGGGGCGGGCGGGGGCCATGCGCCAGATATCATCAAGATTTGCGGTGATGCCAATGTGCTGCCCAGTTCTACCAACCCGACGCGGCCCTTTACTGTCAACACGCTAGAAGAACATCTGGACATGTTGATGGTGTGTCACCATCTGGACAAATCGATCCCCGAAGATGTGGCGTTCGCTGAAAGCCGTATTCGCCGCGAAACGATTGCCGCGGAAGATATCCTGCACGATATGGGCGCGTTTTCGATCATCGCGTCAGACAGTCAAGCAATGGGGCGCATCGGTGAAGTGTTGATCCGCACATGGCAAACCGCCGACAAAATGAAAAAACAGCGGGGGCGACTGGCTGAAGAAACCGGCGAAAACGACAATCTGCGCGTACGCCGCTATATTTCAAAATACACGATCAATCCGGCGATTGCCCATGGCGTGTCCCAGCACATCGGATCGATCGCAGAAGGTAAACGCGCGGATTTGGTCATGTGGGACACCGCGTTCTTTGGGGTCAAACCGGAAATGGTGCTGATGGCGGGCACAATTGTGGTGGCCCAAATGGGTGACCCAAATGCGTCTATCCCGACGCCTCAGCCCGTGTACACACGGTCGATGTTTGGGGCCTACGGAACAGCAATGTCGCAGACGTCTGTGTCATTTGTTTCGGGCGCAGCGCAGGATGCGGGCATCCGTGATCAGCTCGGGTTGGCCAAGCAAACGGTGGCCGTTGAAAACACCCGCAACATCGGCAAGGCGGATTTGATCCTGAACGACGCCACCCCAACCGTCGAAGTGAACCCGGAAACCTACGAAGTGCGCGCGGATGGCGAATTGCTGACCTGTCAGCCGGCTGACGTCCTGCCAATGGCACAGCGGTATTTTATGTTCTGATGGCCGACTACACTTGCCATAAAATTCGCCGCAACGAACGTCCCGGGGCCGTTGAGGGCATCATTGCGACATGTGTGCTGAGTTATGATGAACGATTTTTGCGCCGTAAGGTTATCACGACTGCACACAATGAAACGGTGTTGGTTGATCTTGATCACACCACGTCCGTAGATCACGGGGACGCGTTCGAGCTGACCGACGGGCGGCTGATCGAATGTATCGCAGCCAAAGAAGACCTTTACGAAATCAGTGGTGATTTGGTGCGCTTGGTTTGGCATATCGGCAATCGTCACACGCCGTGCCAAATCGAAGCTGATCACATTCTGATCCAGCGAAACCACGTAATGAAAGACATGTTGCTGAAACTGGGCGCCACCGTCAAAGACGTCCATTGGCCATTCACACCCGAGGGCGGGGCATACGGCCATGGCCGCACGCACGGCCATGACCACGGTCATGTCCATGTTCCTGCCAAAGACCACCATCATGACCACTGATCCAATGCTCACGCTCGCGCAGTGGTTTTCACCCAGCTATCCGATTGGGGCGTTTGCCTATTCACATGGGTTGGAACAGGCCATCACAGATGGACATGTTGACGGGCGTGACACCTTAGCCCAGTGGATCGAAACGGTCTTGCGGGATGGGGCCGGTTATTGTGATGCGGTGTTCATTGCGGCGGCGTATGATAGCGACGCTGAACAGGTTGACAGGTTCGCGCGGGCATTTGTGTCCTCCAAAGAGCGGCTCATGGAAACGGATTTACAAGGCGCGGCGTTCGGCCAGATCACGGGGGTGTTGTCGCACGACGAAACCTTAAACGGATTAACCTATCCGGTGGCCGTCGGGCGTGCCGCGCGGCGCGCGGGATTGCCGCTTGGTCCAACGACATCCATGTATCTTCATGCCTTCGTAAGCAGCCTTGTGTCTGTCGGCATCCGTCTTATCCCGCTTGGCCAAACCAACGGTCACCAAATTATTGCGCAGCTGGCACAGGCCTGCAGTGATGTCGCGCATCAAGCACAAGATGCGACGCTGGATGATCTCAGCGCAACCGCATTTGCTGCGGACATCGCTGCGATGCGCCACGAAACCCTTACATCCAGAGTATTCCGCACATGAGCATCAACGGCCCCCTTCGAATTGGCATTGGCGGCCCGGTGGGCGCAGGCAAAACCACATTGACAGCTCAGCTGGCAAAACTGTGGTCCCCATCCTTGTCGGTCGGGGTGATCACCAACGACATTTACACACAAGAAGACGCCGAAGAACTGGTGCGCCAACAAATTTTGCCATCAGATCGGATCATCGGCGTGGAAACAGGCGGCTGCCCGCACACAGCGATCCGCGAAGATGCCTCGATCAATCTGGCGGCGGTGGCTGAAATGAATACGCGCCACCCCGATCTTGATGTGGTGCTGATCGAAAGCGGCGGCGACAATCTTTCGGCGACGTTTTCGCCAGAATTGGCCGACATCACGCTGTATGTGATCGACGTCGCCGCAGGCGAAGAAATCCCGCGCAAGGGCGGGCCTGCGATCACCAAATCGGATGTGCTTGTGATCAACAAGACCGATCTTGCACCCCATGTCGGCGCGGATTTGTCGATAATGGATCGCGACGCCACGAAAATGCGGTCCGGGCGTCCGTTCGTGTTCTGCGCCTTGCGCCACGGCGAAGGGGTCAGTGATGTTGCGGCGCTGGCACGTCAAATCGGCGGGCTATGACGGGACTTGGTCTTTCAAACAGGCGATTGATTTATGGATCAACGGGGAACCTTGGATCGCGTCGTCATGATCTTCGCGTTTGCGCCTGGTGCAACCAACACTGATCGAACGGCTGCTCACCAACGCTGGACCCTACCAATGGCACGTCCGGCCCGTTTCATGGCTAAGCGTCAGTAATCGCGCTCAAAGAAAATGCCGACGCTGGTTTCACCATCGGATGCAACAGACCCACGGGCGGTGAAATTACGATCAATATCGATGTTGAGGTTGATTTCTGTGGTCCCATCCGCACCAACGGTCACATCGGTATAGACATTGTCTGATATATATTTGCCGGCGCGCACAGCAGCAGTGCCATCTTCGGCTGTCGTGAAATCCAGATCATCCAAATCCAGCCCTGAGCGCAGCCGATCCACGACACTGCCACCACCGCGCCCCGCCAACGTGGCCACCGCCGATGCCAATTGAACGGCCTGTAATGGGCTGATCGAGGACAGATCGCGCCCAAACAAAAGCTGGGCAAGCACTTCGTCTTGGGGCAAATCCGGTGTGCTTTCGAACCGAACCTCGATGTTGTCTGCAGGGCCTTCAACAACGATGCTGATGATGGTGCCCGTCGTGGTTTCGGTTGTTGCGACCAGCCGCAAAAACGGAGAAAAATCCCCCTGAAGTTGCGCATACCCTTCATCAAGTTCGAACCTTTGGCCTAGGATATTCAAACGTCCACGGACCAGATCGAAACGGCCAATCGGAATTACGTTTCCTGTTGTACCTGTCAGTCGGAGTTGCCCGCCCAATTCCGCATCCAACCCACGCCCCCGCACGAACACACGTGACGGCGCGCTGATCGTCAAATCAATCGGATAATTTGGGCCATTTGTGCTGTTTGTTTGCGCCTGAGGGGTCACGCCCACGCCTGCGCGATCCAGCGTCGCACGAACATCCGTCGGTATGCCAAGATGCGTCACCTCGGGCAGGGTGCCAAGCGCGCTGACACCTGTAGAGGGCACCTGCACCTCCACATCAGACAGGGCAATCGCACCAGCAATTGTCGCACCATTTGCCAGCGGGCCGTTTACACCAACGTCGCCATTGGCAAGAGCGCGATACAACGTCGGGTCCCGCAGGACGATTTCTCTCAGCTGCGCGCGCAAAGCCGCCTCAAACGGTGGGGCAAGATCAACAGGCCCGGTGATCGTCAAATCACCGCCCGCTGCGCTTTGACCTGCTATGTCGATGCGTGCCGTTCCCGAGGCCAGCGTTATTGTGCCATTGATGTTTTCTAAGGCTTGGCCAAGGTTTGGCGCAGCGAGCCGCGCTTGTTCGACCCGAATTGGGCCGCGCACTGATGACACGGCGGGCGGCCCTTGAACAGCCAGATCGAACCGCGCCAATCCGTTGATTTGGCGCGGCGCAATATAGACATTTGCCAAAGCCAGCGGCGCCGATCCAGTCACAGCGATATCCAGATTACCCGCGTTAGATACCCGTCCGGTCGCCCGCGCATTCGTGTTGACTGGCCCTGCGGCATCCCCGTTGATTTGCCAACCTGCTGCATCCTGCCGCGCCGTCACATTTGCAACCACAGGGCCTGAAAAATCGGACACCAAAAGCGCAATGTCGCGCAACCGAACAGACAAATCTGCACTGGTATCCGCGCCCGTCGTTGCGACACTGCCTTGTGCTGTCAGATTGGGGAACACAACGTCCAACGCATCCAGCCGCAAACGTCCTGCCTCTGACAGTCCGACTGTCGCGTCAATACGTCCAAGACCCGCAATGATACGATCCACTGGTGCTGATCCGATGCTCAGCCCTTGGGTTTGGGCGCGCACGTCGGCGGTCAAGACGCCCGTGTTGGTCGCGTAGGTTCCGTTCAAGCCAACCAATACCCCCCCACCAATGGGTTGCCCAACAAGGCGGCGATAGGCGCTCAGGTCCGTAACGTTCGCTTCGCTGGTGCCGCGCAGGACATATCCGTCTTGGTCCGGCGTGGCTGTGCCAACAAACGCGGCATCTGCGCGCGGCGCACTAAGAACGGTGTCCAGCGCGATCACGCCCTGCGGGTCTGTGACGATGTCCGCGCGAAGCATCGCAGGGCCCCTCAAATCAGGGGTGATCAAGTTCAAGTCCTGCAATTGCGCATCAAAAGTTGCTGTGGCCGTGCGGGCCGTGATTTCGCCGCTGCCCGTGGCGATGACACCGTTTGACGCGACATCAACGCTGTTCAACCGCGTTCCGGCCGTATCTCGTTCAATCTGCACCGATACAGTGCTGTCCCCCCTCAAAAGCGGATCAACCTGCGCGATCCCAAGCGCGAGATCGCTGGAGGCTGCCTTAAGCTCAAGCTCAAAAATTCCGTCAAATGGTTGGGCGGTGCCGCGCAATTCTAACGCGCCCGCTCCGGATAAATCCAAACCAGACATTGCGGAAAAGCGGCTGAAATCGCCCGCGTTCAATGCGATCTCGGCGCGGGTGGCAAACCGATCATCGGGTCCTTCGACATAGGCATTTGCGCGGCCCGTCATCCCCGCCCCGTCTATTGTTAGCGCGCGGATCACAAAGGGTTCGCCTGTCAGGCGGCCCATATCCAATGTACCCGTGATGTCGCGTCCGATGGCTTGGTTAAGCGCCGCATCATTAAGGTTCAGCCCACGTGCGCCGTAGCTTAGATCAGCTGAAAATCGCCCTCGTTGATCAAGCCCGCTGGGGATGATGATGCCGCCGCCAGATAGGGCCAGTGCATCAATCTCTATTCCGTCCCGCGCGAGCGATGTGATGTCAAATGACCCCGTCCACGCATCCCCGTCGTTAACATCGTATTGCACATTCAGGTTGACGCCGCTGACCTCTGTGGGGGCACCGGGAAGGGGCAGCAAAACCCGCGTACCGTCCGCGCTGCCCAGTTGACCGCGCAGGTCAATCGCCTTTGGCCAGCCTTGGGGGTCAAACTGCGCAGACCCGCGCAGGACCACCAAGTCTGCCGCGAGAGTCAGGTCGCTCAGTTGCAGACCACCCGTTTCCAATGCCGCACCCTGAACGCGCAGAACTGTGGTTGTGCCGAAGAACGGATCAAACTGGTCCGCGAACAGCGGGCGCAAATCCCCGCTGAGGTTAAGCGCAAATGCACGATCCAACGACGGATCATCCTGAAATATGCGCGCCGTTCCACGCACGCGGTCCGTGCCATCCGTGGCCAACGCAATATCGGCAATGAAATCATCCAGCGGCGCATCACCTGAAATATCAAGGCGAAGTGACGGGCGATCTGGCAGGTTCAACAGGCGCGCGGCGATCCCATTTGTGCCTTCTTGCACATCCATAAACATGGCCAACTGCCGCGTGGCCTCAGCATATGACACATCGACATCAAACCGCCCCGTTTTACTGTCCGTGCGTTCCAACAGGAATTGCGCTGTGGCACTCCCGTTTTCCAATCGAAGAGTCCCGCCGAATTGCGCGGTAACAGGTTCACCCAACAAGGCCTCTGTCAGGATAATTTCATCTGCGCTGACGTTTTTGATATCAACGGAAACAGGCAAATCCGGCAATGAGAATGGTGTGGCCTCTGCCTGTACCGCGTCACCTCCGCCTTGCGTTGGAACGCGGATCAGTTCGATCCTGTCGGCCTGAAGGGTTTCAACCTCGACCCGTCCGGACAGCAATGCGGATCGATCCCACGCGAACGTCAGCCCATCCAAACGCAGCCAAATACCGTCCTGATCTGCAAGCGTGATTGCATCTGCCGTGGCCTCGGAACTCAGGGCGCCTTGAAAATTATCTAGCCGAACGATCATGTCGTCGCTCGATACGGTGTCTTCGATCAATCCGGTGATAAAACCGCGGTCGTCATCGGCCGTTTGCGCCGCTGTGGACCCGGCCAAGACACACAGCATGATGACCAAAATACGCCCCATCAAAAGGCTTGCCCGATGCCGATATAAACCTCGATGCGTTCACCTGCTTTGGCACCTGTGGTTGGGGTGGCAACGTCAAGCCGGATTGGACCGATGCCTGTTTCATAACGCAAACCAACGCCCGCGCCACTGTGCCACTCACCGTTTTCAAACGGAACCTCATCCGCGCCAACAAATCCGGTATCAAAGAACCCGACAACACCAATGCTATCGCTCACCCCGACACGCGCCTCAAGTTGTGCGCCAAAGAACGATGTGCCGCCAATTTCGGCCCCACCGCCCAAATCGACGGCCAAAGACTGATAGGGTTGTCCACGTACCGTGCCGCCACCACCTGAAAAGAACAGATAGCTGGCAGGCACGTTATTGGAATCCGCCCCTAAGACTGATCCAATCTGTCCGCGCGCCGCGAGCGTCACGCGGTCATCATCGCCAAAACTGCGATACACCCGTCCGTCCCCGAAGACGCGCGCACCGCTGTCTGATCCGTTCAGACCCGCAAAGGGCGTGATCGAAAGGTTGGCGTAATATCCCGATGTTGGATCAAACGGATCATTTCGCCGATCTAGCGTGCCTTCTAGCGGCATGTAAATCAGGCTGTAGGTCCGCGTCCCCAAAGCATCCGTAGTCTCGCCGCCTGCGTAACCAAGCCCGTATTCCAGCACCACGTCATCCCCAATGCGACGAATAATCCCGGCTTCGATGCTCGCGTCGCGTTGAAAAAATGCGGGTTCATCTAGCTGTTTGATCAGCGCGTTAGCAAAGAAATCGGTGTCTTGGCGAAAGGTGGCGGGGCGCAAGAACGTCGCGCCAAGCGAATAGTCAATGCCGCCAGTCCCGCCTGACAGTCCGGTAATTTCGCCATCGACCCGAAACCGTTCCGCGCCGCCCAACAGATTGCGATGCAGCCAATAGCTCGACAATGTCAGCCCTGTAACCGAAGAATATTCAGCGCCAAACCCGACGCGGCGGGGCGTTTGTTCAACCACTGCAATCGTTAAGGGGAGGGTGACGCCTTCTGCGGTGTCGCTTTCGATGACGGTGGCAGATGAAAATGCGCCGGTCCGGCGCAGGGTTGTTTCCGCGCGTTCGATCATCGCCGGATCAAACGGCCCGCTTGGTATACCGGCAATCGCGCGCACCCGTTCGGCGCGCACAGCAGCGTTGCCTTCAACCGCGATATTGCCAAACGTCAATTCAGGGCCGGGTTCAAGGACCACGTCAACGTCGAGCGCGCGATCAGGGTGGCGCGCCGTAATCGATTGCCCTGCTGGTCGGGCAAGAGGGCGGCCCGCATTGCGCCATGCCTCAACCGCGACTTGCGTGGCATCGCCGACCACATCGGATTTTGCCGTTTGCCCTGTGGAAAAGGCATCCGGCAGGGACGTGCCGCGCGCCAAAGGGGCGATATCTGCCCGTCCAAAAGTGAACCGTGGGCCGGGGGTGACTGTTATTGTCACTGTCTGCACAGACTGACGCGGCATCAAAGGATCGATTTGTGCGGCCTCGATCCCGTCCACGCGGATGGAAA